>JAKQJH010000134.1 GCA_029561255.1 Bacteroidota bacterium | reverse complement strand
CTTTGTCGAAACTTCTTTCCACCGCGCCAAAAAAACTGTACTTGTGTGACATGGTTTCTTTTTTAGGTTATAGCAATCGTTCGTTATTATATAAAAACATAAACGGCCAGCGAATCATTCTGTTTTGCTGACCGGTAAATAGTTAGTTGGATTCTTTTTCGAGGCGGGACAGTTTGCGGTCCAGTCTGAATACATAAAGGATGAGTCCGGCCATTATGGTAAGGGCCACGGCCACTACCACATAAATCCGGCCATTGCTGCGCATTGTGTCAGCCATTTCAACCGGTTTGCTCTGAGCCAGCGTGAGCAGGGAAAGGAGCAGGGCCGGGAGGAGCAGGAATAACTGTCTGATTATTTTCATGCGGACATCTTTTTTTCTTTCAATAAACTGAAGCGGATCTTCAAAGTGGCAATCCATACCCCAAGGAGGGTCCAGCCGATGACAGCCGGATAAAAAACCGTACGCATACCGCTGTCAATATCATTCTTTACATCCAGTGCCGGATTTTCCCCATCATTGCCCGGGTGCAGACTGGGCAGGATCCTGGGAAGAATCCAGATTGAAGGGAATAAAATCGCATAGGCAAATATGTTATATACCGCACTGATCCTTGCTTTCTTATCCATATCCTGTACTGAATCGCGTAGAATAAGGTAGGCAAAATATACCAGTAACGCAATAGCCGCACCGATCAGCTTGGGATCCCGGGCGATTGTGCTGAATGAATTGGCCGCCGGTTTATTCGGATCCGCCCAGGTATAGGAGGCCCAGATCGCCCCGGTGATATACCCTAAAATGCCGAATACAATCGCCACCACCGCGAACTGCCGGGCATAAATATCATATTTCAGGTTGAAAGACCGCAGGTATCGGATGGAATTGACCACAGATACCGTAAACAGGATCATCATGGCAAACCACATGCATACGTGAAAATAGAGGTTACGGATGGTTTCCTGCAACAAGGGCAGGTGGGGGACAGGTCCCAGGAAGCCGGCAATAACCGTGTAAATCAGCAGTAATACTGCAGTGATCTTCCACCAGGACTTGTGCATATAGTTTTTTTCGTTGGTCATTATGGGGGTCTGTTAAGACCGGTAAAGTGAGGCAAAATTAAGGTGCTCCTGCTAAACGAAGCGAAAATTTCTTTTGATAATAATCAGGCCGGAATCCGTTAAAAATCAATCCTTCCAAAGAAAAGGAAAAAGGATTACCGCGAGCAAAATGATCAGGGCATCCAGGGCAACGAGCATGAGTACCGTACTCGTAGGAATACTTAGTAAAGGGGAGAAGGCGGCGCCTGACAAACGCATTAACAGGATCAGTTGGGGGATAATGATTGGAAAACCCAGCACAGCCATAATGGCGGCATTTTGTTGTGCTTTTGCGGCAATAGCCGCCAGGAAACTGAATACCAGGCTCAGACTCCAGCCGCCTAACAAGACCAGTCCGATAAACGGACCGGCTTTTAAAATCGGGTTACCGAGAAACATGGTAAACAGCAGCAAACTCAGCATACTCATGATGATCATAAGCAGCGAGTTGAAGATCAGCTTGGATAAGACAAAGGCGGTAGGACTGGCAATCGAATAAAAATAAAGCATACGCCCCCTGCTTTCCTGCATAAAACTTTTGGCTACCGCATTAATACAAATAAATAGCTGAATCACCCAGAATAATCCGTTCCACACCGCGCTTTCCGGCCCATCAATAGCCATAAACAACACAAAGATGGTGGCTCCGATATACAACAGGATGCCATAAAAGCTGTATTGCTGCCGGAGTTCAAGCAACAGGTCTTTTTTGAAAAGGGTCAGTATATGTCGGAATTGGCTGATAGAATTTTATTTGCGTGCAAATGTAAACATTCAGGTGGCGAAGCACGGACTATTATTTTTCATGATAACATTTCCGGCAGCGGGGCTCATAAGCATCCGTGGCCCCCAACATCACCTGGTCTTCATTCGGGATTTTACGGTATGAATAATTGGCAATACTGCCGCATTTCATACATATGGCGTGCAGTTTGGTCACATAATCCGCTTTGGCCATGATAAAGGGCATCTGGCCAAAGGGTTTGCCCAGGTAATCCATATCCAGCCCGGCTACTATCACCCGGATACCCCGGAAAGCCAGTTCATCACAGACATTGGCGATTTCCGGATCAAAAAACTGCGCTTCATCAATGCCGATCACATCCGCATCACCGGCCATCAGCAGGATTTTCTGTGAATTATCGATCGGGGTGGAGTGAATGGCCTGTGCATCATGGGAAACAATCTTCACTTCATCATACCTTATATCAATGGCCGGCTTGAAAATCTCCACTTTCTGGTTGGCGATCTTTACCCGCTTAAGGCGGCGGATCAGTTCTTCTGTTTTACCACTGAACATCGATCCGCAGATTACTTCAATACTGCCTCGCCTTTCTCCACTGGTATTGGGTTCAATAAACATTGTTAAGATTTAGGGGTGGGTTTGGGTATATGGGTTTATTGGCAAACTGTTTGTAACTTCATTGAGCCGGTTTTACCGGCGCCAAATATAAATGAATGGAACGAATAGAGTCGCTCATCAATAAATTAAAACAACAGTTCGACCAGCAGGCGGATCCGGCTGTTTTACTGGGGACGGTTCAGCTCATCCAGCTGGAACTGACCCGATCCGGCACCCATAGCAGCCAGGGGCTTGGTACCGCTAAAGTGGCCGTGATGTTGCCCTCCCGTCCGGTACAATCGGAGGAAAGACCAACAGTGGTAACAGCTGGTTATGAAAAGTATATGCCGGCAACGGCACCTGCGGCAGAAAAAGTGGTGGAGAAAAAGGAGACCCTGCTCGTGGAAGAAGACAATGTGTCTGTGGTGCAGAAAAACGGACAACTGGATATGTTGTTTGATCCCATGACCGAGATTCCGACCCTGTCCCATCAGTCCCAGCCGCGTGGAAATGAAGTCAATGATAAAACATCCCACGGCGAGTCGCTGAATGACCGGCTGAAACAAGGTAAGACGGAACTGATGGAAGTCCTGAAGGAGACCCCGGTGAGAGATCTGCGAAAAGCCATCGGAATCAACGACCGGTTTATCTTCCTGAACGAATTATTCCGGGGGGATGAAAACAGCTACGAACGGAGTATCCGCACGATCAATAATTTTAATATTTATGCCGAAGCCGAGTTCTGGATCAGCCGGGAACTTAAATTGAAACTTGGCTGGGATACCAATAGTCCTACGGTATTACATTTTGATCAGCTCGTTAAAAGACGGTTTTCCTGAATATAATGCAGGATTTTATCTGTCGCACCCCGGTGTGACATTACAAAATCACCCGCTGCTTCGCTCCGCATCCGGTATTCCGATTCATCATCCGCCAGGGTTTCGATCAGGAGTTTCAGGGTATGACCATTCTTTGCTTCATCAGTGAAGGTAATACCACCCCCACTTTTTACCAGACCGATGGCTTCCGTGTATTTCTGGTAAAATGGTCCGAATAAAACAATTTTATTGTATACGGCGGCTTCCAGCACATTATGCACCCCGTTTTTCATCATGCCCCCCCCGATATAGGTCAGCCAGCCATATTTATACAAGCGGGATAACATCCCGATATTATCAATGATCAGTACTTTTTCCTTATGAAGGGCCCCTGTTTTTGCCTCCGAAAAACGCACCGCTTCCGGGAATAATTTTTTCAGTTCCCGGATATTTTTTTCATCTGTTTCGTGCGGGGCAATGATCATTTTCAAAGGGAGATCCCGGAGTGAGTGGAAGGCTCCGGCCAAAACCATTTCATCCTCCGGCCAGGTGCTTCCGGCCACCAGTACCGGACTATTTCCGCAGAATTCCTCCACCAGTGGAATGGGTTCAAAACGACCTGCAATGGCGGCCACCCGGTCAAAACGGGTATCTCCTGAAACAGAACAGATATTCTCCAGCCCGATTCCTTTGATCAGTTCGGCAGAACGCTCATTTTGTACAAAGAGGTGATCAAACCGCGATAGCATTTTGCGCTGTAATCCGCCATACCAACTGAAAAAGCTCATATCCTCCCGGAAAAGGGCTGAAACCAGGACCAGGGGGATGTTCCGGTACTTGATTTTCTTGAGATAATAGTACCAAAATTCATATTTTACGAAGATCACCAGGCTGGGGTGGACAATTTCAAGGAAGCGTTTGGCGTTATGTGGGCCGTCTGCCGGGAGGTAAAAGACCCAGTCGGCCCCTTTGTAGTTTTTTTGCACTTCGTACCCGGAAGGAGAGAAAAAAGTCAGCAGAAACCGGTAATCCGGAAACTGTTCTTTCATTTTTTCCAATAAAGGACGACCCTGCTCAAATTCTCCCAGGGAGGCACAATGCATCCAGATAATTTTTTCATCTGCAGGAATCGCCAGGGTTAGTTTGTCAAACAGTCCCTTCCGTCCCTGCACCCATTTGGAAGCCTTTGCGCTGAACAGGGAAGCGATATGAATACCCGCTTTAAAAACCCAGAGGAAAATATTGTAAAAGAAAACAGCCAAGTTGTTGTATTTGAACTGGTAACAAAAGTACAGGCAATAGTGCAAACTACCTGTATTTTACTATTTTTGCGACACTTAAGCAAGAACACTCCATTCTATGAGGCAAATTCAAATGGTTGATACCCAAACCCAGTACCGAAAGATCAAGACAGAAGTGGATCAGGCGGTCATCGGAGTATTGGAAAGCTCCGCATTCATCAACGGGAAACCGGTTCATTCCTTTGCCGCTAATCTTTCTGCTTACCTCGGCGTAAAACATACCATTCCCTGCGCCAATGGTACGGATGCACTGCAGATTGCCATGATGGCCCTTGGGTTTCAGCCAGGAGATGAAATTATCACCCCTTCTTTTACGTATATCGCCACTACTGAAGTCATTGCCCTGTTGCGCCTGACCCCGGTATTTGTAGAAGTAGATCCCAAAACATTTTGCATTGACCCGCTGGCCCTCGAACAGGCGATCACGCCCCGGACCAAAGCGATCGTGCCGGTACACCTTTACGGTCAGGCTGCGCCGATGGAGGAAATCATGGCTATTGCGGCAAAGCATAACCTGTATGTAATTGAAGATAATGCCCAGGCCCTGGGAGCTGATTATACTTTTTCGGATGGTACAAAAAAGAAAACAGGCAGTATCGGTCATATCGGCTGCACGTCTTTTTATCCCTCCAAAAACCTGGGGGCTTTTGGGGATGGCGGGGCCATCTTTACCAATGATGATGCCCTGGCGGATCAGTTAAAAATGATTGCCAATCACGGCCAGAGCCGTCGTTACTACCATGATGTGGTGGGATGTAACAGCCGGCTGGATACCATACAAGCCGCTATCCTCGATATTAAACTGACCCACCTGGATGAATATGTGGCTGCCCGCCGGACCGCTGCTGATTTCTATGACCAGGCATTCAGTGGAAATAAAAAAATTATCGTGCCTTACCGTGCCTCCTGGTCCCATCATGTTTTTCATCAGTATACATTGGTACTGGAAGGGGCAGACCGTGATGCCTTATCACAATACCTGGCTGAAAAGCAGATTCCCTCCATGATCTATTACCCGGTACCCGGACATAAACAAAAAATGTTTGAACAGTTTGGTACGGCCTCCCAGATGATGCCCGTAACCGACTGGCTGACCAGCCGGGTGATTTCGTTACCCATCCATACCGAGATGGATCAGGAACAACTTGACTATATTACCAAACACATTCTTGAATTCGTAAACCACCAACCACAATAATCATTAAACCTTAAGAAAATGTATCAGGAATTAGTTGACAAGAAAGTAAAACTGGCCGTCATCGGATTAGGCTATGTAGGGCTTCCGATTGCCCTGGAGTTTGCCCGAAAGATTTCCGTGATTGGTTTTGATATCAGTGCCAAAAGGATCGACATGATGAAGCAGGGGATTGATCCAAGCAATGAACTGGAGAAAGAAGCCTTTGACGGATGTGATATCACGTTTACCGATTCGCTGGATGTATTACGTGAAGCTAAATTTTTCATAGTCGCCGTTCCCACCCCGGTGGATGAGCACAATGTTCCGGATCTGACTCCTGTCCAGAAAGCCTCTGAAACAGTAGGTAAAGTCGTGAAGAAGGGAGATTATGTGGTGTTTGAATCCACTGTTTATCCCGGTTGTACTGAAGAGGATTGCCTGCCGATCATGGAGAAGTTATCCGGCCTGAAGAATATAATTGATTTCAAACTGGGTTATTCCCCCGAGCGGATTAATCCGGGAGATAAACAGCATACGCTTTCCTCCATCATTAAAGTGGTATCCGGTTGCGATGCAGAATCCCTGGACCAGATCGCTAAAACCTATGAATTAGTGGTGAAAGCAGGGGTGCACCGTGCTTCCAATATTAAAGTGGCTGAAGCCGCCAAGATCATTGAAAACACGCAGCGTGACTTAAATATCGCCCTGATGAATGAACTGTCCCTGATCTTTGATAAAATGGGCATCAATACCTATGAAGTACTGGAAGCCGCCGGTACCAAATGGAACTTCCTGAAGTTTCAACCCGGACTGGTGGGCGGTCACTGTATCGGGGTGGATCCCTACTACCTGACCCACAAGGCCAAGGAACTCGGGTATCATTCCGAAGTGATTCTCGCCGGCCGTAATATCAATGATAACATGGGAAAATATGTGGCGAAGAAAGTGATCCAGCATATCATTAAGAACAGCGGGGATGTAAAATCCTCTAAAGTCCTGATCAAAGGCGCCACTTTTAAAGAAGATGTGAGTGATATCCGCAATTCAAAAGTGAGTGATGTGGTCAATGCACTGAAAGAATATTATGTGAATGTGGATGTGGAAGACCCGCATGCGGATTCAGATGAACTGAAACATGAGTATGGTTTTGGCCTGGTGGACAAAGTGGCCAATGATTATGATGCCGTGATCATCCCCGTTCCGCATAAACAATATAAAGACCTGGATGAAAATTATTATGCCAGCATCACCAAGCCGCATGCCATGGTGGCTGACCTGAAAGGGATCTATCGAAATAAAATTACTAACCGAACTTACTGGAGCCTTTAATATGCCATTTATTGATACTTCCTTTCCCGGACTTTTTATATTTGAACCCAGGGTGTTTGAAGACAGCCGTGGCTATTTCTTTGAATCCTTCAATGACCGGATTTTCCGGGAGCAGGGAATCGCCACCCAATGGGTGCAGGATAATCAATCCAGCTCTTGTTATGGCGTGATCCGTGGATTGCATTACCAGTTACCGCCCAATGCCCAGACCAAACTGGTCAGGGTTCTGCGTGGCGAGATACTGGATGCGGTAGTGGATATCCGTAAAGGTTCCCCCACCTTTGGAAAGGCGTTTACAGTTGTACTTTCTGCTGAGAATAAAAAGCAACTCCTGGTGCCGAAAGGGTTCGCCCATGGTTTCTCTGTGCTGAGTCCGCAGGCAGAAGTGCTGTACAAGTGTGATGGCTTTTATGCCAAAGAAAGCGAAGGCGGTATTATTTATAATGATCCCGAACTGAATATCAACTGGCAGGTGCCGGCGGATAAAGCCATCATTTCAGAAAAAGACATGGTATTACCCACGCTGGCCAATTGCAGCAATACTTTTGAATTTGACGCATAATGGCTGAATTACCTACTATACTGGTGACCGGTGCCAACGGTCAGCTCGGCAAAGAAATGAAAGAACTGGAATCCGCTTATCCCGGATTCCGGTTTATCTTTTTATCCCGCGAAGACCTGCCCATTCATCATTTTGAGCTGGTCAGGAATTTTTTCAAAGGATATAAACCTCAATACCTGGTCAACTGCGCCGCCTATACAGCGGTGGATAAAGCAGAAACGGAAAAAGACCTGGCTTTCCAGGTAAACGGGGAAGCAGTTGGGGTACTGGCTGCGGTATGTAAAGAGTACGGAACAAAGTTTTTGCATATATCCACGGACTATGTGTTCGATGGAAACGGGACGGTCCCGTATAAAACGGATGCGGCAACAAATCCACAAAGCGTATATGGCGCCTCCAAACTGAAAGGGGAACAGGAAGCTATGCAATTTAATCCGGACTCCATTATCATCCGGACGTCCTGGGTTTATTCAACATTCGGGAAAAATTTTGTGAAGACCATGCGGAAGCTGATGAGTGAACGCGAAGACCTGAATGTGGTGAATGACCAGGTTGGGTCTCCTACTTATGCAGCTGACCTGGCCGAAGTGATCATGCAGATCATTGCCGGGGATAAATGGGTACCGGGCATGTATCATTTCAGCAATACCGGCGTAATCAGCTGGTATGATTTTGCCGTGGCCATTAAGGAGCTCAGTGGTTTGACTTGCCGGGTACACCCGATCCCCAGTTCACAATATCCCACCCCGGCAAAAAGACCGGCTTATTCGGTGATGGATACTGCTACAATTTTTTCCACCTTCGGATGCACTCCCAAAAACTGGAAAGACAGCCTGCAGGTATGTTTACAAAAGGTATAGATTTTTACTCTGGTTAATGCTGTTATCCATTCTTCCGATCTGCGATTCACCCCCTGTAGAAGTGGAGATTTCTCGTATTTTTCCCATTTGATTCAGCTGAAATTCAGCATGGAAGGGAACCTTTTGGACGAACTTTCCGATTCAATCCAGCCGGTTAACGAGAGTCATCTTTCTGACCGCCCGGAAATAATACATTTGTTAGAAATGTCTCTAAACCTGAAGGTTTGGGGAAAACAATAATCTAATAAAAGCGTTTCACTTTTTTACGAATTTCAAAAAGGCCGGATTCCAGATGAAAGCAGTTTGCCAAATAGCAACCCTTCTTAAAACAGTGAAAAGACTCCTGTCTTTTACCGGGTTGCTTATTGTCGTACTTCCGGCTGCAGGCCAGTTACAGAATTGTCCTTCGAATATCAATTTCGCTTCCGGAGATATCAGTTTTTGGGCAGCCCGGACCGGACTGGTCAATGGCGGATTCCAGTTGTATCCCATACCCAATTCCGGTATCCGAACCATACCCGAATATACCATAACCGGCACAGGGGTCGAAGTGATCAGCACCCAGGGCACTGATCCTTTTGGTAGTTTTCAACTGATTCCAACGATTAACGGCTATGCTTATGGTCATTCCGTAAAAATGGGATCAACGGCCACTTCATGGGATTATCGTTCTGCTAATGGAAATGCAACCTCCAATCCTGGGGGCTTTACGCGCGCCATAACGTATACGATAAATGTACCGGCCGGTTCACCCGCTATTCCGTTTACCATGACGTATGCATATGCCATGGTACTGGAAAATGGCACCCATAATTCCAACCAGCAACCTCTATTCAAAGCCACATTATCAACCGAAGACAGTATCGTAACCTGTGCTTCTCCACAGTATTACCTGCCTACTTTCAATGATGCAGGTGGTGGAGGCGGCTCTACCGGGGCTACATTAGATACAGCATCGGCATTGGCCAATGGCTTTTCATTGAGTCCGACCCCTTTTTTAACGCATACCGGCAATAACAATAATGCCGGCACCCTTTTGTTTGATGTGTGGACCAAGGGATGGACGGAAGTAACCTTTGACCTTTCTGCTTACCGAGGACGGCAGGTAATGCTGACTTTTGAATCTGTTAACTGTACGCCAGGAGGTCACTTTGCTTATGCCTATGTGGCGGTGCGGAATACCTGTGCCGGACTGGAAATCAGCGGCAGCCCGGTGGCCTGTGCCAATTCCAATATGACCTATTCCATTCCTGCATTGGCAGGGGCGATTTATAACTGGACGGTTCCAGCTGGCTGGACCATTGTCTCTGGTGCCAATTCCAATATCCTGAACGTGATTGCCGGTACCGGCGGGGGACAAATCATTGCCCACGAGATTAATGGTTGCGCGGATCTGCGGGACACCCTTGATGTCACTACCACACTGGCAACTATTCCCGGACTGGTCAACAGCAATAACAGTGTCTGTTCAGGTACGAATAATACCTTGCTTAATCTAACCGGCGAACGGGGAACGGTGATCAACTGGATATCATCCACTGATGGATTGAGCTGGAACATTATTGGAAACCAAACCACCAGTTATACAGCACAAAATCTGACCAGCACCACACAGTACAGGGCCCTTGTGCAGAATGGTGCTGCCTGCAGGATCGATACCAGTGCCGCGGCCATTATCACAGTGGATCCGCGAACAGTAGCAGGTACGGTGAGTCCGGTCACTACCACCATCTGTCTTGGACAAAATGCCGATAACCTGCTTACCTTAAACGGACATACCGGCGCCGTTCAAAACTGGCAACGGTCATTTGATAATACTAACTGGGCAGGAGTGGTGCCGGTCAATCCCAGTGCGGTTCATCCGGTGCTGGGTGTCAATACCACACAATATTACAGGGCGGTGGTGAAGAGCGGAGTTTGTCCGGCAGACACCAGTACCATTGCCACGATTAACTTTATAAACGTTCCTTATCCGGCTGCCATTATCAATCCGGATTCTGCAACGATCTGCTATGGCCGGTCTGCCAATCTGAATGCCACCATTACGACAGGTACAAGTTATACCTGGTCCAATGCCAGTACATTGTCTAACCAGGGATCGGGATCGGTCACTACTATTCCCCAACAGATCAATGCCCAGGCCAGTCCACGCTCGAATACGGATTATGTTTTCAGTGTGACCAATGCCGGATGTCCCAATATTTTCCGGGATACTTTCAAGGTAGTGGTCAGGCCTCCTATTGTTGTATTTGCCGGGAATGACACGTCGATTGTGGCCAATCAGCCCCTGCAACTGGAAGCTACGGTCAGTGATCCCACGGCTACGAATTATAACTGGACACCGCCAACTGGACTCAGTGCTACCAATATTTACAACCCGGTGGCGACCCTGGGACCCGAAATGGGGGATTATATCACTTATATCGTTCGAGCCACCAATCCCGAAGGTTGTTATGGAGAGGATAATATCCGGGTGACTATTTTCAAAACCGGTCCGGATATTTTTGTTCCCACTGGTTTTACCCCCAATAATGACGGCAGGAATGATAAGGTATTCCCGATCTGTGTGGGTATAGCCCGGCTGGAATATTTCCGGGTCTTTAACCGCTGGGGCCAACTGGTGTTTCAGACCAGCCGGATCGGGGAGGGTTGGGATGGCCGTATTCAAGGCCTGATCCAGGATACAAATAACTACGTGTATATGGTGCAGGGCACTGATTATACGGGAAAAGTGATTTTTAAGAAGGGAAGTATTATGCTGATCCGGTAGTAATCAACAACCTATAAATGCAAAAAACCCCGCGGATGCGGGGTTTTTTGTTGACCCATAAGGATTCGAACCTTAAATGACTGAACCAAAATCAGTAGTGTTACCATTACACCATGGGTCAATCCGTAACCAAAATTGCTTTTGGGAGTGCAAAAATAGGGCTATCTGCCTTTTTTCCCAAATGGAATTTGAAGAAATTATACAAATATTCAGGCGGGCCTGCTTTCTTTTTCCTCCCTCACTTTCAGTTCTTTAATCTTATCCAGCGCCCTGGCCACCACATCGCACATAATTGTGTATAAAGCACCCGGTTTGGCGTTCTCATAGATATAGTCCAGTGCCTGGTCCTCATTGGGGATCGTAAGTACCGGGATATCCGGATTTACACTATGAATCCCCTCTTTCAGCAGGTCAATAATCTCATCGGCCGTACGCCCACGAAGGTTTTTATCACAACGGATGATAATTTCATCAAAATAGGCAGCTGAGATTTCTCCCAGTTCCCGGATATCCTCGTCGCGGCGGTCGCCGGTACCACTAATGACCCCGATTTTGGCCGGGTAATCCAGTTTACTGATAAAATCACAGAGCAGGCGTAATCCATGTGGATTATGGGCAAAATCGGCCAGCATCGTGAAATGCTTAAAGTGGAAAAAATTCAGCCGGCCCGGAGTCAGGCTCTCGCTCGGTATAAAGGTTTGCAAACCGGTCCGGATATCGTCGATATTGATATCGCGGTATAAATAAGCGGCCAATACCGCCGGAAGGCAATTGTTGATATTATGAACTGCCTTTCCTTCAAAAGTCAGGGGAATATCACGGGCCGGTAAAACCCGGATCTTCCAGGTGCCTTTCATAATGGTGACATAGCCGTTTTCATATACACAGGCCAGACCATGGTTGGCACAATGTGCCTTGATCCGCGGATTGTTTTCATCCATACTGAACAGAGCAATATTGCATTTCAGGTCGTTCTTCATTTTATAGACCAGGTCATCATCGGCATTCAGTACCGAATACCCATGCGGGAATACGGTCTCTGCCACTACGGCTTTTACCTTGGCCATTTGTTCAACGGAATTAATACCGCCCAACCCGATATGATCTGCGGCTACATTGGTTACCACGGCAACTTCACAATTTTGAAAAGCCAGTCCGGCTTTCAGGATACCACCCCTTGCACATTCCAGTACGGCAAAATCTACTGTAGGATCTTTTAATACAAACTGCGAAGAGATCGGTCCGGTGCAATCGCCTTTCATCATCAGCTGGTTCTGGATATACACGCCATCACTGGTGGTGTATCCCGTTTTCTTTCCGGCAGTTTTAGCGATATGGGCAATCAACCGGGTGGTCGTGGTTTTGCCATTGGTGCCGGTCACCGCAATAATGGGAATCCGTCCGGCACTTCCTTTGGGGAATAGCATATCCACCACCGGTTCGGCCACATTGCGGGGCAGTCCTTCGGCGGGTTCGATATGCATCCGGAAACCAGGGGCGGCATTCACTTCCAGTATCGCCCCACCGTTTTCTGAAACGGGGGTACGAAGGTCCATCGCCATTACGTCAATCCCGCAGATATCAAGACCAATGATTTTAGCGATCCGTTCAAACATAAAGACATTGGCCGGGTGCACTTCATCGGTTACATCCGAGGAGGTTCCCCCGGTAGAGAGATTGGCCGTAGGTTTTAACAAAAAGAGTTCGCCTTTTGCCGGAACGTGTTGCAGGGTCACCCCGGCATCGTCCAGCATTTTCTGGGTAAACTGGTCAATGGTGATCTGCGTCAGCACTTTTTCATGTCCATATCCCCGGCGCGGATCTTTATTGGTTTCTTCGATCAGCCATTGCAGGTCATGTACGCCATCACCAATTACGGAAGCGGGGGTACGCAAGGCGGCACAGATAAATTTATAATTGATCACCAGGCACCGGAAATCGAAGCCGGTGATAAAGCGCTCCACGATCACGCTGCGGCTGTAATGTTTGGCCGCTTCAAAGGCTTTGATGGCCTGTTCGCGGTTGGTGATATTGGTGGTATTGCCTTTGCCATGATTGCCATCAATGGGTTTTATCACCAATGGGTAGCCGAATTTTTCAATGGCCGCATCCAGTCCTTCTTCGGTTCTTACCACTGTACCTCTGGGGACAGGAATTTCCGCAGCTTCGAGCAGCATCTTGGTCTCTTCTTTATCGCAGGCAATATCCACTGCAATATTCGACGTGGTGGAAGCAATCGTGGCGCGGATACGTTTCTGATTGACTCCATAGCCCAGTTGAACCAGACTTTGTTTATTGAGTCGTATAAAGGGAATCCCTCTTTTAGCGGCTTCTTCCACAATACAACCGGTGGAAGGACCTAAGCGTGTGTCTTCCCGGATCACTCTCATTTGCTGAATATCCTCTGCCAGGTCATAATCGGAACCTTCGATCAATGCCTGGGCAATACGTACCGCTGCTTTGGCTGCATATACGCCGGCATCTTCTTCCATATAACTGAAGACGACATAATAAATGCCTTCTTTTTCGCCTTCTGGTGTACGGGTACGGCCGAAGCCGGTATCCATGCCCGCCAGGGTTTGTATTTCGAGTGCGATATGTTCCACCACATGGCCCATCCAGGTACCTTCATCCACCCGTTGGAAAAATCCACCGGGGGTCCCCACACTGCAACGGTGCTCAATAAGGCTGGGTAATAATTGTTCCAATCGTTCCCGGAAGCCGGGGATTTTATTGGTGGGCATATTCTCTTTCTCTTCGAGGTCCAGTTTCATCTGGATCAGTTTGGTACGCCGCACACTCCAGTAATTCGGTCCTTTCAGTACTTTAATTTCAAGTATTGTCATATACAGTCAGGTTGAATCGTCAATTTAAGTGATTTTAGTTAGGTAACCAACCCTTGTTCCGGTCATTGCTTTTTCAGTACATTTAGGAACCTAAAACAACCGTATGTCGCTCAACAGCCGTCGTCGTTTCCTGCAACGGGCCGGAGTATTTTCCGCCACCGCCTTCCTTACTTCATTGGCCAAACCAGCCTGGAGCCGTAACCTGGATCAGGCCTTGAGTCAGTCGGCCGGCATATCACCGGAAGAACTTGCCACCGATGAAGACTTCTGGTATTATATCCAGCAATCCTTTACGGTCTCTCCTTCCTTGATCAACCTCAATAATGGCGGGGTTTCTCCGGCGCCAAAAACAGTGCAAGATGCCATGAAACGGTATTATGACCTGAGCAATGAAGCCCCGAGTTATTATATGTGGCGGGTGCTGGACCAGGGAAGGGAACCCTTGCGTAAGAACCTGGCGAAGCTGGCGGGTTGTTCTCCCGAGGAAATAGCCATTAACCGCAATTCTTCCGAAGGACTGGAGACGGTGATCTTTGGTTTGCAACTGAAAGCCGGTGATGAAGTGGTAGCTGCAAAACAGGATTATCCCAACATGATCAATGCCTATAAGCAACGGGAGTTACGGGACGGGATCAAAATGGTATGGATCAACCTGGAATTGCCCAGTGAGGATGAAAATTACCTGGTGAGCCAGTTCGTTAACGCGTTTACCTCAAAAACAAAAGTGGTCCACATCACCCATATCATCAACTGGAATGGGCAGATATTGCCGGTGAAGAAAATTGCGCAGGAAGCCCATAAGCGGGGGATTGAGGTAGTGGTGGACGGGGCGCATAGTTTTGCTCATTTTGACTTTAAAGTACCGGAGCTGGATGCGGATTATTATGCCGGCAGTCTGCATAAGTGGCTTTATGCACCGATTGGCAGTGGAGTACTTTATGTACGGAAGGAGAAAATAAAAAACATCTACCCGATGTTTGCCGTGGATAATCCGCTGAAGGATGATATCCGAAAATTTGAAGCCCTGGGCACCCGTCCTTTTTTTATTGAACAGGCTATTGGTAAAGCCATTGAATTTCATGAAATGATAGGGGCGGAGCGGAAAGAGAAGCGGCTGCATTACCTGAAGAATTACTGGATGGAAAAAGTAAAAGGCTTGCCGGGAGTCAAGCTCAATACTTCTCTTCATCCGAAATGGGGCTGTGCTATCGGTAATGTGGGAGTAGAAGGGCGCAAACCCGGGGAGCTCGACTCCTTTCTGATGGACAAATACAAAGTGCATACCGTGGCTATTGAATGGGAGAATATTAAAGGGGTGAGGGTAACGCCGAATGTGTATACTACGACGAAGCAGCTGGATGTCTTAGTGGAGGGGATTACTGCGTTCTTAACTGCTAAATCTTCTTAATAAGGTCTGTTGACTTCTAACAACGAACTGTTAACTACTAACTTTTCTAGGCCCTGCGGGCGGCACTAAAGAGGTCAAAAGAGAAAAAGAGAGAAACCCTCCTCTCAATTGCTTCGGAGGATAAAAGAGGGCGTGTTAATGCTAATGCCTTTATAAACCTTCTAAACCCTAATCTAAACCACTATCTACTTTAAGACACAATAAACCCTTCTTACAGCCTCTTTCTGCTATAGTACTTTCTAAACATTTTTCTTTCTACATTTGTCCGAATCAAATCCCGATGAATGAGTCATCCTAAAGGAAAACTGATCGCCATTGGAGGTGCCGAGGATAAGGGCACGGACCTGGAAAATGGTGAATTCCGCCGCAATAACCTCAATTTCTTCGAGTTGGGTATTCTCCGTCGTGTAGTGGAAGAGGCCGGGGGTGTCAATTCCCGGATCGAAGTGATCACTACTGCTTCCACCATTCCTTACGAAGTGGGGGAAAACTACCTGAATGCATTTGGAAAAATCGGCTGTACCAATATCGGGTTGTTGCATATCCGCAACCGGCAGGATACGCAGATTGAGGAATACCTGGAGCGGATCCGGGTTTGTGATGCGGTGATGTTTTCCGGAGGCAACCAGTTAAGACTGAGTGTAACGGACGGAGGTACAGAGTTTCTCAATATCCTTAAGAAAAGATACCAGGAAGAAGAGCGTTTTGTGATTGCCGGTACCTCAGCCGGTGCGATGGCCATGAGCAGTACGATGATCTATGAAGGGAATGCGACCCGTGCTCACCTGAAAGGCGAAGTGAAGATCACTACCGGACTGGGATTTATGAGTAATGTTATTATTGATTCGCATTTTGAAAAACGAGGCCGGTTTGGCCGGCTGGCACAGGCTGTGGCTGGAAATCCCGGTTGTATCGGTATCGGGCTTGGGGAGGATACCGGCATGCTGGTAACAGGGGGCAACCGGATGGAAGCTATTGGCAGCGGACTGGTGGTGATTGTGGATGGTCACGAAATCAGGCACAGTAATATTGCGGATATCCCGGATGGAAATCCGATCAGTATTGAAAATATGAAAGTCCATTTCTGCGAGAAAGGCAATGGTTACCTGATCAAAGAGCGGGAGTACCTGCCGGAAGCCAGCGATGGATCCGTGATCCGGAAACAGGTGGATGTGGAGTAATTAGGGAATAGTAAATAGTAAATAGAAAATGGGAAATAGGAAAGGCATTCCGGTATACGGGATGCTTTTTTTATCCGGATTATCGTAACTTGACATTATACCCACCCTTTCAGAACTGATAAACCCGCCCCCGCCTTTCTTAACCATTAAAAAAATACAATGAAATTATTTCAAAAGACGATGCTGGTCTTATCAGCATTTGTTTTCCTGTTAACAGCCGCCTGTAACACAAAGGCCAAAGAAGAAAAGCCCCCGGTCATTCCGGTGGAGAATTTCTTTAAGAATCCGGAAAATTTTGGCTGGCAGCTTTCACCGGATGGAGCATACATTTCTTACCTGTCACCCCATATGGGTCATACCAATGTTTTTGTCCGGAAGATTACCGATACTACCGGTGTGCCGGTAACCCATGATTCCACCCGTAATATTTATGACTACCGCTGGAAAGGCAGCCGGATATTATTCCTGCAGGATGTGGGTGGGGATGAAAACTTCCAATTGTTTTCTGTGGGTATGGATGGCAAGGATACCAAAGCACTAACCCCTTTCCCTAAAGTAAGGACAGGAATACTTGATGACCTCCGGTATGTACCTGGTAAAGAAAAAGAAGTCATTGTCCAGCTAAATAAACGGGATCCCCGCTTTATGGATCCCTACAGTATCAATATTGAAACCGGGGAAATGAAAGTGCTTTATCAGAATGATAAAAACTTTGATGGTTGGTACACCGATCATACCGGGCTGATCCGGATCGCCAGTAAAACAGATGGGGTGAATACGACTTATTATCACCGGGCCACGGAAACAACTCCTTTCGATTCTCTACTGACCACTACGTATAAAGACAATTTCGGTATCCAGCTTTTTACTTTTGATAACAAAAACCTGTACGCGACATCCAATATCGGCCGGGATAAAACAGCCGTGATCGAGTATGACCTTGCGGCCAGAAAGGAAGTAAAAGAATTATATACCAATACAGATTATGATGTAGACGGGCTTTCCTGGTCTGCCAAAAGAAAAGTACTCGAGTCCGTCAACTTCACTTCGTGGAAAGGCGAACATCATTTCCTGGATAAGGAAGCTGAAGCGGAGTATACGAAGATGAAGGAAAAATTCAGCGGATATGAAGTGGGACTTTACGGGAATAATGATGCCGAAGACAAATTTGTAGTATGGACCGGGAATGATAAACTGGCGGCTAAATATTATTTCTATGATAAAAAATCAGGGGAAACCAAATTCCTGGCAGATGCTTTTCCCTGGTTAAAAGAAGGCGATATGGCCGCGAGGAAAGCCATTACTTATCAATCAAGGGACGGGCTGACTATCCATGGTTACCTGACCTTGCCCAAAGGAATGGATCCTGAAAACCTGCCCGTGGTCATCAATCCACATGGGGGACCCTGGGCCAGGGACAACTGGGGGTATAACGGGGAAATACAATTCCTGGCCAACCGCGGGTATGCTGTTTTACAAATGAATTTCCGGGGTTCCACCGGGTATGGCAAAGAATTCTGGTTGAAAGGAGCCAAACAGTGGGGGAAAACCATGCAGGATGATATAACGGATGGCGTGCAGTGGCTGATTAAAGAAGGGATAGCAGATCCCAAAAGAGTGGCAATCTATGGTGCCAGTTATGGAGGATATGCCACTCTCGCCGGGGTGACCTTCACACCCGACCTGTATGCCTGTGCCGTGGATTATGTTGGCGTATCGAACATGTTTACATTTATGAAAACCATTCCGCCTTATTGGGAACCCTATAAAGCTATGTTCCAGGAACTGGTGGGTGATCCCGTGAAGGACAGTTTATTGCTGGCAGAAGTATCGCCTGCTTTACATGCAGAACGGATCAAAGTTCCGTTGTTTATCGCCCAGGGAGCCAATGATCCACGGGTCAATAAAGCCGAAAGTGACCAGATGGTAGAAGCATTGAAGAAGCGGGGTGTTGAAGTGGAATATATGGTAAAAGATGATGAAGGTCATGGTTTTGCCAATGAGAAAAACCAGATTGATTTTTACAAGGCCATGGAGGGTTTTTTTGCCAAACACCTGGCTGCCCCTGCTGCAGCTGAAAAAAAGTAGACAATACAACTAAAATTCTACCAAAAGCATCCTGCACTAACAGGGTGCTTTTGTTTTATATTGCAGTATTAATCGTTAGTTATGAAAAAAACAATCCTTTTACTTTTAGTACTGATAGCCAGCCTTGCCTTTGTTCCGCAAAAGAAGAGCAAAGTAATTTTCTTTGGCGATTCCATCACAGAACTCGGTGTTAAGCCGGGTGGGTATGTTACCCGGGTGGACAGTATGAGTAAAGCAGAAGGGAAGGGCGGAAGTTTTGAATTTGCCGGAGCAGGTGTCAGCGGGAACAAAGTGTATGATTTGTACCTGCGTATGGAAGAGGATGTATTGGCCAAGAATCCGGATATTGTAGTGATTTATGTGGGGGTGAATGATGTGTGGCACAAGACCCTGCTGGGTACGGGTACGGATCCGGATAAGTTTGAAAAATTCTATTCGGCTATACTTAGAAAACTGAATGAGAAAAATATCAAAGCCGTTCTTTGCACACCTGCTGTGGTAGGGGAGAAGACGGATATGAGCAATCCCCTAGATGGTGACCTGAACCGGTACAGCAATATTATCCGGGACATCGCGAAGAAAAACAATCTCCCCTTAATTGATCTCCGGAAGAAATTTATCGATTATGAACTGGCCAATAACCCGGAGAATAAAGAAAAGGAAATCCTGACCTACGACCGGGTCCACATGAATGCAAAAGGGAACCAGTTTCTCGCCGACGCGATGTGGACTACCATAAAATCACTGAATTAATTGTTGTAACAGCTGGCTGATTTCGGGGTGTTTATCCAGTGTCATCACATGGGTGCCACCCGCAATTAAATAATCTGCTTTTACATACCGGGAGGGAAGGAGTTTGTCTGCCGTTCCATGTATGTGAATAATATTTTCCGGAACAGTCATATTCTTCCAATGCAGAATGGCGCTGATGGCCCAGCGTACAAAATGGATATCACTTTCCCGGATGATCTGGTGCAGCAGTTTTTTCTCTGCTTCATTCGTTCCGCCCAATAGGGAGCTTGTACGTAATGTGAATTTTTTAGACAAACGGGCCGGGCTCCATTTATAGAGTGGCAGGTAAAGTCCCGCCCTGAAATAGACCGGGAATTCCTTCTTTGTTTTATTGCTTGAAAGAATAATGGCGTGTACTGCAGGGTCGGCCTTGGCTATTTCCACCGTCAGCATTCCGCCAAAGGATATGCCTACAATCCAGGGTGATTCTTCCGGAATCTGCTGACGCAGCCGCAGCGCATAACTTTCCAGCTTTTCATTTTTCAGCGGGGTGATCCAGTCTATAAAAACCGGTTCACAGAAGGACAGGTCAAGAAAGGAGAAAATCCTTTTGTCGGCCCCTAATCCGCTGATAAAATAAACCTTTTTCAATTTATTATTTAAACAGCCTGTACCAGGTAGTAATTCTTTCTTCCTTTTTGTACCAGGATGTATTTGTCATGAAGTAACAGGCTGCTGTCAATCGTCATTTTCACCCCATCGGCTTTTTTCCGGTTGATACTGATCCCGCCACCCTCAACCAATTTACGGGCTTCCCCTTTACTGGAGAGAATACCTGTTTCGGCCAGGAATGAAACGATATCGGTGCCTGCCACGATTTTGTCTTTTGCAAAATCCACTTTGATCACACCTTCCATGCCTTCCAGGTCTTCGGTGCTCAGGCTTTCGGCCGGTGCGTTTTGATTGGCAAAAAGTTTTTGGGTGGTTTCCACGGCTTTTTCATACTCTTCTTTTCCATGTACAAACGTGGTAATTTCCTGCGCCAGTGTTTTTTGAAGTACCCGGGCGGAAGGATTCATTTGGTGTTCATGGATGAGCATATCAATGGTATCCCGGGTAAGGAAAGTGAAGATGCGGATCCATTTTTCCGCATCGGTATCACTGGCATTGAGCCAGAACTGATAGAACTGGTAGGGAGTAGTGCGTACCGGATCCAGCCATACATTCCCGCTTTCTGTTTTACCAAATTTGCCGCCATCGGCTTTCGTGATCAGGGGATTGGTAAAAACAAAAGCCTCCCCACCGCTTTTACGGCGGATCAGTTCGGTGCCGGTGGTCATATTACCCCACTGGTCGCTGCCACCCATCTGCAGTTTGCAATTTTTATGCTGGTGCAGCCAGTAGAAATCATAGCCCTGCATCAGTTGGTAAGCAAATTCCGTATAGCTGATGCCCGTTTCGCCCTCAATTCTCTTCTTCACACTATCCTTGGCCATCATATAATTCACCGTGATATGTTTGCCCGCATCCCGCAGGAAATCTATAAAGGAGATGCCTTTGAACCAGTCATAGTTATTGGCCATTTCTGCTGCGTTGGGCAGGGCCGGGTTGAAGTCAAGGAATTTTTCCAGCTGGCCTTTTACGCCCGCCACATTTTTTTGTAAGGCTTCTTCGCTGAGCAGGTTTCTTTCTTCACTTTTTCCGCTGGGGTCCCCCACCATTCCGGTGGCTCCGCCAACGAGGGCAATGGGCTTGTGGCCGGCTTTCTGAAAATGAACGAGCAGTAAAATCGGGACCAGGCTACCGATATGCAGACTGTCGGCTGTTGGGTCAAAGCCGATATATCCGGTGGTCATTTCTTTGTTTAATTGTTCCTCCGTACCGGGCATTATATCCGCAATCATGCCTCTCCAGCGTAATTCTTCGATCAGGTTCATTTTTTAATTAATTGATTGTCAATGTGGGGGGATATGTAATTACCCCTAATAATCCAGCAAAAATAAGGCAGAATGCAGATTTAGGCCCTGCCGGGGCAATATTCATGTAAAATATTCGTTTTCAATGATTAGTCTAAACCCTCCACAATGTTATGATTTTAGAAGGGTAAAGATTAATTTTACAAGCTATCCAATACCTAATCGAAAACAAGTAATTTAATCCATTGCTTATTTTGAAAAATCAGTGAATGAAAACGAACCGCTTATTCCTGCTACTGCTTACCACCACGCTGTTTCAGGTTACTCATGCTCAATTCAGGAAATATTCGAATGAATTCCTGAATATCGGGGCTGGTGCACGAGGGTTGGCCATGGGCAGCTCTCAGGTCGCCACCGTGAATGATGGTACTGCCGGCTACTGGAACCCCGCCGGTCTGGTCAACATCAAAGATCATCCACAAGTAAACCTCATGCATGCTGAATATTTTGCCGGCATCGGTAAGTATGATTATGCAAGCATTGCCCTTCCTACTTCAGGAAATAAGCGAACCATCGGTATCACCGGTTTACGTTTTGCGGTGGACGATATCA
Source organism: Bacteroidota bacterium (assembly GCA_029561255.1). GTDB lineage: Bacteria > Bacteroidota > Bacteroidia > Chitinophagales > Chitinophagaceae > JJ008. Next base: position 49,434 of record JAKQJH010000134.1, on the reverse strand, counting down.
TGAACACCTTATTCCTGGTGGAACCCGATGGATCCATTAATTACAACAATATCCAGTCTTTCTCTTCCGCAGATTATGCCTTTATTTTTTCCTTTGCCCAGAAATTAAAAGAGAAAGCAAATAAGAATATTGACTTTGGACTGAATGCCAAAGTGATTCACCGCAGTGTGGGCAAGTTTGCCAAAGCCTGGGGTTTTGGCCTGGATGCCGGTCTGCAAATCAAAAGCAAGAACTGGCGCTTTGGTATAGCGGCCCGTGATATTACCAGCACATTTAATGCCTGGTCTTTCACCTTTACAGAAAAAGAAAAAGAAGTACTCTATCTGACCAATAATGAGATACCGGTTAAGTCCACCGAATTAACGGCACCCAGGGTTGTGCTGGGTATCGCCCGTGAATTTAAAGTGGGACAGAAATCCAGTTTACTGGCAGAAGCTAATATTGACCTCACATTTGACGGACAGCGGAATACGGTGATCAGTGCCGATCCGGTAAGTGCTGATCCTAAACTGGGACTGGAGCTGAATATCAATAATGTTTTCTTCCTCCGCGGTGGTATCAACAATTTCCAGAAAGCCCTGTATGACGGGGATACGGTGAATCAAAAGCGGGTCTGGATTTACCAGCCGAGTGCCGGAGCTGGTTTTAAAATCCAGAACTTTTCGGTTGATTATGCCTTTACCAACCTGGCCAACCAGACCAATCCGTTATTTACCCATGTTTTTTCACTCCGGTTCAACCTGGTGGGAAACAAAAACGATGCTAATTAAATCTGTCAGTACCCGATAAATTATTGATCCATGAAAAGACTTTTACTTCTGCTACTTCTTATTTCCGGTCTGGCTGCCCAGTCGCAGACCTACAATAATGAATGGATTGACTATTCCAAAACCTATTATAAATTTAAAGTAGGTGTTAACGGACTTTACCGGATCAGTCAGCCTGTGCTGGCTTCTCTGGGTATTGGTAACACCCCTGCCCAGGACTTTCAATTATGGAGAAAGGGAGAACAGGTGCCCATGTACACAACGGTGCAGACCGGTACCTTAGGCGCGGGTGATTATCTTGAGTTCTGGGGAGAAATGAATGATGGTAAATCGGATAATGAATTGTACCGGAATGCGGATTACCAGCTGAATGACAAATGGAGTCTTGAAACAGATACAGTTTCCTACTTTCTGACTATTAATGCGGCCAGTGCCAATCTCCGGCTGGTTCCGACTGCTAATGCGCTGCCTACCACTTTAACTGTGGAGCCATATTTTCTTCATACAGAGGGAATTTATTATAAGAGCAGGATTAATAATGGATATGCCGCGGTTGTAGGGGAGTATGTGTATTCTTCTTCCTATGATCAGGGTGAAGGATGGGCTTCTCCGGATATTGGTACGAATGTAACACGTACTGAAAGCATGGCTAACCTGTACCCCTATAATGGTGCGGGTGCCCCGGCCCCTTTAATAAAGATCAATGCTTCTGGAAATGCACTCAATCCACGCCAGGTGGAAGTCAGGATAAATAATACCCTGGTGGCCACCCAGACCATGGATTTCTTTGACTACAAAAAATTTCAAACCACTTTTGATGCTTCGCTGATCAGTGCAGGCACAGCTTCAGTAGCGGTAAAGAATGCAACCAGTATTTCCAATGACCGGATGGCGATTGCACAGACCGAACTGGTTTATCCCCGCTTGTTCAATTTTGGCGGCGGGAGTAATTTCCGTTTTGAACTGGAAGCCAACCCAGCCGGTAACTATTTAGAGATCGTAAATTTCACCCATGGAGGAGTCAGTCCTGTTATCTATGACATTACCAATGGGAAAAGGTATGTAACCGATATCACCAATCCAAACCTGATTAAAGTAGTATTGGAGCCTTCCTCCGTAAAGCGGAAACTGATCATGTTTGGTCAGTATCCTAATTATCCGATTTTCCAGGTGACCAGCCTGCAAACCCGGAATTTTGTTAATTATCTTACTGCTGCCAACCAGGGAAATTACCTGATCATTACTCACCCTGTTATGCAGTCCTCTACCTCAGGGGCCAATCCGGTGGAAGAATATAAAACCTACCGTAGTTCTGCCGCCGGTGGAAGTCATAATGCCAAAGTGTACCTGATTGATGAACTGTATGACCAGTTTGGACTGGGCGTTAAAAAAAGCCCGGCCGCTATCCGGAATTTCATTCTTTGGACACGTGCCCGTTACAGTGCCCCGGTGAAGAATATTATATTGATCGGTAAAGGCCTGAATTATACACAGTACCGGAGTTATGAATCAAACCCGGATGTGGAGCGACTTTCGTTTATACCTTCTTTTGGATTTCCTGCTTCCGATAACTTACTTGCATGTGATTCAAGAGGGGACGGTATTCCAAAAGTATCGATCGGCCGCCTGTCGACCATTTCAGGTGATGAAGTACTGGTTTACCTTGCTAAAGTAAGGCAGTATGAACAGGCTCAGGCTTTCTCCAGTCCGCTGATTGCAGACAGGGCCTGGCAGAAAAATGTAGTGCATGTAATCGGAGCCGCTGATGGTTCGCTGGGAGCGATCCTTACAGCAGATATGGAGCGTTACCGGTCAATTGTTGCCGATACCTTCTATGGTGCAAATGTGAATACCTTCAGTAAAGTGTCTTCTGCTCCGGTGGAACAAGCCAGCAGTGAACGTCTGTACAAGCTGTTTGAAACGGGTATCGGGGTGATGACTTATTTCGGTCACTCTTCCGCCACCACGCTTGAGTTCAACCTTGATAATCCTGATCAGTATAATAATGCAGGCAAATACCCGATTACCATTGTAATGGGTTGTAATGCCGGTAATTTCTATAATTTCAACACACTTCGTTTCTTAACCAAAGAAACCCTTTCGGAAAAATTTGTACTGGCGGACCAGCGGGGATCCATCGCTTTCATTGCCAGTACGCACTTCGGTATTGTGCATTATCTCGATATCATGAATACCAAAACGATGGGGGCGGCATCGGTTTCACATTATGGAAAGACACTGGGAGAAGTGATGCGTGAATCCGTAGCCCAGGTATACAACCTCACTACCCAAAATGATTATTATGCCCGGTTCCATACCGAACAGGCCACTTTGCATGGTGACCCGGCGATTCGTTTTGACGGGTCTACCGATAAACCGGATTATGCGATAGAAGAACCGCTGGTAAAAGTGAATCCCAGTTTTATATCTGTAGCAGAAACACATTTTAAAGTAGATGCGAAATTTGTCAATCTGGGTAAGGCGTTGAATAAAAATATTGTAGTGGAAGTGAAGCGGACCTATCCCAACCTGACCACTGAAGTGATCCGCCGGGATACAATTCCGGGTGTACGATACATGGATTCATTGTCTTATGCTATCGATATTGTGGCAACCCGGGATAAAGGGCTCAATCGTATTTCTATATGCCTGGATGCAGATAATACAGTAGATGAATTGTATGAAACCAATAACTGTATCACCAAGGATATCTACATCTATGAAGACGAAGCCCGTCCGGTATATCCATATAATTATGCCATTGTAAACAACCCCGCATTAAAGCTGGTGGCATCCACGGCCAATCCTTTTGGCGTATTGAAACAGTATGTCATGGAAATGGACACCACTGAGTTTTTCAATTCACCGCTCAAGGTATCCCATACGCAGAGTTCTTCAGGTGGGGTTATGGAATTTGTACATGGAATGAACCTGCGTGACAGTGCCGTATACCATTGGAGAGTGGCGCCTGTGCCTGCCAGTGGGCAGCCTTCCTGGAATAAATCATCTTTTGTTTATCTCAGCAACTCGGGTCCAAACAGCAGCGATCTTGGATATAATCAATCTGATTTTTACCAATTGAGCAAATCAACTTACAACAGGATAAAACTGGATTCTGCCACCCATGACTATAAATTCGGGAATGTATACCAGAATCTCTTCCTGAAAATGGGTACCTACGTGACCAGTGGATCATCCAGTGCTGCCGCCTTTTCTGTTGCGATAAATGGTATTGCCAATATCAGGCTAACCTCCTGGTTCCAGTCGTTGGTGTTTAATGTTTTTGACCCCGTGAGCTTCAGACCATGGAGGAATGTTGTTCTCAGGGCAGCTACTAATTTCCCGAATGACCTGGGTGACGGGCGTTTCAGAAGTCATGCTCCTATGAATCTTTCTGGTGTACTTACTCCATACAATTTCGAATACCGTTATACCACCCCGGAATTCAGGAAGCGCATGATGGATTTCATGAAAGACTCTATTCCTGATGGGCACTATGTCGTCGTCAGAAACTTCACCCTGGATCCGAATACTTTTGGCGGGGCGCCCAATTTCCCAATTGCTTATGCGAATGATTGGGCGGCGGATGAATCGCTGTACGGTGCGGGAAATTCCCTTTATCATTATCTTAAAAATGCCGGATTGTCGGGTATTGATTCATTCTATCGTCCCAGACCTTTCGGTTTAGTTTATAAAAAGAATGACCCGTCGTTTGCTCCCAAATGGGTATTTGGAGCAGGTGTGGTGGACAATCCAACTCTTTCTGTTGATTGTCCGACCGTCGATACCGTAGGATTTATCACTTCCCCTTTATTTGGTCCGGCCAAGGCCTGGAAACAACTGAAATGGAGAGGAAGCGCTGAACCGGCCGGCGATACCACCACTTTAAATGTAATTGGGATTACAGCAGATGGCGACGAAATGCCATTGTATACCGGACTGACACCCCTGCAGCAGGATTTTGACCTGTCTGATGTAGATGCGGAAGAATATCCCTTCCTGAAACTCCAGATGCGTAGTTCAGACAATATCCATTTCACCCCATACAACCTGCGTTATTGGAGAGTGACTTATCAACCCGTTCCGGAAGGAGCCATTGCGCCAAATCTTTACCTGAATGTGAAAGACACGGTGGATGTGGGTGAACCTTACCAGTTTAAAGTCGGGTTTAAGAATGTGAGTGAAGCGCCATTTGACAGTATCAAGGTGAAGATGGTAATAACCGATAAAAATAACATTCCGCATATTATACCCCAGCCAAGAACCCGGCCTCTGCCGATTAATGATACGTTGCAGATCGGTGCGGTGGTGGCCACCGGAACCATACCTGGCGCCAATACGGTATATGTGGAAGCTAACCCGGATAATGACCAGTGGGAACAGTATCATTTTAATAATTTTGCTTTCCGTAATCTTTACGTAAAACCAGATAGCCTGAATCCTTTACTGGATGTAACATTTGACGGGATGCATATCCTGAACCGCGATATTGTATCCTCCAAACCGGACATTATTATTAAGTTGAAGGATGAAGCTAAATGGATGGCATTGGATGATACCAGCCTGCTGACATTACAGGTACGTTATCCCAATGGCAGCCTGCGCCGCTTCTATTTCAATAACGACACCCTGCAATTTAATCCAGCAGGACAGGTGCCGGTCAATGACAATACCGCCACGCTCAACTTCCGGCCTTATTTTGAGCAGGATGGGGAATATGAATTGATTGTTTCAGGGGAAGATAAGAGTGCCAATGAAGCCGGTGCCATAGAATACCGTGTATTATTTGAGGTGATCAATAAGCCGATGATCTCCAATATGCTCAACTACCCGAATCCGTTCACCAGTTCCACGGCCTTTGTATTTACCATTACCGGTAATGAAGTGCCGCAGAATATCAAAATCGAGATCATGACAGTGACGGGTAAGATTGTACGTGAAATCACCAAGGACGAACTTGGGCCACTCCGCATTGGACGTAATATCACAGAGTTCAAATGGGATGGTACTGACCAGTATGGCCAGAAACTGGCAAATGGTATCTATCTCTACCGGGTGATTACCAACCTGAATGGCAAAGCCCTTGATAAATACAAGGCGCAAGGCGATGATACCAATAAGTATTTCAACAAAGGGTACGGCAAAATGTACCTGATGCGTTAGAAAATATTCCAAAAAACGAAAAGTCCCGCCCCGGCGGGACTTTTTTTTACGCCCGGGATAAGCGAATTTTGCAGATTGGATACATGGTTATCCCAGCCAGGGGCCTGCCCTGCGATAAGATCACAAAAGAATTACTATCAATTATGGCCAAAATAGGAATTAACATAGCCACGGGAAGTCTGCAACAGCATGAAATGATTGTCGGAATCGACCTGGGTACCACCAACAGCCTGGTCGCGATCATACACCCGGATACCCGGCAACCGGTTGTATTAAAAGAACATGACGGCGTTTCCCTGGTTCCTTCCATTGTTCATTTCGGCGAAACGGGACAGGTGACTGTAGGAGAAGAAGCCAAAAAATTCCTGATCACCGAGCCTCAGCACACCATTTTTTCTGTGAAGCGGCTCATGGGAAAATCTTACAATGATATCCGGGAACACAGCGGTTACTTTAGTTATAAAGTGATTGATGACCATACAGAAAGCCTCGTGAAAATTCAGGTGGGAGAGGTCTTCTACTCGCCTGTGGAATTATCTTCCCTGATTCTGAAGGAACTTAAAGCAAGAGCGGAACATATACTGAAAACACCGGTTACGAAAGCCGTAATCACCGTGCCGGCTTATTTTAATGATGCCCAGCGGCAGGCAACCCGTGATGCGGGCAAACTGGCGGGTCTGGATGTGCTCCGTATTGTGAACGAACCTACCGCCGCCAGCCTGGCTTACGGGCTTGGGTTAAGTCGGGATGAAATAAAGACGATTGCCGTGTATGACCTGGGTGGTGGAACATTTGATATATCCATACTTCGGATCAGTAATGGCATTTTCGAAGTACTCTCCACGAATGGGGATACTTACCTGGGTGGCGATGATATTGACCGGGCGATTGTACAGTATTGGGCATCTTTGGCTGGTATTACTGATGAGGAACTGAAGATGCATAAAAATCTTTCACAGGAACTCCGGCTCCTGGCGGAAACAGCCAAAATTGCCTTGAGCAGCAGCGACAATTATATCGGGGAGGTGGCGGAACAGGAGTTCAGTCTGAGCAGGGAACAGTTGGAACAACTGATTACGCCATTGATTGACCGCACTATTACCAGTTGTGCCGGTGCCATGAAAGATGCCGGTCTTGCAACCAGTGATATTGATGAAGTGGTGATGGTGGGCGGTTCCACCCGGGTGCCTTTAGTGAAACAAAGAGTCAGTGCTTTTTTTGGAAAAAAAGTACATGATACCTTGAATCCCGACGAAGTGGTGGCGCTTGGTGCGGCGGTACAGGCCGATGTATTGGCCGGAAATAATAAAGACCTGTTATTACTTGATATCACACCCCTTTCCCTGGGTATCGAGACCATGGGCGGATTGATGGATGTATTGATTCCCCGCAATTCAAAAATACCATCCAAAGCCGGAAGGCAATACACCACACAGAAAGATGGCCAGGGAAGTATGCGCATCAGTGTATTTCAGGGCGAGAGAGACCTGGTCAAAGACAACCGTAAACTGGCTGAGTTTAACCTGACGGGCATTCCGGGAATGCCGGCCGGATTACCTAAAGTAGAGGTTTCATTCCTGGTGAACGCGGATGGCATTCTGACTGTAAAAGCAAAAGAACTACGGAGTGGGGTGGAACAAAGTATTGACGTGAAACCGCAGTATGGACTTTCAGATGCGGAAGTGGAGAAAATGCTGATGGACTCTATCACGAATGCAAAGGAAGATATCCGCACCCGGGCATTGGTGGAAGCACAGACAGAAGCCTTGCAGATTCTGGAAACCACCCGCCAGTTTATTCAGCGAAATACCGGTTTCCTCACGGACATGGAACTTGCCGAAACTGAAAAAGCCATGGAAGAGCTGACCCGTCTGCGGGAGCAGGGAACCAAGGATGCCATACAGGCGGGGGTCGAAAAATTAAATGACATTTCAAGACCCTATGCAGAAAGGCTCATGGATACGGCCGTGGCGGCTGCTTTAAAAGATAAACACATTAAATAGAACCGGTATTGGCGATCAGGCACCAGTCTCCGTCGCAATCCATATAATCACCGTTGGGTATGCCGGTGACCTGTTGCAGGTATTCCTTTTCAGGGAAGAAATGCAGGTGAAGGTCCAGGGTATAGTAGAAGTAACGTTGCCGGGGTGTAACAATAATCAGTTGTTTACGGGTTACTCTTTTCAATTCTGATATGGCTTTATGGATATCGGGCAAATGCTCGATCGTATGATGGCAGGTGACAATATCAAAAGACCGGTCCTCAAATGGCAGCTGGTAGATTGAACCCTGTTTGAAAGTAAAGGATTTATTAACGGTGGATTCTTCGAATACATCACAGCCGGTAAGCAGCAGATCTTTCCGGGCCCCGCCGGCTAATGAAAGCCAATGTCCTCTTCCGCAACCTACATCCAGCATAGTTTTAGCTTCGGGATGAAGTTTTTCCAGCATAAGCCGGATACATTTCTCATTCAGGTCGGTAGGGCGGTCGGTGGCCCTGCAATCCAGTTCCTGGTATACGCGGTTGAAAGCGGCTTCTGATAAACCCCAGGCAATCTTCTTAAAGTCCATATAAGTAGCCAGGTTCTTTCCCTTGAACCAATACCAGAAGAAAGGGTACATGAACCAGCGGCTGTCGCGGATAAAAGCAGGGAGGCCTTCATCCATTACAAAACGAATCGTATTAGTCAGCTTTCTGTTCACGGGTATTTTTTTTCTTCCGGCTAAAGTACACTAAACCGGCAAGAGTAAAGAGTAGTGAACCCATGGCCATGTATAGAATACCGGGGGCTTCATACCGGAACTCCACTACTTGTTCCCCACCCGGAACCACCACCCCCATAAATGCATGATTGGTTGGAATGATATCCGTTTTTTGACCATTTATTCTGACGGCCCAATTCGGGTAATGATTCTGAAATAAAACAAGGAAAGTTGGTCCGGCTGAATTTACTTTAAAGCGAATATGTTCGGGGCCGAATGATTCAATGACGGATAGGGCATCCTGGTTATCAGGAATCAGCGGTTTTGCATATAAAGACAGATTGGCTAATGCAGCTTTCCGGGACAGGGTATCCCTTATAAAATCTTTTTTATCAGGAACCTGGTAAATAGTATCCGCTAAATAATAGAAAGGGTATTCAATTATTTTTTCACGGAAAGCCGTGTCCTCCCAGAAATCCAGTTGCCAGGAAAGATTGGCCGGGGTGATAATATAATCGGAGCGTCCCGGCTTTTTATTAAACGGGTTGAGGCAACCGATTTCATTAAAATAATTCATTCCATCTGCGGACATCTCACGTATAGAAGTAAACCCGTCAGGAGCCGGATAACCTTTCGGTTGTGCGTTCAGTATATTTTGTACCGTTTGTGGTGAAGAAGTCCTGAAATAGGTCAATGGGAGCATGAATTGTGCAGCCAGTATCATTTCGGCACAGAGCACCGGCAACAACCATCGCTGCAGACGGTTCTTCTTTAAAGTCCAACGCAGCATAAGGAGTATGATGAATGCCAGGGTTGCGTTTAGAAACAGGAAGTCATAAAAGCTAATAGCATCAAATATGGTTTTAAGGTCTAAACGTCCATGTGTTACATTCAGCTTCCCTGCCAGTTGGAATATCCGGGTCTTAAAAAGTCCGGTGATCAGTAAGAGACCGGTTATCACCAGTAAAATATTCACGATCCGCTTGATGGCCGGCTGTAAAGAACCCGGCTCTTTCAGGTACTTATCAAGTGTAAGAAAGGACAATAACTGGGCGGCAAAGAGAACGAAGAGTTTTGCATTGGCCGGGTGACGGAAACTATCCAACAGCGGCAATGTGTAATAACTGAGTACCCTCAGTCCTCCGGCTTTACCCAGGCTAAACAGGAGGAAGAAAATCAGGGTGCCGGTAAAGAAATACTGAACAAATGTTTTTTTGCTTTTTTGCCGGAAATACGTAATAAGAAACACCAGGGGAATCAGGCCCATGTAACTGTTACGGATCAGCGGATCCGTATATTGTTCCCAGTTAAGCCGTTGGGTGGGCCAGGGGGTTAAAACTGAAATAAAATTGACGGGCGAAAATGAATTGGACAACGCGACATCCAATTCCACGCCGTTTCCCCGCCGGATGGAAGCCAGAAAGGGCAGGTAGGAGAGAATAGCTGGCAGGCAAATCAACGCAAAACTCACGACAGCAATCAGTGCTGGTTTCAAACAACGTGTAAAACTTTTAATCAGGCCCGAATCTTTTTTATAACGGAAAACGGAGAACAGGAAATAGGCCGTCAGTAAGTATCCCAATAAAATAAAATCGGCAGGGTAAGCAGATAATAACATCAGTGAAAAACTGACTCCCAGTAAAAAGGCATCCCGGGTGCTGAACTGTTCAAAACTCCGGATAGCATAGAGTACTACCAGGGGCAGGTAAGCGGCCGCATAGAGCCAGTTCAGGAACTGACCCGCATCCGTTATATAACCATTGAGCATATAGGCCGCGCTGCCAGCCAATAAGATGACCCGGCTGAGTTGGAAATGCGATAACAACTTATAGAAACTGCATCCTGAAATAATTATGGTGATGATAGTTTCCAGTTGGAGCCAGTATATATCATACTTACGGACAAGGCTCATCACCAGTACCACCGGATTCCAGGTGCCGGATTGCATATCGCCATGGAGCGGATAGCCGAGGTTAATATAGGGAGACCATAAAGGGAAATGCCCGGATTGAATGGCTTCGCTGGTATTGTAGCGCATCGCCAGGAAATAATTGATCGCGTCGTTCTTTACGCTGAACAGCATAAAGGAAACCGGCCAGTATGCCAACAGGGCCAGAACGATAATAAACAGGTAGTCCTGGTATTTTTTATTATTTCCGGATTCAGTCATTTGCCGGTATAGTATTTCTTTAAAATGAAGACTTCACGGATTACCCGGAAGATACTGTACCAGCGGAGTTTGGAACCCTTTCGTTCCGTCCATTCAAGCAGGGGTTCTTCCAGCCCGTTATCATTTAACGGTCCATAGGCCTTGTGCAAACGGCAGATAATCTCCACATCAAACAACCATTTTGTTCTGAATGGTTTGTTGAAAACAGTTTCAATACTATCCTGGCGAAACAGCTTGGCACTGCATTGGGTATCGTATACATCCAGCCGGATGATGGAACCCACAATAGTGGCAATAATACGGCTGTAAAAGTGCCGCCATTCATTCCGGCTGATCTGTGCACCGATTTTTTTAACCCGGCTTCCCAGAATGAAACGTTTCTCTGCATGGCTGAAGCATCCGAAGAGACGGGTCATTTCATCCAGGCTGACGGATAAGTCCGCATCCATATAACCGGAAACCGTAACAGCAGGAAACAGGGACAGGCTTTCCATCATGCCGCGTCGCACGGCTTCCCCTTTACCACTTTGGCTGGTCAATGACAGAATTGTTACCTGGTCCGGATTATTATTCCGGATCTGTTCCAGTACCTGCTGCGTATTATCTGTGCTGCCATCATTGACAAACAGTAAATGAGTGCCGGCTGATTGTTGGAGGAAAGCGGAAAAGGCTCCGGGTTCCAGCCGCAGGGCTTCATTATGACAGGGTATAATTATGGAGCGTACCGGCATATACAATAACAGGTGAGCCCGGGTATTTTAATTCCGAGGCGGGCAAGATACCAAGTAATTTTAAATTCAATCCAAAAGCCGGTACGGAGTATCCATGTGATAAGAGGACCGCCTTTCCAGTTGTGTATACTGTCTTTGTCCTTCACCGGTTTATTTTTTTCAACCAGTTTCTGCAGGTACCTGACCGGCAGCAGGCTGTTAAAGAAATAACCACTGTTTTCCATCCGCAGCGATAACGGGGACAGTAATTTTTCCAGTTGTTTCAGGTTATATCGCCGGTAGTGGCCGAGATTTTTATCGTGCATGGAAAAGAGTTTTTGAAAGGCCGGCACTGTAATGATAAACCGGGTTTCACTGTTCACCGCTTTCAGCTGCAGCAGTTCTTTCAGGAGTTCTTCCGGTTTTTCAATATGTTCCAGGACATCCATCAGGATTATGGCATCGGCGGGTGGGTCATCGGGGATAACATGTAAATCCCTGGTAAACCTGAGATTGGCCGGTTTTCCAGTATGGAGTGCTTCCAGCAATTCATCTGTATAATTAATATCGATCGCGGTTACCCTGGCTTCGGGGTACCGGGTGGCGATACCCGATGCGAGATACCCGTCACCACTTCCGGTATCGGCTAAATTATTTTTATTGGGTAAACGATTCAACAGGTAAAACAGAAACTGCATACGGGTCTGTTCCCAGGGATGTCTCCTGAACGACTTTTCTTTTATCAGATTATATTCTACAAGATCCATGGAGGTGGAAAGGTTCAGTTGAACCGTTGTTTTAGTTTCAGGAAAGGTTGTTCAAAATAATGAAAGCTCAGCAGGCTGATTCCAATGGCGATACCCGTGGACAGCAGGGAGCCTAGAAAACTGGTCAGGGTGCTGTTACCAGGTATACTGATCACCTGGGTCAGCACGGGGTTCAGAATCAGGTACAATGGCCAGTGAAAAACATAGAGGCCGTAAGAAATTTTACCGAAGAACCGTAATACCGGCCAGCTGAAAACAGTGGTGATCAGCCGGGTGCCATTGGTGACAGCTTCATTGACCAGCAGACCGAAGGTCATGGCAAATGTGGTATAACCAGCGATGGCCAGGTAAGGAAAACTGAATGCGTATTGTTGGTTGATAAAATAAAATGCAAAATTAGCCAGGGCAAAACACAGGACCACGACAGACGTGTTTTTGGATAGAAATCCCGGGTTGATCCGGTGCAGCAGGGCGACCATGGAGCCAATACACAGGCCGTCAATCCGGCTAAAAGTATAGAGGTTGAAATAGGCCAGGTTTTCCACCTGCGAATTCCAGATCCAAATCCGCAGCCCGATAACCGCCAATAATACCAGGGAAATAAAGAGAAGCAAACGACCCGGCTTTTTTAGCAGCAGTATTATCAGGGGCCAAAGCAGGTAAAATTGTTCTTCCACGGCCAGTGACCAGAGATGATGCAGTCCGGTGGTTTCGCCGGCCGGTTTAAAAATATACAACCAGTTCTGGAGATAGGTCCACATCCAGAACTGGTTTTCCCGGTAATATCCGGTTGGAAAGGTTTGGAACACCCCGGGGATGATATAAATAAAAAGAATTAAGGCCAGGTAATAGAGTGGGAAAATGCGCAAGAGTCTGCGGGTATAAAAATTTTTCAGGAAGTTCGGTTGTCCGGCAGTATTCAGGAGAATATCCGTGATCAGGAAACCGGAAAGCACGAAGAACAAATCAACGCCCAGCCAACCGAAAAAGAAATAATTGATAAAGCCGAAATTGTGATACACGATCACCAGCAGAATGGCGAGTCCCCGGAGGCCGTCCAGTGCAGGGTAATATTGCCTGTGCGCAGGTGCAGGGTTCATCAGGAAGACCGGGGTTAGTGTTAGTCTTTCAAAGATAACCTTCTGAGCAGATACTTGCCAATCATATCAAATTCCAGGTTAACGGTTTGACCGGGTTCGAGTGTTTTCAGGTTGGTATGTTCAAATGTGTAGGGGATAATGGCCACTTTGAAATGTTTCTTTTTTACCTCAAAAGCGGTCAGGCTGATGCCATTCAGGCAGATGGATCCTTTTTCGATCACCAGTTCAGCAAAGGGGCGGGGGAAGGCAATTTCAAATTCCCAGCTGCCTTCCTTGACCGTTTTACCGGTGCAGGTGCCGGTGGCATCCACATGTCCCTGTACGAGGTGACCATCCAGTCTTCCGTTCATCTGCAGACAGCGTTCAAGGTTTACAAGGGAGCCGGGCCCCCAGCTGCCCAGGTTGGTTTTATTCAGGGTTTCATCGATGGCGGTGACACGGTGCCGGTTGCCCGATACCTCTTCCACGGTCAGGCAAACCCCGCTATGGCTGACACTCTGATCAGTTTTCAGTTGGTCTGAAATGGGGGATTCGATCCAGAAACTACGGTTGGAACCATTGGAAATGACCTCTTTAACTTCGCCGATGTGTTCAATAATACCTGTAAACATGGAGGCAAGTTAAATCATTTCTTTTTTCATTTCTTCATTTCAATAATCCCACTTATCTTTGCCATCCTTAAAAAAATACCGAAGGGGGTATCATTTAATTATGCTGATCATCGACTCAAAAGACTGCGAAAACATCGACAAAGCTTTAAAGAAGTACAAAAAGAAATTCGAAAAGTCCAAAGTGCTCCTGCAACTGCGTGAGCGCCAGAGTTTCATTAAGCCTTCTGTAAGGCGCAGGGGTCAAGTACTGAAAGCCATCTACAAACAGCAGCTGGCCACTGGTAAGTTTGACTAATTAATCCCTGACGGATAATATACTCTTGAGATAGCTGCAAAGTTTAATAGCTTTGTAGCTGTCTTTTTTTATGCCTGTACAAGAACGTGCCAACATACAGACCTTCCTGGATTACCTGAAATTTGAAAAAAGGTATTCGGCGCATACCCTGCTGGCCTATACGAATGATCTTACCGACTTTTTTGATTTTCTTGAAATACAATACGGGATCCGGGAACTCCGGGAGATACAATCCGGCATTGTCCGGAGCTGGCTGGCGTCGTTAAAAGACAAGGGGCTGGGGGCGGTCACGCTGAACCGGAAAATTTCGAGTCTGAAATCCTTTTTCAAATACCAGTTAAAAACGGGAGGGGTAGAACAATCGCCCATGGGGCAGGTCATCAGTCCGAAGAAAAGCAAAAGATTACCGGTTTTTGTGAAAGAAGAGGAAGTGCGCGAGCTGGTACAGACCCTCAGCGGGGCTGCGGAGGACTGGAAGAGCCTGAATATGAAAATGCTGGTGGCGATATTCTACGCCACCGGGATGCGGCTGAGCGAGCTTACAGGCCTAAAGGAGACACAGGTGGATGAATCGAGGGGACAGATCAAGGTCCTGGGGAAAGGTAATAAAGAGCGGGTGATTCCGGTAAGTCCGGAGCTGATGGCGGCTATCCGCGAGTATCAGCAATTGAAACGAAAGGAATTTGAACAAACCGGGGAGACCTTGCTGGTTACGGAAAAGGGAAAGAAACTGTACCCAAGGTATGCCTGGGCGCTGGTTAATCAGGCACTGGGGGAGGCCAGTACGCTTGATAAAAAAAGTCCACACGTGTTGCGTCATAGTTTTGCCACTCATTTAATGAATCACGGGGCTGACCTGAATGCGGTGAAGGAATTGCTGGGTCACAGCAGCCTGGCGGCCACGCAGGTGTATACTCACAACACAATCGGGAAGTTGAAAGACATCCATAAAAAGGCGCATCCCCGGGGTTGATTTACCGGAAACAGCACAATAAATTTTAAGGGTTTATTTTATTGGAATACGTTTCCTTTTTTTGTAACTTGAATACGATATAAGAACCGAACCCCTAAGAAAAACCTTTCCGTTTAAGTTCTTTATTTATTGTTTCACAGTTAAAAATTGATGACCATGAATGTAAAAATTCAAACTGTTCATTTCAATGCTGACAGCAAGCTGATGGAGTATGTAAACAAAAAGCTGGAAAAGCTGACAGTATTTAGCGATCGCATCATCCAGGTACATGTGTTTTTGAAATTGGACAATGTGGTACATTCCGTTAAAGACAAAATTGCTGAAATCCGGGTCCATGTGCCACGACACGACTTTTTTGTAAAATCAACCAGTAAATCATTTGAAGAATCTTTCGACAGTGCTTTCGACTCGCTCGTGAGCCAGATAAAAAGAAAAAAAGAAAAACAAGCCGCTTAAAAAGCTACAAGGGTGGATCGAAAGATCCGCCCTTTTTTTATGAAGAAGTCCGGGCGTCTGAAATGCCGGGAAGTTGTAATGGACCAGACTTCCGACATGGCTTCTTTCTGACTTTCCGTCTTTCCGGACTTCCCGGCTTTATAACTATTTCTTGATTTTCAGCAGAAAAATTCACTTTAAAATTTTTGCAATATCATAATTCCCTTACCTTTGCCTTCCCAAAAAATGGGGTAGTTCTTTATTGCCCGATCCGGCGGATCATCCAGCGTCGCCGGTAATAAAAACCGCCACCTTAGCTCAGCTGGTAGAGCAACTGATTTGTAATCAGTAGGTCGCCAGTTCGATTCTGGCAGGTGGCTCAGGGCGGGCAAGTAGCCAAGTGGCCAACGGCAACAGACTGTAAATCTGTCCTCTTCGGAGTTCGGTGGTTCGAATCCATCCTTGCCCACAGTGCCCTCTATAGCTTTAGCGAAAGAGGGAAGCGTCCTACCTAGCTTCGGTGAAGTAGGACATCATAAAAAGTTCTTAGAAACAAACCCACCTTCGCTAAAGCTTCGGTGGGTAAAAGCGGGAGTAGCTCATTTGGTAGAGCGGTAGCCTTCCAAGCTTCAGGTGGCCGGTTCGAGCCCGGTCTCCCGCTCTTGTCAGTAATCAGCCTTCAGTTGGCAGTTGGCAGTTGGCAGTCAGCCTCAGCTGGCTGAATACTGTGTACTGCTGGCTGCCGGCTGTAAGAAGCCGTTGTAGCTCAGTGGTGGAGCATCCCGTAGGTACGGGAGAAGAGGTCTGCCAGCTAAACGTGTAAAGAAGCCGTTGTAGCTCAGTGGTAGAGCACTTCCTTGGTAAGGAAGAGGTCTGGGGTTCAATTCCCCATAACGGCTCAGTTTTTTTGAGGCAGTTAAAAAATTGAAAAACAATGTGTTGAAAGATGGCCGGTGGTAACAATACTGAAGGCTTCCTGATAAAAAAACAATAATTGTAAAACACAACTTTAAAACCGATAACAATGTCAAAAGAGACCTTTAAGAGGGACAAACCCCACGTTAACGTTGGTACCATCGGACACATTGACCATGGTAAAACAACTTTGACCGCAGCCATTACCACCATCTTAGCTTCTAAGGGTATGGCGACTGCAAAAAAATATGATGAAATTGATGCGGCTCCTGAAGAGAAAGAAAGGGGTATCACCATCAACACAGCTCACGTTGAGTATCAGACGGCTAACCGTCACTACGCACACGTTGACTGTCCCGGTCACGCTGACTATGTTAAAAACATGATCACCGGTGCTGCCCAGATGGATGGTGCGATCCTGGTGGTTGCCGCTACTGACGGACCTATGCCCCAAACTAAAGAGCACATCCTGCTGGCCCGCCAGGTGGGTGTACCTAAGATTGTGGTATTCATGAATAAAGTTGACCTGGTTGATGACCCCGAACTGCTGGAACTGGTGGAAATGGAAATCCGTGACCTCCTGACTTTCTACGGTTTTGATGGTGCTAACACACCGATCATCAAAGGTTCAGCTATCAAAGCCCTGGAAGGTGATGCTGAAGCAGTTAAGCAGGTTGAAGAACTGATGACTGCAGTTGACGAATATATTCCCCTGCCTCCCCGCCCGGTTGACCAACCGTTCCTGATGTCTGTGGAAGATGTATTCTCTATCACAGGTCGTGGTACTGTTGCCACAGGTCGTATCGAAAGAGGTCGTATTAAAGTGGGTGAGCCTGTTGAGATCGTTGGTCTTATCGCTGAGCCCCTGACTTCTACCTGTACAGGTGTGGAAATGTTCCGCAAACTGCTGGATGAAGGTGAAGCCGGTGATAACGCAGGTCTGCTGCTCCGTGGTATTGAGAAAACCCAGATCCGTCGTGGTATGGTAATCGTAAAACCCGGTTCTATCACTCCCCACACTGATTTCAAAGCTGAGGTTTACGTACTGAGCAAAGAAGAAGGTGGACGTCATACTCCGTTCTTCCAGAAATATCGTCCCCAGTTCTATTTCCGTACTACTGACGTAACCGGAGAAGTTGAACTGAACGCTGGAACTGAAATGGTTATGCCTGGTGATAACACTTCACTGAATGTAAAACTGATTCAGCCCATCGCGATGGAAAAGGGTCTGAAATTCGCGATCCGCGAAGGTGGTCGTACAGTAGGTGCAGGACAGGTTACTGAGATTATTAAATAATCTTTTATATTTGATACTTCAAAAGTCATTGGTCTGCCGGATTTTCCGAACGACCGGTGACTTTTGATTCTTACGGGCATAGTCCCGACGAGGCAAAGCCTGTCGGGATGCGGACAAGCGCAGCTTCGTCAGCATTCAATGGCAGAATAGTCCCGGACCTCCGGGATTGATGGGAGTTCTTAAAATAAAGTATTAAAAACGGGCATAGTTCAATGGCAGAATAGCGGTCTCCAAAACCGTTGATGGGAGTTCGAATCTCTCTGCCCGTGCAAACAGCGTATTATGAATAAAATCACAACCTACTTCAAAGAGAGCTTTAAGGAGCTGACGGAGAAAGTATCCTGGCCGACCTGGCAGCAATTACAGCAATCTACCATGATTGTACTGGCTGCCACCATTGTTATAACTTTCATTGTACTGGCAATGGATTCTGCCATCGGTAACGGGCTTAAGTTTGTCTATAACCAACTTTACAAAGCCTGATCTAATTTATATTCAAACTTTTTTCAATGGAAACAACACCGAATACCGAGAATGTCAAGCAGGCCGAAACCAAATGGTACGTACTGCGTGTGGTGAGCGGCAAGGAAAAGAAGGTGAAGGAATACCTGGATAAGGAAATCTCCCGTGGTGGCTGGAGTGAGATCGTGAAGCAGGTTTTCCTGCCGGTTGAAAAGGTGTACAAAGTAGCCAGTGGTAAAAAAGTAATGCGGGAACGTAACTATTATCCCGGTTATGTGATGATTGAGATAGCGGATGGAAAATTAAACGACGACCTGAGAGACATTATCAAGAATACGACCAATGTCATCCATTTCCTGGGGAAAGAAGATCCCATTGCCCTCCGTAAAGCCGAAGTAAACAAGATGCTGGGTAAAATGGATGAAATGGCAGAAGTAGGCGGTATGAGCATGAGTGAGCCGTTTATCGTAGGCGAAACCATCAAGATCATTGAAGGGCCATTCAACGATTTCAACGGGGTGATCGAGGAAGTGAATGATGAGAAAAAGAAACTGAAGGTGACGGTGAAGATTTTCGGTCGTTCTACTCCTGTGGAACTCAACTACATGCAGGTAGAGAAGATCAGTTAACCGGTACTATAAAATAGTAAAAGCCATCCGCCTCACACGGATGGCTTTTTTTTGGCATTGTTGATCGAAAAAAAGGGTGAAAACCTTTGCCAGTAAAGCTTTTCCGCTTACTTTTGCAGCCCCAATTAGTTCTTTAGAGAAATCCCGGAAATGGGACAACAAGGAATTTGGGAGACCAAGTAGACAAATCGAAAGGTCGCTAGAACCAATAAATTAAAGAAAATGGCAAAAGAAATCTCCGGCTTTGTAAAGCTGCAGTGTAAGGGTGGCCAGGCCAACCCTGCACCTCCGATCGGTCCTGCGCTGGGTTCCAAGGGTATCAACATCATGGAATTCTGTAAGCAGTTCAATGCTAGAACACAGGACAAAATGGGAAAAGTACTTCCCGTATTAATCACCGTCTACACAGACAAGAGTTTTGACTTTGTAATCAAAACGCCTCCCGCAGCTATTCAGCTGATGGAAGCCGCAAAAATTCAAAAGGGTTCCAAAGAAAGCAACCGTGTTAAAGTGGGTAAAGTAAACTGGGAACAGGTAAAGGCAATTGCAGAAGACAAGATGCCTGACCTCAACTGTTTTACTATCGAAAGCGCCATGAAAATGGTAGCCGGTACCGCCCGCAGCATGGGCCTCAACGTGGAAGGTAAAGCTCCCTGGGAGAATTAATCCCTTAACCCCCTGAAGGGGACTTTCTGAAATCCTTAAAAGAAATTAAAATGGCATTCATTAGTAAAAAAAGAAAAGTTGCCGATACAAAAGTTGACGCAAACAAAGCATATTCCTTAAAAGAAGCTTCCACGCTGGTGAAAACAATTTCCACCTGCAAATTCGATGCTTCCGTGGACCTGCACATCCGTCTGGGTGTGGATCCTAAAAAAGCTGACCAGGCAATCCGTGGTACGGTAAGTTTACCCCATGGTACTGGTAAAACTAAAAAAGTACTCGTTCTTTGTCCCCCGGATAAAGAAGCCGAAGCAAAAGCAGCCGGTGCGGATTATGTCGGACTGGACGAGTATGTTACCAAAATTGAAGGCGGATGGGTAGATGTGGATGTAATCATCGCTACTCCTTCTGTTATGCCTAAGATTGGTAAACTCGGTAAAGTACTGGGCCCCCGTAACCTGATGCCGAACCCCAAGACCGGTACAGTTACCAATGATGTGGCAAACGCTATCAATGATGTAAAAGGCGGTAAGATCGCTTTCAAAGTGGATAAAGTAGGTATCATCCATGCCTCTATCGGACGGGTAAGTTTCACTCCTGAGAAAATTGCTGAAAACAGCCTGGAGCTGCTGAATGCAATCATCAAGGCGAAACCCTCTTCTGCAAAAGGTACATACCTGAGAGGTATCAGCATGGCCAGCACGATGAGTCCTGGTATTGCTATTGACACCAAAGCATTTGTTCACTAAACCGGTCTGGCCGTTTAATCCGGCCAGGTAATTTTTAACGGGGCCAAACGGCCTGACCGATAAAAAACTTAAGTAAAATGACTAAAGATCAAAAAAACGAAGTGATTGAACTGCTGAAAGGCAAGTTTGCTCAATACAACAACTTCTATATTGCCGATACTGAATCTCTTTCAGTAGCGCAGGTGGGTAAACTCCGCCGTGCCTGTTTCAGCAAACAGGTGGAAATGAAAGTGGCCAAAAACACCCTGATTAAAAAGGCGCTGGAATCACTGGACAGTGAGAAATACGCAAGTATGTATGATTCACTGCACAAAGTGACGGCCCTGATGTTCTCTGAGAACCCCAAGGAACCGGCGCTGATCATCAGTTCTTTCCGTAAAGAAAGCAACGGTGATAAACCCGTTCTGAAAGCGGCTTTCATCAACGGTGATGTATACATGGGCGATAACAACCTGAAAGCACTGACCCAGATCAAAACCAAGAATGAACTCATTGGTGAGGTTATCGGGTTGCTGCAATCACCTGCCAAACGTGTACTGGCTGCGTTACTGCACCACCACGAGCAGAAAGCAGGCGGCGCGGAAGTGGCTGCTGCTGCAGAGTAAGGAGTATACAGGGGCGAGCAATGAGTCGCGAGCGGCGAGGGCCTGAGCCCGGACCACCCGGTTCTACCGCCACTTTACTATATAAACAATTTTTTTAAAAACCGCCGTCGGATCCCATTATGGAAATGAAGACGGTAAAAATTCAAACAAAATGGCAGACGTAAAAGCATTAGCAGAAAGCCTGGTAGGCTTAACAGTAAAAGAAGTACAGGAATTAGCTGATTTCCTGAAAACAGAGTACGGTATCGAACCCGCAGCTGCTGCAGTAGTTGTAGCCAGCGGCGATGGTGGTGGTGCTGCTGCTGCTGAAGAAAAAACAGCATTCAACGTAGTACTGAAGAGTGGTGGTGCTTCCAAACTGAACGTGGTTAAGATCGTTAAAGATCTGACTGGTCTCGGTCTGAAAGAAGCCAAAGACCTCGTTGATGGCGCTCCGAAGAATGTAAAAGAAGGTGTATCTAAAGCAGAAGCTGAAGAAATCGCCGCTAAACTGAAAGAAGCAGGTGCTGATGTTGAAATTGCTTAATTTCAACTGACTGATAAAAAAGGGGTGTCGATACGGCACCCTTTTTTATTTATCCGGGATTTCGGCTTATCGGATGGCCAGCAGTTTCACTGCCAGCCAGCTTAATTCAACCCCGTTGGGGTTGGGAGAATCATACCTTCAACTAACCCCGGGTTGCACCCGGGGCTATGAATTGTTCAACCCCTCCGGGGTTATCAGTAACCTGACTTTTAACTGTGCATCAGTCTGATTGATGCAAACAAAACCATATGGGATTTTTTCACTTTTCTGAATACTATTTTCCAGCTTCAAAGAGGTTCTGTAATTCCTTCAAGAGGAACATTACTTCTATGGTTATCCATACTTTTTTTTCAGCGGTATGGGTTTTGGAAATGAATGTATAGCCCGCAGGGCTTAAACTTTTAATAGCCCCGGGTGCAACCCGGGGTAAAGTTGTGTAGAGATCCTAACAACCCCAAAGGGGTTGAACTAAATTTTAGCTTGTAGCAGTTCAGTATAATTTTTTATTCTGTAACCAGGTAAGGTACGATCCGCCCGTATATTTCATCCGTCACCGCCATGACCTGTTTCAGCTCATCTGTATTCCGGAATGAACCATGTTCCTTCCGGTAGGCCAGTAAGGCATTGATCACATTCCATTTCAGGTATGGATGAACCTTCAACTCTTCGGCTGTAGCGGTATTGATATTGATCTTCCGCCATGTTTTCACTTCCAGCTTTAATAAGGGTTCGATCTTCCGGTATACCGAATCAGCCAATCCAAAAGTCTCCGCCACCTGTTTCACCGAATAAAATCCTCCCAGCTTTTCCCGGAAACTGATGATTCGTTGGGCGAGTTTTGACCCAATTCCCGGAAGGGCAATCAACGCACTGGTATCCGCCGTATTAATTTCAACGATCACCCGTCTTGTATCAGCAGTGACCTTAGCGGGCTTTTCAAAATCCCGTTTTTCATTGGTCCATGCCGGTAATGGGGAAGAGGTTACTTCCCCAATACGGATATAGGGTCTCAAACGCTCGTATTCGTCCGGAAACAGGCCATAAACCCGTTGCAGGTCCTCCGGCTTACGGAATTTCCCTCCTTTGGACAAGTAGTTTAAAATCGTCTTAATCGTCTTCTCCCGCAACCCCAGTTGCTGCCACCCCTCTTCTCTCAACGTATTGGGGTCGAAGTTGAAGAGTGAGGGTGTTCCGGATCTTGCCGGATACCCGTACCCGGCTCGGGCTGGGGGGCGGACCGGGTCTTCACGGGACGATGGGACGCCCTGTGGATAAGATTCTTCTTTTTGTTCCAGTTTTTTCATCGCCACGATCCACGCGGTATCGGCCGGACTGACCGGGGGAGGGCCCGGTACCGGAAGGAGCGGGGGGAGTAAAAAAAGGGAAATAATAAGCAGCCCGAGTAGTATAACCCCGGTTCTTTCCTTCCGGCTCAGGGTCAGGTAACCCGCCAGTTTTTCCTTCATTTTCATGGCCCAATTTTAACCAGAAACGGGGTTTTTGGAAGGGGTAAAACCCCCTGATTTACCGGTTTTTTGGCCGGGTTATTGTGAGCAAACTTTTCTTGGTTGAGAACATATAATCCCTACCTTTGCAATCCTTTATTTTGGCCAAATATATTTTGACATCCCAATCCATGTGTAAGTAGCTGAATTTCATGCACTTTCATTTTTTCTAAAGTGAGAGCATGAACATGATTGGTGTGTCCTCAACGTTGTAAAAACCGGTTTTACGCATATGTCTTCAACAAAAGTGAACTCAAGAGTGGATTTCGGTAAAATCAAGCACCTGGCTGAAACACCCGATCTGCTTGAAGTACAGATTCAATCGTTTAAAGAATTTTTCCAGTTAGAAACAACCCCGGATAAGCGAAATATCGAAGGTTTGTTCCGTGTATTCAAGGATAACTTCCCGATCACGGACACCCGGAATATTTTCGTCCTGGAATTCCTGGATTACTTCATCGATCCGCCCCGGTACACTATCGAAGAGTGTATGGAAAGAGGTCTGACCTATGCGGTGCCGCTGAAAGCGAAACTGCGTCTGAGCTGTAACGATGAAGAGCACGTGGATTTCCAGACCATCGTGCAGGACGTGTTCCTGGGCAATATTCCCTACATGACTCCCCGCGGTACCTTCGTGATCAACGGGGCCGAGCGTGTAGTGGTTTCACAGCTTCACCGTTCACCGGGTGTTTTCTTTGGTCAGTCCGTTCACCCGAATGGCACCAAGATCTACTCCGCCCGTGTGATTCCTTTCAAAGGAGCCTGGATGGAGTTTGCCACCGACATCAACAACGTGATGTATGCCTACATTGACCGGAAGAAGAAATTTCCGGTTACCACCCTGCTTCGTTCAATTGGATTTGAAACAGACAAGGACATTCTGACACTATTCGGAATGGCCGATGAAATAAAAGCGGAAAAGAAAACCTTAAGCAAATATGTCGGCAAACGCCTTGCTGCCCGTGTACTCCGTACCTGGGTAGAGGATTTTGTGGATGAAGACACCGGTGAAGTGGTTTCCATTGAGCGGAATGAGATCGTAATGGAAAGGGATACCGTGCTGGATGAAGAAGCCATTGAGACGATTTCCGAAATGGAAGTGGCCAGTGTGTTTGTTCAGCGCGAAGATGTGGGTGGCGACTATGCTATCATCTACAATACCCTGAACAAGGATACTTCCAACAGTGAGCTGGAAGCGGTACAATTTATCTACCGTCAGCTCCGTGGCGCGGATGCACCCGATAATGAGACCGCCCGGGGTATCATCGACAAATTATTCTTCAGCGACAAACGTTATGACCTCGGCGAAGTAGGTCGTTACAAGATCAACCGCAAACTGAATGTAGACCTGCCGCTGGAAAAGAAAACACTGACTAAAGATGATATTATCCTCATCATTAAATACCTCGTACGTCTGACCAACGGTAAAGCAGAGATCGATGATATCGATCACCTGAGTAACCGTCGTGTAAGGACTGTAGGTGAACAATTATATGCTCAGTTCGGTGTAGGTCTGGCCCGTATGGCCCGTACCATCCGTGAGCGTATGAACGTCCGCGATAATGAAGTATTTACCCCGGTTGACCTGATCAATGCCCGGACCCTTTCTTCTGTGATCAACTCCTTCTTTGGAACATCACAGCTGTCCCAGTTCCTCGATCAGACCAACCCGCTTTCCGAGATCACCCACAAACGTCGTATTTCCGCACTCGGGCCCGGTGGTCTGAGCCGGGAGCGCGCCGGTTTCGAGGTACGTGACGTACACTATTCCCACTACGGGCGTCTCTGTACCATTGAAACACCGGAGGGACCAAACATCGGTCTGATCTCCACCCTTTGCGTACATGCGAAGATCAATGATATGGGCTTTATTGAAACCCCATACCGCAAAGTGCATGAAGGTAAAGTGAACATGAAAGAACTGAATTTCCTGAGTGCTGAGGAAGAGGATCTGGCAAAAATCGCCCAGGCCAATACCCAGCTGGATGAAAAAGGAAATTTTAAAGATGAAAGAATTCAAAGTCGTGAAACCGGGGACTTCCCGATCCTCGACAAGAATGAAGTGGAATATATGGACGTGGCCCCCAACCAGATTGTGGGTTTGAGTGCCTCCCTGATTCCATTCCTGGAACATGATGATGCCAACCGTGCGCTGATGGGATCAAACATGCAACGTCAGGCAGTGCCCCTGCTTCGTCCGGATGTACCTATTGTAGGTACCGGTCTTGAAGGAAAAGCAGCCCGTGATGCAAGGATCCAGATCCACTCTGACGGAGAAGGGGTGGTTGAATTTGTGGATGCCAATGAAATCCACGTCCGTTATGAAAGGGATGCTTCTGAAAAACTCGTGAGTTTTGAAGATGACCTGCGGATCTATCGTCTTACGAAGTTTATCAAGACCAACCAGGAAACCTGTATCAATCTTTCCCCTGCGGTGAAGAAAGGTCAGCGGGTGAAAAAAGGCGACTTCCTGACGGAAGGATATGCCACCCAGAACGGGGAACTGGCACTTGGTAAAAACCTGAAAGTGGCCTTCATGCCCTGGAAAGGATACAACTTCGAGGATGCGATTGTAATCAGCGAAAGAGTCGTAAAAGAAGATATGTTTACTTCCGTTCACATTTCTGAATATGAACTGGAAGTACGTGATACCAAACTCGGCGAAGAAGAACTGACGCCGGATATCCCCAACGTTTCTGAAGAAGCCACCAAAGACCTCGATGAGAACGGTATTATCCGCATCGGTGCCCAGGTGAAAGAAGGTGATATTCTGATCGGTAAGATCACCCCGAAAGGAGAAAGTGATCCAACTCCGGAAGAGAAACTGCTTCGCGCCATCTTCGGTGATAAAGCCGGTGATGCAAAAGATGCTTCCCTGAAAGCACCGAATGGAGTAGAAGGGGTGGTGATTGGTAAAAAACTTTTCCAGCGCGCCAAGAAAGACAAGAACGCGAAAGTGCGTGAGAAGGCTGCAATCGAGAAACTGGAAAAGATCCACGAGAAGAACGAGACCGACCTGATGGAAGTACTGCTGGAAAAACTGACCACCCTGCTGAAGGATCATGTATCCGCCAGTGTGAGCAACAACTTCGGTGAAGTACAGATCGGTAAAGGTGCCAAGTTTACAGAGAAAAACCTGCGCGGACTGGATTACGCAAACATCAATCCGCTGGGCTGGACCGGTGATAAAAAAGTGGATGATCAGATTAATACCCTGCTCCACAACTACAATATCAAGTTCAACGAAGAACTGGGGCGTTACAAGCGGGAGAAGTTCAACATCAGTATCGGGGATGAATTACCTGCCGGTGTACTGAAACTCGCGAAAGTATACCTCGCGGTGAAACGTAAACTGAAAGTGGGTGATAAGATGGCGGGCCGTCACGGTAACAAAGGGATCGTGGCCAAGATTGTTCGTCACGAAGACATGCCGTTCCTGGAAGACGGAACACCGGTGGATGTGGTATTGAATCCGCTGGGGGTACCAAGCCGTATGAACCTCGGACAGATCTATGAAACGATCCTTGGCTGGACCGGTGAGAAACTGGGATTGAAATTCGCGACGCCCATCTTTGATGGTGCTTCCGTGGATGAGATCGCTTCTTACTGTAAAGACGCCAATATCCCGATGTATGGTCACACCTACCTGTATGATGGGGAGACCGGGGAGCGTTTCCACCAGAAAGCAACCGTGGGTATCATCTATGTGATCAAACTGCACCACATGGTGGATGATAAAATGCACGCCCGTTCGATCGGACCGTACAGTCTGATTACCCAGCAGCCGTTGGGTGGTAAAGCCCAGTTCGGTGGTCAGCGTTTCGGTGAGATGGAGGTGTGGGCCCTCGAAGCCTACGGTGCTTCCAATATTCTCCAGGAACTGCTTACGATCAAATCGGATGATATCATCGGACGTGCGAAGACTTACGAGTCTATTGTGAAAGGGGAGAACGTACCTAGAGCCGGTGTACCAGAATCGTTCAACGTACTGGTGCATGAACTGAGAGGACTGGGTCTGGATCTCAAATTTGAATAAGTAAAAAATCAAAAGTAAAAATTAAAAATCCTGCTGTAAGATTCAATCCATTTATCCGGCAGGTTCGAATAAAGGAATTTTACTTTTGACTTTTTCATTTTGAATTAACTAATCAGGGTCTAACAACTATAAAGTAAATTATGGCTATCAGAAAAGAAAATCGTCCCAAAGCGGCTTTTTCAAAAATCACCATCGGCCTGGCATCTCCGGATACCATTCTCGAAAGAAGTTATGGTGAGATCTTAAAGCCCGAAACGATCAACTACCGTACGTACAAACCCGAAAGAGATGGTTTGTTCTGCGAAAGAATCTTCGGACCAGTTAAAGATTATGAATGTGCCTGCGGCAAATACAAACGTATCCGTTATAAAGGCATCGTCTGCGATCGTTGCGGAGTGGAAGTAACAGAGAAGAAAGTACGTCGCGAAAGAATGGGACATATCAAACTGGTAGTGCCGGTTGTGCATATCTGGTATTTCAAATCTCTCCCGAATAAAATCGGTTACCTGTTGGGGGTTAGCTCTAAGAAACTCGAGACGATCGTTTACTACGAACGTTTTGTGGTGATTCAGCCGGGTATCCGTACTGACAAGGGCCAGAATATGGGTGACCTCCTTACTGAAGAGGAATACCTGGATATCCTGGATACCTTACCGAAGGATAACCAATACCTGCCGGACGATGATCCCAATAAGTTTATCGCCAAGATGGGTGCGGAAGCCGTGCATGATATGCTGGCCCGTATCGATCTCGATCAGTTATCATTTGACCTGCGGAATGCCGCTGCCACTGAAACATCCCAACAACGTAAGGCCGATGCGCTGAAACGCCTGAGTGTGGTGGAAGCTTTCCGTGATGCCAATACAAGAATCAACAACCGTCCGGAGTGGATGGTGATGCAATATATCCCGGTGATTCCGCCGGAACTGCGTCCCCTCGTTCCCCTGGATGGTGGCCGTTTTGCTTCTTCTGACCTGAATGACCTGTATCGCCGGGTAATCATCCGGAATAACCGTTTGAAAAGGTTATTGGAAATTAAAGCTCCTGAGGTGATCCTGCGTAACGAAAAACGTATGCTGCAGGAAGCCGTGGATTCACTGTTTGATAACAGCCGTAAGTCCAATGCCGTTAAAGCAGAAGGCGGACGTGCCCTGAAATCACTGAGTGATGTGCTGAAAGGTAAACAAGGACGTTTCCGTCAGAACCTGCTCGGTAAACGGGTAGACTATTCCGGTCGTTCTGTTATCGTGGTAGGTCCCGAACTGAAATTACATGAGTGCGGTCTTCCAAAAGATATGGCGGCTGAATTATTCAAACCGTTTATCATCCGTAAACTGATAGAAAGAGGTATCGTTAAAACCGTGAAGTCTGCCCGTAAACTGGTGGATAAGAAGGAAGCGGTGGTATGGGATATCCTGGAAAATATTCTGAAAGGTCACCCTGTCATGCTGAACCGTGCCCCGACGCTTCACCGTCTGTCTATCCAGGCCTTCCAGCCCAAACTGATTGAAGGTAAAGCGATCCAGTTGCACCCGCTCGTAACGTCCGCGTTCAACGCCGACTTTGATGGTGACCAGATGGCGGTACACGTGCCCCTGAGCCATGCCGCGATCCTGGAAGCCCAATTGCTGATGCTGGCTTCTCATAACATCCTTAACCCGCAGAATGGTACGCCAATCACCCTGCCTTCACAGGACATGGTACTTGGTCTGTATTATATCACAAAAGGAAAGAAAACCACTGATACCGAAACCGTTCGCGGCCAGGGTAAGATTTTCTACTCGGCGGAAGAAGTGATCATTGCACACAATGAAAGAGTTGTAGACCTGCATGCCTGGATCAAGGTGAAAGCCAATATCCGGAATTCAGATGGTCTGCTCGAACATAAACTGATTGAAACTACTGTTGGCCGCGTACTGTTTAACCAGCACGTACCTGCTGAAGTGGGATTTGTAAATGCCCTGCTGACGAAGAAGAACCTGCGCGAGATCATTGGTGATATCATCAAGATCACCAACGTTCCGAAAACGGCCAAGTTCCTGGATGATATCAAGCAGCTTGGATTCCGTACCGCCTTCCAGGGTGGACTTTCCTTCAACATCAATGACCTGATCATTCCGGATGAGAAAGAGGAAATGCTGGATAACGCGAAAGGGGAAGTAGATGAAGTGTGGGACAGCTACAACATGGGTCTGATCACCAACAACGAACGATACAACCAGATCGTGGATATCTGGAGCCGTGTGGATACACGTATCACAGAAACACTGATCCGTGAACTGGCGAATGACAAACAGGGATTCAACTCTGTATACATGATGCTGGATTCCGGAGCCCGTGGTTCCAAGCAACAGATCAAACAGCTGGCTGGTATCCGGGGTCTGATGGCCAAACCAAGGAAGTCTGGTTCTACCGGCTCCGAGATCATCGAGAACCCGATCCTGTCCAACTTCAAAGGCGGTCTGAACGTATTGGATTACTTCATCTCCACCCACGGTGCCCGTAAAGGTCTGGCGGATACGGCCCTTAAAACAGCCGATGCCGGTTACCTGACCCGTCGTCTCGTGGACGTGGCCCAGGATGTGGTGATCACCGAAGAAGATTGTGGTACCCTGCGTGGTATTGCCACTTCAGCCTTAAAAGATAATGAAGATGTGATCGAGCCATTGAGCGACAGGCTGGCCGGACGTACCTCATTGCATGATGTGTACGATCCGATCAATGACAGCCTGATTGTTTCTGGTGGTGATGAGATCACCATAGATATTGCCCGCAAAATTGAAGAGGCCGGAATTGAAACGGTTGAGATCCGTTCTGTACTGACCTGCGAAAGCAAGCGTGGTGTGTGTGTGAAATGTTATGGTAAGAACCTGGCTTCCGGAAATATTGCCCAGAAGGGTGATGCGGTCGGAATCATTGCGGCCCAGTCCATCGGTGAACCGGGTACCCAGCTGACCCTCCGTACCTTCCACGTGGGTGGTGTGGCCGGATCTGCTTCCGTAGAATCTACTTTATTGGCGAAGTTCGATGGTACGATCCAGTTTGATGGTCTGCGTACCGTAATTGTCGAGAACAATGAAGGAGCCAAAAATCAGGTGGTAATTGGTCGTACCGGTGAGGTTCGTATCATTGATACGAAGAATGACCGTCTGCTGATCACCAACAATATTCCATACGGTGCTACCCTGAATGTAAAAGATGGCCAGCATGTAAACAAAGGAACGATTCTCTGCACATGGGATCCGTTTAACAACGTGATCATGGCCGAGATCAACGGTACCGTGAAGTTTGAAAATGTACTGGATGGTATCACTTACCGGGAAGAGTCGGATGAGCAAACCGGACACCGTGAGAAAGTGGTTATTGAAACCCGTGATAAAACAAAGATTCCTTCGATCATTGTAGAAGGAAAAGATAAAAAATCATATAACCTGCCCACCGGAAGCCATATCATCATTGATGAGGCGGAAGAGGTGAAAGCCGGACAGGTGATAGTGAAGATCCCGCGTATCCTCGGCAAGCTGAGGGATATCACGGGAGGTCTGCCCCGTGTAACTGAACTGTTTGAAGCCCGTAACCCCAGTAATCCTGCCGTGGTATCTGAAATCGACGGGGTAGTGGTAATGGGTGCGATCAAACGTGGTAACCGGGAGATCATCATTGAAGCCAAAGACGGTGTTCAGAAGAAATACCTGGTACCGTTGACCCGCCAGATCCTGGCACAGGACGGCGACTTTGTAAAAGCCGGTGCTTCACTGAGTGACGGACAAACAGCTCCGTTCGATATTCTCTCCATTAAAGGTCCTTTCGCTGTACAGGAGTACGTAGTGAATGAAATCCAGGAAGTATATCGTTTACAGGGTGTGCGGATCAATGATAAGCACATTGAAGTAATCGTACGTCAGATGATGCGTAAGGTGAACATCGTGGATCCGGGTGATACCCGCTTCCTGGAAGATGACCTGACCGACAAGTTTGACTTCGTGGAAGAGAACGATTATATCTTTGATAAGAAAGTAGTGACTGAGATCGGTGACAGCGCCCATCTGCGTGCCGGCCAGATCGTAAGCCTGCGTGAAGTGAGGGAAGAAAACTCCATCCTTCGCCGGAGCGACAAGAAACTGGTGGAATACAGGGATGCTAAACCCGCTACGTCTTCACCGACGCTGCTGGGAATTACCAAGGCTTCACTGGGTGTACCGAGCTGGATTTCCGCCGCTTCCTTCCAGGAAACAACGAAAGTCCTTTCTTCAGCGGCAATTAACGGTAAAACCGATTTAATGCTGGGACTGAAGGAGAACGTCATTACGGGTCATCCGATCCCGGCTGGTACCGGTCTCCGCGAATTTGAAAGCATGATTGTAGGTAGCAAAGAGGAGTATGAACTGCTCCAGAGCACCCGCGAAGCCATGTCTTTTGACGAAGAGGAGTAAGATAAA
The DNA here is from genome assembly GCA_029561255.1 of Bacteroidota bacterium. Taxonomy (GTDB): domain Bacteria; phylum Bacteroidota; class Bacteroidia; order Chitinophagales; family Chitinophagaceae; genus JJ008. The sequence goes on along the minus strand of JAKQJH010000134.1, from coordinate 17,914 downwards.
TAGTTAAATGATTCACTATAAGGAGTAAGTTTTCTTACTCCTTTTTTTTAAAAAGCGGAGCCCTGTTAAGGCTTTCATAAAGTAGCCGATTCCTTATATTTGCCCGCTTATTCGTAGTTATTTTGTAAAATGAATTGGATGAAAAATGGTTTGCTGATATGGAATCTGGCCCTGACCCTGGGTTGCGGGTATTTGTTTTTTGCACATTTCACCGGAAAGAATCCGGGTGCTGCAAAAAAAGCTGCTGCTGGTGAAAGTCAGCCTGGTGCCGGGGATAAAGGTGTTTTTAAAATTGCTTATTTTGAAATGGATTCCCTGGCCGCCAATTTTGACATGGTGAAGGAACTGAAATCGGAAATGCTGAAAAGGGAAGAATCAATAAACGGGGAAATGGAACGGATGTCCAAGAACCTGCAGCAGAAATTCAACTACTATCAGCAGCAGGCTACTTCGGGAGCCCTCAACCAGGAACAGTCCGAAGCGGCCAGCCGCGAAATGAAGAATATGGATGATGAGATCAAGAACCGTAAACAAGCCCTTGATTCAGAGTACAGTGATTTTGTAATGCGTCGCCAGAATGAAATCAAGACAAAAATTGAAACCTTCCTGAAGGAGTACAATAAGACAAAAGACTATTCCTATATCGTTTCGTATGAGCAGGGACTTTTTTATTATCGGGATACCGCTTACAACATCACTTCGGATGTGGTAAAGGGACTGAATGCCAGTTATAAATCAAAAAAGAACTAAAGCAAAGAGCCCCGGAAGGGGCTTTTTCGGGTCCTTTTTTTCAAAAGAAATATTGCGTTATTTTGAGCCATGACTGACTTCAAAAAACTCTTTGCCGGTTTCTCTTCCCTGCGGGTGGGTATCATCGGCGATGTGATGCTGGATACTTATATGTGGGGGAAGGTTGACCGGATATCTCCGGAAGCACCGGTGCCCGTAGTTACTTTACAAAATAAGGAATACCGGATTGGCGGCGCGGGCAATGTAGCCCTGAACTGCCGATCTTTGGAAGCACAGGCCACCCTGCTGACGGTTACCGGTGATGATGCGGATGCGCAGGTGCTGAGGGGACTTTTTGAGCAGTATGGAATTAATACCACTTATATGCTGTCCAGTAGCGGACGCATTACCACTAATAAAATGCGGATCATCAGCCGCAGCCAGCAGATGATGCGATTGGATGCAGAAGTGACCCATGACCTGGATGCCGGTGAAGAGACCCGTTTTCTTGAACAAGTGGCATTATACCTGGAAAAGGAAAGGCCGCAGGTCATCATCCTGGAAGATTACAATAAGGGCGTACTAACGGCCAGGGTAATCAGGCAGGTGATTGACTGGTGTAAAGAGAAAAAAATCATTGTCACGGTGGATCCTAAACGCCGTAATTTCTTTTCTTATTCCGGGGTGGATATATTCAAACCCAACCTGAAAGAGGTTAAAGAAGCGTTGAATATCACAACAGAGGGCGCCGGAGAAGCGGTCATGCATTCCATTCACCAGGAACTGAACCGTCAGTTACAACATGATATTTCATTTATCACTTTGTCGGAGAAAGGGGTTTTTTACCAGCAGGGAAATGTGGGGTATATTATTCCATCCCACATCCGGAACATTGCGGATGTGTCCGGTGCCGGTGACACGGTGATCGCAGTGGCTTCGCTGGTATACGCGGTTACCCGGGATGTAAAGCTGATGGCGGAAACTGCCAATATTGCCGGCGGTTTGGTATGTGAAGAAGTGGGAACTGCACCGATCAATAGTGAAAAACTAATGCAGGAGTGTGAATTGCTGCTGAATTAATTTTTCTCTTTATTCATTTCTTCCGTTGTCTTTTTCAGTAAAGCCTCAAAGTTCATCAGCAATTCAAAGGCGAGTTTTGCCAATACAAATATCAGGATAAACATTTTTCCGGCTCCAAGGCTGAGGAACATACTGCCAAGGATCACGGTAAACTGTTGTACAAATATTCTTCCGTAAGGCATAAACATAATCAGCATCATTGGTTGTCTTTTATAATCCCCGTTGAGCAGAAAGGGGATGAAACTCTTTGCTAAATAGCCGATGATAAAGGCCAGCAACATATAGCCGATCTCTGTATTAATATACTTGTACCAATTAAAGAAGAAATGAAACATGCCGCTACCGGGCGGACCTATTTTAGCCGTCTCGGCGAAAATAGAAGTCTGGACCAGGGCAAAAAGGCCAAAATGCACGATAAAGAAAAAGATAAAGAAAAAGCCACTCATTTTTGTCACGGTCCCGTTATTGCTCCAGTCATCCTTTCCTTTGGCGATGGTACATACCAGTAGTTTTAACACCGTCATTATACCCACAATCATGGTTTCCATGGCATAGACCGTAAAGGCTTCCACCGGCGGCCAGCCCAGGAACCATACACCATATACCGGCAATAAGTTGGCGGCAATAATAAAAATATCCGATTGAGTCAGTTTTCTCGTGAACATGTTGTCAGGTGTTTCGGATACAAAATACCTAATTTCGTCAGTAATTAAAATACCCAGTAACACGTATGTCCAGTTATGCAATTGTCATTCATGGAGGAGCAGGTACCATTCTTCCAGCAGCTATGACCACTGAATTGGAGCAGTCTTATAAAGCGGCGCTGCAGGAAGCAATGGATGCCGGGTTCCGCTGCCTGACTGCAGGGGGTACTTCCATTGAAGCTGTGAAAGCGGCGGTGATGTCACTGGAGGATTGTATTTTATTCAATGCAGGCCGGGGAGCGGTATTTGCCAAAGACGGCAGCCAGGAAATGGATGCCTCCATAATGGACGGATCAAACCGGATGGCCGGTGCGGTTGCGGCTGTACGGAATATCCGGAACCCGGTGGAACTGGCTTATGTTGTGATGACTAAAAGCCAGCACGTGATGCTCAATGGGAAAGGGGCACAGGAGTTTGCCAAAATTCATGGTTTGAAAACCGAGCCTGATGAATATTTTTATTCCGAATTCCGCCATCAGCAATGGAAACAAATGCAGGATACGGATGCAATGGCTTTGGATCATTCTGTAACAATACCGGCAACGGCTTCCTCTGACGATTTCGCAGAAGGTAAGCCCTCCTTCACTAAAGTTTCGGAGGACAAGAAATTCGGAACCGTTGGTGCAGTGGCGCTGGATCAGTATGGCAATATTGCGGCTGCCACCAGTACAGGCGGTATGACCAATAAACAATGGGGACGGGTGGGGGATAGTCCGATCATCGGTGCAGGTACGTATGCCAATAATATGACCTGTGCCATCAGTTGCACCGGACACGGAGAACCGTTTATCCGGGCCGTCACCGCCTATGATGTGAGTTGCCTGATGGAATACAAAGGCCTTTCGCTGCAGGAAGCCATGCATATCGTGGTACATGATAAATTACTGAAGATCGACGGGGAAGGAGGCATGATCGGGGTGGACGCGGCCGGCAATACGGCCATGGTGTTTAACAGTGAAGGCATGTACCGCGGACGCAGAGACAGTGAAGGATTGAATGAAACATTAATCTATAAATAATAATTCACCGGTTTCCCTACATTTGCGCCCATGAAAAAATACGCAATCATTGTTGCCGGCGGTTCAGGTATCCGGATGGGAGGAAATCTTCCCAAGCAGTTTATGCTGCTCCGGGATAAGCCGGTGCTTTATTATACACTCAAAGCATTTATAGAGTCCTACGAGGACCTGCAGGTAATCCTGGTATTGCCCATGGATTATACCGATATGGGACAGGAAATCATTGATGCATTTTTTGATAAGGACCGTATCCGGATTACGGCCGGGGGTGATACCCGTTTTCAGTCCGTGAAGAACGGATTGGCCCTGGTGGAAGAAGAGTCCGTGGTATTTGTACATGATGGAGTCCGTTGTCTGCTGACCAAAGAACTTATTCATCGTTGTTACAAACAGGCCGCGGAAACGGGAACGGCGATCCCGGCCATTCCATCTAAAGACAGTATACGCCTGATTACTGATGAAGGGAATGCCGCTTTTGACCGCAACCGGGTGATGCTGATCCAGACACCCCAGACTTTTCATAGTAAGATCATTGTGCCGGCTTTCCAGATCGATTACAAAGATAAATTCACGGATGAAGCCACTGTAGCCGAAGCATATGGTATTAAGGTTTCCCTGGTGGAAGGCGAGGAAACGAATATCAAGATCACCCGCCCGGTAGATCTGTTGCTGGCAGAGCAGATACTGGCAGAAAGAGAAGCCTGATTTATTTTTTTAACCACCTGAGATAAAAGGGAAGCCGGTTGATCTTCAATGCCGGATAGATTTCCTGTGTGGCACCGAAGCTGCTGTAAAAGAAGGCCAGGTTACGGATATCCGATCCTTCAAAATCAAGGAGCAGGTTTTGCCCGGCATGATCCGCAATAAACGCATCGATCAAAGCATGCGAGGCCCCGATCGTTTTTCCGTTTGGATGATTACCGACAAGAATATAATAAGCCCTGTTATTCGAAAAGAAGAATACACAGGAAGCGATCATTTCACCATGCAGGGAAATGCCATAAGTAGTGGCTTTATTCACCGCTTTCAGTAATTGGTAGAGCTGCCGGAAACGACCGGTATTTTCTTCCACATTTTTATCATGCAATTGCATTTGTGCAGTGGCGAGTGTAATAACGGTTTCTACTTCAAAACCTTTCTCAACAATGCAGCCGGCCTGCTTTGCCTTTTTAATATTGCGTCGGATATTCTCGCGGTAATCAGTCACTAATTTTTCATAGGGATGATGCAGGGCGAGCACATAATTATCCCGTAACTGAACATCGTCGCCTTTTACTGCGTTTGTATTCGCGCTGTTGAGGTAAATGTCAATGTAACGAAAATGACCGGGTATGGCTTCAATGAATGCCTCTACCTCTTCACTGCCAAATACACCCAGCTGTGCAGCCAGGAAGGGCTGGTATAGATACTGGATTCCGTATTTGCTGTTCCAGGTGAGTGGCATCACGGCTTCATAGTCGTTCAGCACCAGGGCATCCCAATTCGCAGACATCGTATCCAGATAAACGGCAAACGCATAGATACGGCCATTGGAAGCACGGCTGATGCACTGATCCCATTTGGCTGTATCAATTTGTAACCTTGTCAGGTATTGTATCGTGTTACCGTCCGTCATCAAAAATCCAGGTTGCGGTCGATTTTACGGAAACTGAAATTAGAGATATCAATACTGAAGGAGATTTTTTTCCAGAACCGGTCTTTTTTAGCAATGGTGGACTGAAAATAATCTTTATAGACATTGCTGTAGAGCAGCGGGATATAGATATTCACGATTTCTTTCAGCAGCGGAATCTGTAAGCCTGCATCAAAGAGGAAACGATCCGTAGTGGCACCAGCTTCCCAGGCACCAGACTGTGTACCGATATCAAAGAATAACTTCAACGGAATTTTAACCGGCAGGATACTCAACGGATTAATGGAATTAGGGATCGTGGTACTGAAATTAGCCGCAAACAACCAGTTGTCGGTACGTCCCACTTTTTCAGCGAGCAGATCCGTTCTTACCTTGAAGGCCCCGTCCCGCTCCATGATCTGCTGGCTTGCGGTGCCATCAAATTCATTCCGGCCGAAGAAATAATCACTGTAGGTGTAATCTTCGTAACCATTAGCCCCGGTCATGTTGAGGTGATACCGGTCCGTGGCAAATTGTTTGCTGAAGGTTTTGGCACCCGTATAAAAAAACTTACCGGCAAATACCCGGAGATTGAGACCGCCTTCTTTGGCGTAATTGAAGAAATATTTCCCGGTGAATGCGGTACGGAGAAAATCCTTACCCTGTTCCACTTTCAACTCTCCGCTATAGGGATACAATACCCGGTTATTTTCCACCACGAATTTAAACTGATTGAGGACGCGGCTTTCGGGGTTGGTGCGGTATTTGGAAAGTATGGTGGTGTCAATGCCAACTATTACTGTGTCACGGAAAAACTGCAACTGGTCTTCATTGATCAGGAAAGTTTTAAATTGAAAATAGCGGTTGAATGTGGAGCGGGCTTTCTTTTCGGCCAGGGTGAGCCGGATACCGGGTACCCATTTGGTAAAGCGCAGAAATGGATCCGGGTTGTCACTGATAAAGGACTGTGACTTGTCAACAAAACGATCGCCACTGAAGCTGGCCGCACTGATGCCAATATCCACTTTACGGAAGACCGATTTGGGATAACTACTGTAATTGACAAATCCGATTCCGTTCAGTGCTTTACTGTTCAGACCGTAAAGTGGTACCAGCAAGAACTGGAATTTGTTGGGTGGGAAGCGAAGATTGGTGACCATCACGCCAACCATCAGTTTATCATAGTTGTTGAGCCCAAATGAAGGATAAAATGTGGTAACTGATTTTTTATCTGTAATCCCGCCCAATAACGCATTGCCAAAGGCGGAAAAGGGATCCTGGACGGCGATTCCTTTTTTTATAACATTGGGAAGGTTCCCTTTTTTATCCAGGAGAGCGAAAACAGAATCAAGTTGTCTGCCACTGCTCTGCTCAAGAGCTATTTTAAAATCAGCCGGTGCAGGATGACGGAATTTCCATTGGTTGAAATAGGCCTGTATTGCTTTGTTGAAAACATCCTCCCCCAGCTCTTTACTGAGTAATTCCATCCATTTAGCTGTTTTATAATAAGCTATCAGGGCGTAATTATTTTCTGTGAATTCGGGTGCCGGTGTGTTTATGGGCTGATCTTTCAGTTCTGCTACCTGCGTTTCCAGCATTCGTTGTTCATTGATCAGCATGAAATGATCATTCTTTTTTTGCTGGTAGCGGTATTCGTAATAGGAATTAATTCCTTCATCCATCCAGGGATAGTTACGTTCATTACTGGCCAGGATACCATAGAACCAATTGTGGCCAATTTCATGGGCAATGGTATAATCCAGGTCACGGGGGGTATCTGAGGGCGAAAGAACAGTAATCGTCGGATATTCCATGCCGCCTCCAAAGCTCTCAGGGCCCTGTACCACGCTGACCACGGTGTAGGGGTATTCTCCCACCCAATCTGAATAGTGACGGGTAGCTGCTTTTGCAAATGCCACACTGTGTTGCCAGGTTTCTTTTTCAGCAGGAGTGTAATAACTGTACACGTCAATGATCTTTCCGGTTGCCAGGCGACAAGTATCTGTGTTGACGATAAAACGTTTATCCGCAAACCAGGCAAAGTCATGGACCCGGTCTTGTTTATAAGTCAGGATCTTGATCTCTTTTTCTGAATCCGGAAAAAGCTGGTAGGTTGTCTTGAATTGACCGCCGGCTGTTTTGATTCGTTGTTTAATGGGTTCCCAGGTATAACTACTTCTTGTTTTCAGCCAATCTTTTTCATCCTGGTTTTGCAATTCACCGGTGGCTGCCACCACATAGTTTTTGGGCACCGTGATCTTTACAGTAAAACTTCCGAATTCACTGTAAAATTCTCCCTGGTCCAGGTAAGGCATCGGGTGCCAGCCTTCTTTGTCGTATACCGCCGGCTTGGGATACCATTGGGTAGCCTGGTAGCTTTGTCCATCATGTCCTCCCCTGGAAAAATTATACGGCAGTTTTACATGGAAAGGAGTACTGATTGCAATTTTTTGTCCGGGTGCGAGTGGGGCGGGTAATACCAGTTTGGCGATATCGATATGCTGGGGATGATCTTCCAGTTGTGCCGTGACCCCATCGACTTTAAAATCCAGTTTGTTGATATAGCCCCGTTCTTCTTTATTGGAGAAATAGAATTTTGTGCTGCCGTTCTCCAGCATATGATCGCTGAAAGCAGTCTTGTCGTTTTTATAAGAATTTGGCCAGAGGTGAAACCAGATAAAGCGCAGGGTGTCGGGGGAGTTATTGATGTATTCGAGTTGTTCAAAACCGGTGAGGCTGTGATCAACGTCGTTGAGGGAAACGTCGATAGTATAGTTGACTTCTTGTTGCCAGTAGCTCAGTCGCCAGTCGCCAGCCTTGACCTCTGAAGTTTTAACGGAAGGGGTCTGCAGTTGGCAGAAAGACCTCGTAAGGAGACCGGATAGAATAAGCAGGAGAAGTATTTTCTTCAATGGGATAGACAGTTTCTCAAAAGTAGTTCTTTCTTGGGGGTATTGCAAGAAGTCAAAAGTCAAAATTTAAAAGTAAAAAGACTGAGAATCGTATATCTGGAAAAATCTAATCAGGCGTTTTATTGCAGCAATTAATATTTCACCCCTAAAGGGGCTCCGGGCATTTTCTTCGCACTTGGGCTAATGAAATTACACCCCTAACGGGGTTAAGAAATTGTCGTTGACATGAAAGTCTATGAGTTGTAGATATTTCAACCAGTCTTCCCCAGAAGGGGCTGTTTACTCCCTACTGCCGACTCCCGACTATTTCCCCTTTCCTTTGAAGATAATCCTCACCGTATGGATCATGATCTTGAAATCGAGGATCAATGAGATGTTTTCGATGTACAGTAAATCAAATTTGCTGCGTTCGATCATCTGATCCACATTTTCGGCATAGCCGTATTGAACCATGCCCCAACTGGTCAGACCCGGTTTTACTTTGAGCAGGTATTTGTAGAAGGGATAGCGGGCAATGATCTGGTCGATATAGAAGCGGCGTTCGGGGCGGGGGCCTACAAGACTCATTTCACCGATCAGGATATTCCAGAGCTGGGGTAATTCGTCGAAGCGCCATTTGCGCATGACTTTGCCCCAGCGGGTGATGCGGGAATCATTTTCAGAAGACAAGGCCGGGCCATCTTTTTCCGCATCCTTCACCATCGAGCGGAATTTATACATCCGGAATGGTCTGCCCTTGAAGCCTATTCGTTCCTGTGAATAAAAAATGGGACCTGCCGAAGAAAGTTTTACACGTAGTGCTAAATAGAGCAGGAATGGGGAGAGCAGGATCAGGCTGATCAGGGAAGCCAGTACATCGATCAGGCGTTTTATATTTTGTTCCCATTGCTGCATGAGTCCTGTCTGCAGGTCGATCAGTGCGGCACCCATTACACTCATTGTCTTCACGGAGCCGGAAAGAATATCGAGGGTGCTTGGCTGGATCTTTACTTCCACATCTTTTTCACTGAGCCGGTTGATCAGGTTTTCCAGTAAGGGCTGTTCTGTCTTTTCGAGGGCGAGCACGACCAGTTTTATATCTTCTTTATCGATGATGCGTTCGATCTCTTCTATTTCCCCGAGCCTGGGTAACAATTTACTAATGCCGTTTTTCCCGTTATGGTCATGGGTAACATAACCGGTATAGCGGTAGCCTCCGTCACGGAGATTCAGTTCGGTTTCGCGGAAGATCCGGATCGCACTCTCCTGGCTGCCGATCATCAGTGTATTGAAAAAGACGTTGCCGCTCAGGAGCTGGCGTTTTACTTTCCGAAGGATCAGCCAGCGGCCGATGAAGGTCAGGAAGAAATGGATACCCAGCAAAACGAAGAACGCATAATAGAAATAGGTATACCCGTTTTTCGGATCATAATCATTAAAAACAAAAGTGATAAAGAGTGCAATGGCACCGATCAGGCTGCAGACAAAGGTCAGTGTGAATTCGGCCAGTCTTGATTTTTTATACAGGTGATTATAGGTGCCGGCAAGCGTATACAACATCAGCCAGCCCGCTGGCACTATCAGGAAAATCAGGGTCCAGGACGTCTGGCTGATCGGGTAAGCTCCGGCATCATTGAGCATCCAGCTACGCCAGTGATAATAACAAAACCAGGCAAGTGCGGCAGTGAGATAATCGGCTGCCACATACCATCCTGCTGATATTTGTTTGCCGGACTGCATTAATGGGCGATCACATTGTGGCCGATTTTTTCGAGGATCTGGTGGGCCACATCCATGGCCATCAGTCCATCCATTTCATTTACTACGGTCCGGCTGTTATTTTTAATGGCATCCCTGAATTCTTCCAGTTCCAGTTTAATAGCGTTTACCTCAGGTACAGCCGGATTGGCCATGGCGATCGTTTTTTTGCCCGAAGGGGTTTCAATATCGAAAGCGAAAACATTGAGGTCGGTCTCTTCCTTGAGTTTGATGATTTCTGTTTTCTTATTGAGGAAGTCGATGCCGATATAGGAGTCTTTCTGGAAGAGCCGCACTTTCCGCATCTTTTTCATGGAGATACGGCTGCTGGTCAGGTTGGCCACACATCCATTATGGAATTCGATCCGCACGTTGGCAATATCCGGAGTTTCGGTCATTACGGCTACGCCGCTGGCAGAAATGGATTTCACATCACTTTTTACAATACTCAGGATGATATCGATATCGTGGATCATCAGGTCGAGGATCACGCTCACTTCAGTGCCCCGGGGATTAAACTGGGCCAGGCGGTGAACTTCGATGAACATGGGTTTCAGGTCCATGTCCTTCAGGGCAAGGAAGGCGGGGTTGAAGCGTTCCACATGTCCCACCTGGAATTTGATACCGGATTCAGCAGCCAGTTTCACCAGCTGCCGGGCTTCCTCCATCGTATTAGCCAGTGGTTTTTCCACGAATACGTGTTTCCCTTTTTTAATGGCCATTTCGCACCATTCAAAGTGAAAATTGGTGGGCGCCACGATATCAACGGCGTCGCAGGATTCGATCAGGGCCTCCGCATCCAGGAAGCGGGGGAGCTGGTATTTTTCGGCTACTTCTTTTGCATTTTCATCATGGGGATCATAAAAGCCAACGATGTCCACCCCGGCAATTTCTTTCCAGTTATTCAGGTGAAATTTTCCCAGGTGACCTACGCCAATAACGCCAATCTTAAGCATAACCATTTATTAATTGTGCAAAGATACACAATGAGTTGAGCCTGCTATGGAGAGTTATGAACAGCGGTTAATTAAGCAAGGCGGACCGTTTAATATAAGCAGGGTGGTAGATAAAAAGCAGGGTGCCGTTTTTGATCCGGTTGATGATCGGCAGGGCTTCCCGGGCAGGAACAGCGGGACAACCCTGGCTGCGGCCGATATAGCCCTGCTCATTGGCCAACGACTGGTTTACATACCCGGCTCCATGGATCACAATCCCTCTTTCCAGGGCTTTGTCATTGATCCCGTTTTCCAGTCCTTCCAGCCGCAGGGAATAGCCGTTTTTCCCCATGTACGTATCTGAAGTGGTGTAAAACCCCGGACTGCTTTTATAGGAAGAAGGCTGGTTGGAAAAGGCGAAAGCCATTTCTTTTCCACTATTGCGGCCATGGGCCACCAGCGTGTTGAATAGAATTTTATAATGATTCAGGTCAATCACAAAGAGTCTTTTCTCGGTACTGGGCAGACTAAAATCCACAATTGAAATAATGGACTGATTCATGATTCGTCCCTGTGCCAGCAACTGGTCCAGTCCTTTTTTTGCATAATCGTAGGCTTCCCGGCTAAGTCCTTTCAGATTCAGTTGCAAACTGTCATAAACTGACTTTATTTCAGGGCTGAAAAAGAGGGAATCGGAGGTCGTATGAATAACGGAGTCACCTGAATTGAATAACTGCCGGGCCAGGTGGCCGGTGTTTTTTGCAAATCCAAATGATAAGTGGATGACACTGATGACAATAGAAGAAATAAAGAGATAGAGGCCCCTGAACTTATTTTTCATAGCTGCTAATTAATCAAAACCTAAGGCCCAATTAACGCAAAAACAGGGCCTTTCTTGCCTTAGGGGAGATGTTTAGCATCAAGAAAACGGGAAGGGCCTTACTTATCCGCATAATGGATATAAAAGCCCCCCTTTATGTTAAAATTATATTATGTGTTATATTTTTATAAAATTGACTTGAATCACCGGTTTACTTATTGATAAAACCTTCTTTGATCATTTTTTTAAAAACCACTTTGGTGATTTCAGCGGTCATTTTATCGACACCATCCGGATCAGTGGTTTCAGTAAGTCCGGTCCAGATAATCCGGTCTTCTTTGATGGAATACACATTGGTTTCAACGGTATAAGTTTTTGTAGTGGAGTAATAACCCGGGTTGGAAAAATAGGACCAACTGCGGTAATAGTAGCCACTGAAGTTGCGGTAGTAGTTGGGATAGGAAGAGCCGATGCCGGGCGTATAGGTTTTTTCCTTGTCCACATCCACGAGCCGCATCGTCACTGCTCCGTCAAAGCCATCGTTTTTTATTTTTCTCCGCAGGGCTTCTTCATTGTTTTCATTGAAACTGGTTTTGAGATAACTATAGGAGGCCACTCCTTTACCATCCAGGTATTGTACCATCTGGTCTTCCGCTTTATAGCGGCTTGTTTCGTCCTTGAATAAAGCCAGTACAAGTACTTTATTCAGTTTGTCAACGGTCACCTGTTTGTCAGGTTCTCTCCAGCTACTGACAATTTTGGTAGAGGTACAGGAAGTAAAAACAAGCAGCGTGGCTGCTGAAATAAGGATCAACGGTTTCATAAAAATTTGTTTTAAACGATGTTGCCGGGAAAAAGAAATCGATCTATGCAAAATTGATCAATCTGAGCCAGCCAATACTTATACCACTTTGCCGGAATGTTGCAGATTTCCGGGTTATTTTTTTTCCATCCGGTTTAAACAAGTGCTTCTCAGAGGTATACCTGTGAAAGATGATACTATTTGTGAATACCATACAATACGAAACCAACGCTTTAGATCGAACTTTATAGTATGACTACAATGATTAAAACAACAAATAAAATGAAAGCAGAAATTGGAGTTACCGGGCTTAACCTGAAGGCGGTAGCTAATGAACTAAATGTAATCCTGGCAGATGAGTATGTGCTTTATACCAAAACAAAGAATGCGCACTGGAATGTGGAAGGGCCTGACTTTTTTGAGAAGCATACTTTTTTTGAAGGTCAGTTTACTCAACTTGATGACATTATTGATAAAGTGGCGGAACGGATCCGTACGATCGGGCATTATGCGGCGGGTTCACTGAAGTTATACCTGGAACTAACCCAGCTGACCGAGAGTGGTGATAAGAATGACAGCCAGGGATTTATAAAAGAGTTACTGATGGATCATGAAACTATCATTATCCGCTGCCGGGAAAATATTCACCGGTTTGCGGAGGAGTATAAAGACGCGGGCAGCAGTGATTTTGTAACCGGTATTATGGAAGTACATGAGAAGATGGCCTGGTTTTTACGGGCACACCTGGATTAAAAGACGGAAGAATGAAACAGCAAAACATATTTGATCCCTTATTCATTGGCGAGGGAACTTTGCATAACCGGATCGTCATGGCTCCTATGACCCGGTGCCGGGCAACAGGTAATATTCCCAATAAAATGATGGCTGAATATTACCGGCAACGATCAGGAGCCGGTTTAATAATCACTGAGGGCACTTCACCTTCTGCAAATGGGCTGGGTTATGCACGTATACCGGGGATTTTTACTTCCCAACAGGAGGAAGGCTGGAATAAGGTTACCCAGGCCGTGCATGGAAATGGAGGAAAGATAATTATTCAGTTAATGCATTGCGGCCGGATCAGTCATCCGTTGAATATGCCGGAAGGCAGCCGTATTATTGCTCCATCTGCCGTACAACCCGCGGGTAAGATGTGGACCGATGCAAAGCAGTTACAGGATTATCCTGTACCGGAAGTAATGACTGAGGATGATATTTCAACAGTCATTGTTGAATATGTGGCTGCCGCCAAGCGGGCTATTGCCGCCGGATTTGATGGGGTGGAGCTTCATGGGGCCAATGGATATTTGTTGGAACAATTTCTCTCACCGGTCACTAATATCCGTGAAGATGGATATGGAGGCAGTATTACGAACCGCTGCCGGTTTGTATTGGAAGTGGTTGATGCGGTTTCTGCTGCGATCGGGAAGGATAAAACAGGCATCCGTTTATCACCTTATGGAGTGGCGGGTGATATGTCACCCTATCCGGAAACAGATCCCACTTACCAGCACTTGTCAAAGAAATTAAACAAGATTGGTATTTCCTATATCCACCTGGTGGATCATACTTCCATGGGGGCACCGGTAGTTCCGTTTCTTATTAAAAAGATGATCCGCAAGAACTTTTCCAAAACGCTGATCGTTTGTGGAGGGTATGACCTTGAAAGGGCGAGGGATGTAATTGAAGATGGAATGGCGGACCTGGTGGCTTTTGGGAGGCCGTTTATTAATAACCCTGACCTCGTGGAAAGATTCATCAATCATTGGCCCCTGGAAAAAGAGTTGAAAACGGATTTATTTTATACGGCGGAAGATAAAGGGTATACTGATTATCCGGTACATCAGGAGGAGCCCGTTGCGGCAGGCATCTGAATAGTATCATTAATTAAAAAATTATGGCAACTTACAAAAGCATAATGGCGGATATTTTAAGCACTACCATGCGGATACAGGAACAATTTCCGGAGTTAACGAAGTTTATGCCGGAGATGCCTGTTGCCCATCCTGTAAACAGCGATCAGGAAATAACGATTAAAAGCCTGAAGGAATATCGTGATTCATTAAAGAAGCTGTTAGAAAACTATTCCACACAACACGAGGCTGAACCGTTGCCTGAAAAAAATAATTTAACATGAAAAAAATATTAATCGCGTTGGATTATGATCCAAGTGCACAAAAAGTTGCTGAAACCGGGGTGTCGCTGTGCAGTGAATCCGGTGATGTGGGGACGTTGCTTCATGTTATTGATAGTCCGGCCTATTATGTATCGGAAGGTTACAATCCGATTATGGGCTTTACCGGCTATATGAATCCGGAACAAACCGGACCTCTGGAACTTGATCAGATTCTCGGGGGCACGGAGAAATACCTTCAAAAGACAAGGCAACACCTGGGACATCCGGAGATGAGAACCCTGGTAAAGGAAGGTGATCCCGGAAAAATTATTATATCGACAGCCGAAGAGATGAAGGTGGACCTGATTATTATGGGATCCCACAGCCGGCGATGGCTGGAAATGATACCGTTGGGTAGCATCACAACATATGTATTGCATCATACCCGTATTCCGGTATTAATTGTGCCAACCGGAAAGGAAGGGCAGCAGACCGGTAGCGAGGCTGCTACTTTGCCGTGATGTCCTCTTACTTTCAGGTCGGAAACAGATCATACAAATGTTATTCATCAAACAACAATTTTATTCATTTTAAATACAATTTATGCATTCAGTTACCTTAAAGCGAACAATTGCAGCAGGAATTTTCCTTTCAATGGCAGTGCTCCTGCTCAGTGCCTGTGCCAAAAAAATTACCCTCAATACTTCTTCTAAAGTACCAGCCGCCCGTGGATTTATCAAGGTAAAAAAAGACAAGAATTCTAATTACGCAATCGACGTGAAAGTCAATAACCTGGCCGAAGCAGAAAGATTACAGGCCGGAAAGAAAGTATATGTGATCTGGCTGGTTTCAAACAATGAGTATCCGAAGAATGTTGGCCTGATCAATAGTTCAACGAAGCAATTTTCCAAAAAGCTGACCGCCGATTTTCACACGGTATCTTCCGCAAAGCCTGACAAAGTATTTATAACTGCGGAGGAAGATGGCACCGTTCAGTTTCCCGGAGATTTTGTGGTGATGTCGACGGAGGGGATTTGAGGCAGTCGGCAGTTGGCAGTCGGCAGTAAGCAGTCAGTAGTCGGCAGTCGGGAGTCGGTAGTCAACAGCCTCTACTAAGGGGAACTTCTAAGCACTAAATAATTGCGCGGTAGCTTAAAATGCGGTCGTTGAAACAGGTGAAAAGGAGGATTTTGCGGAGGGAATGGGGGAAATTTCATCGAAAACCGGGAGTTAGCTGATCAGGGGGTTAAAAAAGACCAAAATTTGAGAAAAAACTTTTGGATAAAAAAGGCGGCAGGCCTATCTTTGCCGTCCTAAAAATCGCTGAATCGCTTTGCTCACAATAAGTTGTCAGGCTGGCAACCAGAGCGGGTAAAGAGAGGAAGGGTTGGAAGGATCGGTAGTTCAGTTGGTTAGAATGCCGCCCTGTCACGGCGGAGGTCGCGGGTTCGAGTCCCGTCCGGTCCGCAAGAAAGCTTCACAGAAATGTGAAGCTTTTTTTGTGCCCTGTCACGGCGGAGGTCGTCCCGAACCGATTCGGGATCCGGTCCGCAAGAAAAAAGCTTCACAAAAATGTGAAGCTTTTTTTATGTCTATGGCGTGTACCTGTCACGGCGGAGGTCGTCCCGAAACGATTCGGGATCCGATCCGCAAGAAAAAAGCTTCACAAAAATGTGGAGCTTTTTTTATGTCTATGGCGTGTACCTGTCACGGCGGAGGTCGTCCCGAACCGATTCGGGATCCGGTCCGCAAGAAAAAGACGGTTTGAATATTCAGGCAGTCTTTTTTTATTTTTACAATTCTTCCGTTTTGCCGGGTACCCTTCATCTGACCAATATCAAGAGTTTTATTATTGTATTTGATTTTCGGCAGAAGGTAGCATACAAAAGCGAAGTCTAATCCGGTCTTACTGTGATCCTTGTTTAAATTTCATTAGCCGTTTTATCACCTTAACGGGTTTCGGATTTATAAATTAAAATAAATTGAATGAAACAGACTGTTTCCAGGTTATTTAACGAATTTTTTAATAGCGAAAAAGCAGGAGGATTCACTCTCATCACCTGTACGCTTATTTCAATTATTATAGCGAACAGCAGTTTCGGAGAAAGTTACCTGCACTTCTGGCATTCCAACATCGGGTTTGATACTGGTGGTATTCACCTGCGGCATTCTGTTGAGTACTGGATCAATGATGGATTGATGGCCTTTTTTTTCCTGCTCGTAGGACTCGAAATTGAACGGGAGCTCTACAGCGGTGAATTGTCAAGTTTAAGAAATGCCGCGTTGCCATTTGTGGCAGCTGCCGGCGGAATGGCCATACCTGCCTTAATCCATTTCTTTTTTAACCAGGGAACAGACAGCCAGGTTGGCTTTGGAATTCCAATGGCAACGGATATTGCTTTTGCACTTGGCATCCTTTCACTCCTTGGGAATAAAGTGCCCGTTTCACTCAAAGTATTTCTTACCGCCTTTGCCATTATTGATGACCTGGGCGCGATCATGATTATCGCCTTATTTTATACAAAGACGTTCTCGCTTCTTTATTTTGGTATATCAATAAGCATTTTTGGTTTATTACTCGTTTTTAACCGGTTAAGGTTTTACAGTTTATGGTGGTATCTGATTCCGGGCGTGGTAATGTGGTATTGCATGTTACAGTCCGGTGTGCATGCCACGATCAGCGGGGTATTGCTTGCCTTTGCTCTGCCATTTGGGAATGGCGATGAAAAGACACCATCCTACCGGTTGCAACATTTTTTGCATAAACCGGTTGCCTTTATCATTGTACCGCTGTTTGCCCTGGCCAATACCGGTATTGTTTTCACGCAAGGATGGTTTTCTCAGATGTCAACTAAGAACAGCCTGGGTATATTATTGGGTTTGTTGGCAGGTAAACCGGTTGGTGTCTTTTTGTTCGCCTGGGCTGCAGTTAAGTTGAAGCTAAGTTCGTTGTCAGCTGAATTAAACTGGAAACTGATTTTAGGAGCCGGAATGTTGGGAGGTATCGGGTTCACCATGTCCGTTTTTATCACCCTTCTGGCCTTTAAAGATCCTTTCCTGATCGTCAATTCAAAAATAGCCGTGCTGCTGGCTTCTGTTATCAGCGGCGTTGCCGGGTTTTTCTATTTGAAGAGTGTGTCCGGGAATAAAACCAAGACAGATTAGGTTCATTTCCTGTTGCCTGAGATAGAAGGTATCAGTTATATATAAAAATAGTATAATACAAAAAAATGAAAAGTTTGAATTTCAAAAATACCTTTTGATTAAGATCTTATTCTTTGTTTGATAATCTGGGGAAAAGTGATTTTATTTCACTATTTGTGTATCAGCGGCTTATTATTAGATAATCCTTAATTTAGCCGCCTATAAATAAGCCTATGCCATCCGATAAAAACCGGCAATATATTGACTTTGAGAAGCCTATTAAGGACCTGCTCGAGGAAATCGA
>JAKQJH010000185.1 GCA_029561255.1 Bacteroidota bacterium | reverse complement strand
CGGGCCCATCCGCCGGTGGCAGTGGCCTGGTTGTGACAGTTGGCAGAACCGCAACCATCATTAATAATACGGATCGCGGCAGGTCTGAAGTCTGCCAGATCAGGTCTTTCTTTAGCGCCGTTTTTAATCCAGTTATAAATAACTGCCTTATCGGTGGTTCCCAGTTCGAAGGATGAGTTAACCGGAGGCATTGCTTTGTTAAAATCATTGGTTGTGATATACTCCCAGAGTTTGCTGGTTTCCGGACTGCCGGCTGTTACAAACTTCATGATCTCTGCATAGGTATCAAATTGGGGTTTGATCGGACCACCATGGCAGTTGGATGAACCACAATACTCATGCAGGATTGTCTGCACACCCCTGAACTTAATAACATCATTTACATCGGGTGTACCATCTGTATGCTGAACATTGTTGCTTTCATAAAATGAAGCATACAACGTGGAGTCGGCCCCCCCTGCATAAGATCTGTCCAGATTTTTAATAACATCACCGGTCTTAGTACACTGAAATACGGAAGCTGTCAGAAACAGTCCGCAGAAGAAAAGTACCGCCGATTGGACTAATGAAACCTTTTTCATAAAAATCAGTTTAGATTGAGAATTGATGCTTTTGAAAAGAACTTTCCCTTTTAAATGCATTTCAAAATTATCTCATGCAATGGTGACAGTTTCATGACAAGCAGCTGACCGTAATATGACTTTTGTCACATGCCTTACTAATTGCTTTCTAAAACGGATCACTGTGACGTTTCTCACTTTAATGCTTGACTACTGTCATGAGATTGTCAATCAGTCAATTTTAAGTTGCACTGTCTTTTAATTCGTTGAATTAAAAATTCATTTAATATGGGCAACAACAAAAACAACAACGACCAATCCCGCCGGGGTTTTTTCTCTTCTTTCCTCACCAAAAAGGAAACAGAAAAAATTAAAATGCTGACACCGGATGGTAAACTGGTGGAAGTGGATAAAGCCGTGTTTGACCAGGTAACCGGTAAGAAAAAAGCCAGTAAAGAAGAGATCTTAAACTGGATGGAGAATCCTTCCAAAGAGAACAACTAAGCATTTCCGAAATCAACTTATTAATATATACTAATGAAACAGGAAGAGATAAATGACCAAAGCCGGCGGGGTTTTTTAAAAACTGCCGCTATTGCCACCGTTGCCACTGCCACCTGCGGCAGCCTGGCCTGTTCCTGCTCTTCCAAAAAAGCACCGGCCGGTGATAAAGTAAAACTGCTTTCTCCCAATGGAGAAATTGTAGAGATTGACTCCGCCTACCTGAATCACCAGGAACATATGTCCATAGTATCCAAACTCGAAGCACGCGAAGGAATCGCGGGCAAAAGGTTTGTAATGGTGGTTGACCTGGCCAACTGTAAGAATGCCCGTAGCTGTATTTCCGCCTGTCAGAAATGGCACTACCGCCCGAAAGAACAGGAGTGGCTGACGGTAAAACTGCTCAAAGACAGTGATAAAGGAGCCCCTTACTGGTTCCCCAAACAATGTTTCCATTGCGACAACCCGCCCTGTGTGAAAGTTTGCCCGGTGGATGCTACGTTTAAAAGACAGGATGGACTGGTACTGATCGATAACGACCGTTGTATCGGTTGTAAATTCTGTATGGCCGCCTGCCCCTATTCTACCCGCGTATTTAACTGGGACGAACCTGAACTGCCGATGGATATCCGCGACCTGGCCTATTCACCCGAAACCGGTATCCCCGCCAAAGTGGGTACGGTGGAAAAATGTGATTTCTGTCCGGACCGCGCCCGTGAAGGACTCCTCCCTCCATGTGTGGAAGCCTGTCCCAATGGTGTATTCTATTTCGGCGATGAAAATGAAGATACCGTCAGTAACGGTCTTGACACTGTCAGCTTTACCAAACTGATCACGGATCGCGCCGGATACCGCTATATGGAAGAACTTGGGACTAAACCCCGGGTATATTACCTGCCGCCGAAGGACCGCTCATTCCCTGTAGAAAAAGGCTTCCAGGATGCGGACTCATCCATCCAGGAACGCTTCAAAGAATACAAGGATATTCTTGGTAAAAAGGAATCAGCTGAATAAGCCGGTCCATTGTTCATCTATTTAATGAAATAGTAATTATGGAACTCAACACCTACCAAAAAGAAGCTTTCGATTACCAACGGAAGAATATTGAAACATATGGCAAACGTGCCTGGGGCTGGAGCATTTTTTTTGTCATTTGCATTTTAGTAGGTCTGTATGCCCTTTACCTGCAGATTGCAAAAGGACATGGCGTGACCGGTATGCGGGATAATGTGGTATGGGGGCTTTTTATTGTCAACTTTATCTTCTTTATCGGGCTGAGTTATGCCGGTGCTATTATTGCAGGTTTGCTCCATCTGTTTAAAGTAAAATGGGGGAAACCAATCATTCGACTGGCCCAGTTTATGACCCTGATCTCCGTGATTGTCGGTCCGATCTTCATCCTGCTTTGCGTGGGTCGCTTTGACCGGATGCATCACCTGTTCATTTATCCGCGGATCCAGTCGCCCCTGACCTGGGACGTAATGGCCGTGGTCACTTTCTTTGCAGGCAGTGTCCTCTTCCTGTGGCTGGCCCTGATCAAGGATCTTTCCGTTTACCGGGATGCCAAACTGAACATCCCTAAATGGAAACAAAAAGTGTATAAATTCCTGGCCCTTGGTTACCGTGGAGCTGCCAGTCAGAAAAGACACCTGATTATTTCCCAAAACCTGATGGCGATCATTATGATTCCGCTGGCCATCATGGTGGCTTCTATTCTGTCCTGGATCTTTGGTATGACCCTCCGTCCGGGATGGCACAGTACCATCTTTGGTCCTTACTTCGTACTGGGTGCGGTTTACTCCGGTTGTGGTTTACTGATCGTGGCCATGTGGTTCTACCGCAAAATGTATAAACTGGATTATTATTTTACCGATAAGCATTTCAAGTATCTCGGATACCTGATGCTGGTGCTGGCAGCGGGTTACGGGTACTTTACTTTCTCTGAATATTTTACGGACTGGTTTGCATCAGAAAAATGGGACAGTGAACTAATCCATAAATTATTCAGTACGTCTGAATATGGCTGGTGGACCCTGTTTACCAATGTTGCCGGTATTGCCTTACCGATACTGATCGTTGCTATTCCGGCCACCAGAAAACCAGGACCTATCACGTTTGCGGCCTTTATGATGGTGATCGCGATGTGGGTGAAACGTTACCTGATCATTGTACCCACCCTCGAAACCACCCTGTTACCCATGCAGGATACAAGGGCTGAATATGTGAAGTACGCTGCTACCTGGCCTGAATGGGCTTTGACTATTGCCGGTGTTGCCACTTTCCTTTTATTCTTTACCGTGATGTCCAAGTTTGTAACCGTTGTACCTGTGTCCGGGCTGGAAGACACCCATACCGAACACGAAAAACACTTGCTGCATCACGAATAAGTTAATTGATTATAGACCCTGCTTAAATAAAAAGATATGAAACAAGTAAAAGAATTTATATCCCCCCGCAGCTCAATGAGGCCTTTGTGCCTGCTGGCTGTGTTGCTGGTTTGTCTGCTTCGGCCAGCATCGATGCTGGCACAAACTGACAGCGGAGCCCCGGCTGCGACCGATACCGCAGCGGCTGTGGCTGCCCCGGAGGAAGTGGAACTGATTTCACCTGCCATTGATTTAATCAGTATCCAGAAAGGAGATAGTTCTGTAGACCTGAAAGCCACTGCCAAAGCTAAAGTGGATGGGAAAATGCGGAAACTCTATGGATTAAAAGCCGT
>JAKQJH010000130.1 GCA_029561255.1 Bacteroidota bacterium | reverse complement strand
GTCTACATCCTCATAGAACATACGGGTTACGGCAGCCAGTATATTTTCATCCGAAGTTTTGTTTTCATCTTTCAGGAAATTGGTGCGCTGGTTATTGGCTGCTTCCACGGCTTTGGCAATATCGGCTTTGGAAGAACCGGTCTTTACCATTGCCGCTTCCACCTGCATCAGGGAACCGGCAAAAGCGATCAGCGGGGAACCCATCACGCCTTCTACAATATACACACGATGCTTGCTGTAAGGTCTCCAGGCATCATAGGCTTTACCCCAGTCGGCAAACAGGTTTTCATATTCAGGTTTTCCTTTAGCCCAGGCATTGAACTTTGTTTCAGCTGTCTGTTTTTGCCCGAACACATCGTATTTCAGTAACTGCTTGGTTTCGCCATCAAAGAATTTCCAATAGTTGGCGATGCCTGCATAGGAGGAAGCGAGCTGCAGTTTCACCGCAGGGTCTTTCTTCATTTCCTCAAACATATATTTCAACCTTGCATCCCGGAGTTTTACCAGGGTCGGGTTGTTGATATCTGTAGCGATCTTGATACCATATGAACTTTCGTAACGGTTGGTACCACCGGGATAACCCCAGATCATGGAGAAGTCGCCATCTTTCAACGGACGTAAAGAAACGGGCAGGTACCATTTGGGTTTCATGGGTTTGTTGCCTTCCGCAAATTTGGCGGGTTTGCCATCGGCGTCGGCATAAACACGGAACACGGAGAAGTCGCCGGTATGACGGGGCCATTCCCAGTTGTCAGTATCACCACCGAATTTACCTACACTCTCGGGCGGGGTGCCTACGAGCCGGATATCGGAGTAACGCTGATAAACGAAGGCGAGGAATTGGTTGCCTTTGAAAAGCGGGCTGACACGGGTCTCGATAAACTGACCGGCATCACTCATTCTTTTATTGATGGCAGCCAGTACAGCGTTTTGTTTCGCCACGCGTTCTGTCCCGCTGAGTCCCTGCAGGGAGTCCATCACTTCTTTGGTTACATCATCAATGCGCAGGAGAAACTGCACACTGAGGGTGGTGGGGATTTCTTCACCTTTGTTACGGGCATAAAAACCATTCTGGAGGTAATTATGTTCCATCGTACTGGCCGAAGCAATAGCATTGTATCCGCAGTGGTGGTTGGTAAAAATCAGTCCTTCGGCACTTACGATCTCGCCCGTACAGCCACCACCAAAGATGATAATCGCGTCTTTCAGCGATGCTTTGTTGATGTTGTAAAGCTGATCCTTGGTGAGTTTAAGACCTTTTTTCACCATATCATTATAAACCTGCTGTCCTAATAAAAGTGGCAGCCACATTCCTTCATCGGCCATGGATTTCAGGGCCAGGGAAAGAAATAGTACAATCGTCAGGAAAATCTTCTTCATACATGTGATTTTAGGGGGCAAACCTACTGAAATTCGGTTTTATGGGACCTGACTTTCATCTGAATCGAGTATTTTGGGGGGCAATCACTGCTTATGCAAAAAAATCAACTCGCTGCGGTCATACTGGCCGCCCTTTTCCTGGTTTATTCCTGCGGTAAAAAAGGTAATACGCCCAATCCGCCCCCCAATCCGGTGCCAGGTTGTTCTAGCGGCAATGCCCCGGCCAATGGATCCTTTGTTACCAGTACCAGTGTCACCCTCAGTTGGAATTCCGTAGGTACGGCCAGTGCCTATGACATATACCTCGGCACCACGGCTGTCCCCACTACCCTGATCGCCGCCAATGTAACGGGTACCAGTACCACTTATACGATACCCGCCACACCCAATACCACCTATTACTGGTATGCACTGCCAAAAAACACCGGAGGTTCTGCCACCGGATGTACCGGCACGGTGCAGTCCTTCACTTATATCGTGATTACGCCGCCGGCCTCCCTTGGTTATTATGTAGTGGGTTATATGCCCAGCTACCGGGTGTTGGCGGATATTCCGGATGTGAAATTCCGGATGACCAATGTGGTGGTCTATGCGTTTTACGGGGTCAATGGATCGGGTACCATTTCAGCACCCACATCCGGTAGCACACTGGCGGCTACGGTTACCAAGGCCCGGGCCAATAATGCGAAGATCCTGCTGGGTATCAATGATGGCACAGGTGATGGCAAGACCAATTTTAAAAACATGGCTTCCACCGCGGCAGGCCGCACCAATTTTATTAAAAGCGTGATGGCCGTCGTCCGCGCCAATAACCTGGATGGGGTTGATATGGACTGGGAATTCCCAAGTACCTCCGATGGTACGGATGTCACGTTTACGGCATTAATGAAAGAATTATCGGATACACTTCACCGGGATGCCCGTTATTATTTATCCGCCGCCGTTACAGCCGGAAAATATGCGGGAGGTATCCGGGATGCCATTAAAAATGAAATCTTCCCTTACGTGGATTTCTTTAATATCATGGCCTATGATGATTTCAGTACCAGCACGCCTTACCGCCATCACAGTGATTATACCCTGGCTACCGTCTGTCTCAATTACTGGCTCACTACCCGTGGTATGCCGGCCGCTAAAGCGGTACTGGGTATTCCGGCCTATGGCCGTCCTTCGGGTATGACACAGAGCGGCACTATCAAAACCTATAAAGATATTCTTGCCGCTGGCGGTAATCCGCAATACGATTCAGCCACGGTATCCACCACAACTTTTCCTTCGTACACCGTCTACTACAACGGACAATACACCACCAAGCGCAAAGCCAAACTGGCCAAGGATATTGCGGCCGGTGTGATGTTTTGGGAGAAAGGACAAGATGCGATGGATGGAAATTCGTTGCTGAAGGCGGCTTGTGACACAATTGGGAGGACTTATTAGTTTGATTGGTGATTTGTTTTGAAGAACCAAGATGCCCCTCTTTCGCTAAAGCTACAGAGGGCAAAGCAAGATCCAAGATGCCAAATAAGCACCAAAACAAATCCCAAAACCTTCTAAGGAGGTTTTGGGATTTGTTATTTGGAATTTCTTTGGCTTCTTGGTGTCTTGTATCTTGATGCTTTTCTTACTTGCATCCTGTCCAGGTTCTCAGTTCCTGATTAAAAAACCAATACATTCCATTGCAATAACTGAAGTTGAACATTTCGTAAGTGGCAGTGCCTTCCGGCAGTTTTAATTTACTGACGAGATAGCCGTTGGAAACATCGTATA
>JAKQJH010000122.1 GCA_029561255.1 Bacteroidota bacterium | reverse complement strand
CTGATCGAGCAGGGTTGCCAGCAGATTAAAATTGCAGTAACTGAACTGCGTGATATGAAAAATATGCGCAAGATCACTGAAGCCCTGGTGAAGATCAACAGCCTGGAAAACCAGGCCGACGATGTGTTTGACATGAGTATCGAACGCCTCTTTGCCACCGAACCCGATGCCAAAGAAGTGATCAAGAAAAGAGAGATCTACCAGGTAATGGAGATCGTTACCGATAAATGCGAGGATGCGAGCAATGTAATCGAATCCATCATTATCAAGTACGCCTAAACGATATTCCTCCACACCTGATTAACAATTATGACTTCATTCCTGATAACGATCATCGTCCTGGCGCTGATCTTTGATTATATCAACGGATTCCATGATGCGGCGAATTCCATTGCCACCGTGGTATCCACCAAAGTACTGACTCCCTTTCAGGCGGTACTTTGGGCAGCGGTTTTTAACTCGCTTGCCTTTTTCATTTTCAAAGACCATGGTGTAGCGGACACAGTCGCTAAAACGGTAAAACCGGATCATATCCTGCAAGGGGAGATGATGCGGGTGATTTTCTCCGGACTGATTGCCGCTATTGCCTGGAACCTGCTGACCTGGTGGCTGGGTATTCCCTCCTCCTCTTCCCATACCTTGATTGGCGGATTTGCCGGAGCGGCAATTGCTGCCGGCGGATTCAGTGCCGTAAACTCCCCGATAATTCTGAAGACCGCCAGTTTTATCCTGTTTGCACCACTCATGGGTATGCTGATGGCCTTTATTATGTCACTCTGGTTTTTAAGTTCCTTTAAAAAAGGATGGACTTCCAAAATATTCTCCGTTGGCGTGATCATCTTCGTTTTAGCCTTCCTGTCACTTAGCCTCGAATTCGACCGGGCCGTATTAGCCAAGAAAACACATTATGAGAGTTATATCAACCAGGTTATTTTCTACTCCAAGAATTTCAAATGGATCCTGCTGAGCTTTATCCTGCTCACCATGGCCACTTTCTCCCTGTACCTGAGCAAACTGAATGCCTATAGAGCCAACCAATGGTTCAAGCGTTTACAGCTGATTTCCTCGGCCGCTTTCAGTATCGGACACGGTGGTAATGATGCACAGAAAGTAATGGGGATCATAACAGCAGCCCTGATAGCCGGTGGAAATATTGCTGATTTTAAAGACATGCCACCATGGGTACCCATTGCCTGTTATGCCGCTATTGGTCTGGGTACCATGAGTGGTGGATGGAAGATTGTAAAAACCATGGGTACCAAGATCACGAAAGTGACACCTTTTGAAGGAGTGGCCGCTGAAACCGCCGGTGCCCTTACCTTATTTATCACCGAAGCCCTGAAGATCCCCGTTAGTACCACCCATACTATTACCGGGGCAATCATGGGAGTCGGCGCCACCAAACGTTTATCCGCCGTACGCTGGGGAGTGACGATCAACCTGATCTGGGCCTGGGTGCTGACCATCCCGATCAGCGGATTACTGGCCGGCGGTGTGTACTTTATTGTGAAATTATTCTGACCTGACTCCCGAAAGTATTTTTACCAATTAAAATCCTGACTTTTGTCGGGATTTTAATTTATATGGCAAAAATACTTGTAACAGGCGGCTGCGGCTTTATTGGTTCACATACCATTGTGGACCTCCTGGAAAACGGCTATGAAGTAATTTCAGTGGATAACAATTCCCGTTCTAATCCCAACATCCTGTTGGGCGTAGAAAAAATCACGGGTAAAAAAGTGAAGAACTATAAAGTCGATCTCTGCAATTTCGACGATACGTTCGCGATCTTCCAGGAGAATACTGACATTACCGGTATCATTCATTTTGCAGCTTACAAAGCGGTGGGTGAATCCGTAGCCCAACCCTTGATGTATTTTGAGAATAACCTGGTATCCCTGATCAACCTGCTGAAATGTGTGCAGGAATTCCAGATTCCTCATTTTGTATTCTCTTCTTCCTGCACCGTGTACGGAGAACCTGACGAAATACCGGTTACCGAAAAAACCAGTCCCAAGCCAGCAGAATCCCCTTACGGATATACCAAGCAGATGAGCGAGCAGATTATTAATGAATTTGCCAAAGCTGCCAAGTCCAAAAACATCCTGCTCCGTTATTTCAACCCGGCTGGTGCACATCCCTCCGGCATTATTGGTGAAATGCCCCTGGGCAAACCCCAGAACCTGGTACCGGCCATTACACAGACGGCTATCGGCCGTATTGAGAAAATGCATGTATTTGGAAATGACTATCCCACCCGCGACGGCTCCAACCTGCGGGATTATATCCATGTTTGTGACCTGGCCCATGCCCATACGCTTTCATTGCAATACCTGGAAAGTGGCAAACAACAGGAACTCTGTAAAGTATTCAATCTGGGTACCGGCAGCGGGATCACCGTGTTGGAGGCCATCCAGGCTTTTGAAAAAACAAGCGGTACAAAACTGAATTACGAAATTGCCCCCCGTCGCCCGGGGGATGTGGTGGCGATCTACGCCAATAACGACCTGGCCCGTGAAGAACTGGGCTGGAACCCCAAATACACCCTGGAAGATATTATGTCCACCGCCTGGAAATGGGAACTGCGGCTTAAGGCCGATGAAACCGTTTTCAGCAGCCAGTACGGGGAATTGAATTAAGCCCGGGGATCTTTTTAATCATTGCCCATTGGCACAAGCGCCTTACTTTTGCGGCACAAAAAAGCATAATCATGTCATTAAAGGAGATTCAGTCCACCGGTAATAAAGACACCCGCAGTGGTTTTGGAGATGGTATTGTGGAAGCCGCCCGTAAGAACCCGAATGTGGTGGCCCTGACGGCCGACCTGCTGGGGTCCATGAAACTGAATCAGTTTATTAAAGAATTCCCGGACCGCTTTATTCAGTGCGGTATTGCCGAAGCCAATATGATCGGGGTAGCTGCCGGTCTGACCATTGGTGGTAAAATTCCTTATACCACCACTTTTGCCAACTTCTCTACCGGACGGGTTTATGACCAGATCCGCCAGTCTGTAGCTTATAGCGGCAAAAATGTCAAGATCTGTGCCTCCCACGCCGGACTTACCCTGGGTGAAGATGGAGCCACGCACCAGATCCTCGAAGATATCGGACTGATGAAAATGCTGCCCGGTATGACCGTGATTGTACCCTGCGATTATGCTCAGACCAAAGCAGCCACCATGGCGGTTGCGGATTATGAAGGTCCGGTTTACCTGCGTTTCGGTCGCCCGGTATGGCCCATTTTTACCGCTGATAAACCCTTTGAGATCGGGAAAGCCCAGCAATTCTCCGAAGGAACCGATGTCACCATCTTTGCCTGCGGTCACCTGGTATGGAATGCCATACAGGCCGGTATCCAGCTGGGGGAAAAAGGACTGAGCGTGGAAGTAATCAATATCCACACGATCAAACCCCTGGATGAGGAAGCTGTACTGAAATCCATCCGCAAAACGAAATGTGCGGTAACGGCGGAAGAACATAATATTATCGGCGGACTGGGTGATGCCATCAGTCAGGTGGCCGCAAAGAATTTCCCCATTCCCATCGAATATGTAGGTACGAAAGATACGTTTGGCGAAAGCGGTACACCCGCCCAGTTA
>JAKQJH010000114.1 GCA_029561255.1 Bacteroidota bacterium | reverse complement strand
TGGCTGGATGCACAGATCTCTTACCGTCCTGCTGGCACCAAGAGCACGTTCCGTGCCGGTGGTACCAACATCGGTAACTTCTACGCCAGAACCGGATTCGGCAGCCCCTCAGTAGGTGGTCTTTACTACCTGAGCTATGGCTACAACCTGTTTTGATAATTGAATGTTATTGGGTTATAAGTATACAGGTCCCGCTTCGGCGGGACTTTTTTTTTAGGAGGGGTTTCAGAAGACAATAGGCTTTAAGTATATGTAGTAGAGATAATACAAATGTGCCAATATGCCAATTAGCCAATTAAACTACTGACTGATGAAGCTTGCAGCCCTGAGATTAAATCTTCTCACCCCGTAGGGGAGCATTGTTGGTAGCAAAAAATACAAGAGAATGAGGTTTTCATTTCACCCCTTAGGGGTGTATTGTGAATTTTTTGTAATTTCTCTCAGGAGGTCAATTGGCACATTGGCACATTGGCTAATTGGCACATTCTCCCAATAATTCCTAAGAATGAAAAACTTACTTTTTATAACCAGCTGCCGTAGTAGTACTAGTAAAGATTCTTACTCGTCTGTCCTACCTTATATCCTTTATGGTAAAGCTGAAGCGAATAGGCGCCTGTCTGGTAGGCATCTGCATTTATAGAGAAGGTCATTTGTTTGGCTTCGCCTTTGCTGTATTCAAAGCGGACTTTCCGGGTATAACTTTTCCGGTCGCCGCTATGGGTGGTCATGGGAGTGGCGGATTCCCACACATCCGGTGTCAGGACTTTCCCATCTGGTTGGGTAATGATGATAAAAACATCCGTGGCATCGAAGTCTGTGATATTATTCTGTACGGTAAAGGAGATGACCAGTTTACTGGTTTTTTTCGCCTGGTTGGTCTCCACTTCTTTATCGTTCTTCACCGTAACCGGGCTGAGTTTAATTTCTGATGCTACAAAAAGAGAGGCCAGGTTCATTTTTTCCGCTAAGGATTTGTTTTCATCGCCCAGTTTTTTCACATTGTCCTGGAGACCGTTGATCTCTCCATTCAACCGGGTCATTGTCTCCGCCAGTTTCAGCTTTTCTTCTTCTAAACTGAGTTTCTGTCCTTTCATATCATCCACCAGGGTCTGGAGTTCGCTAATTTTCTGGCGGGCTGTCAACAGGTCAGACTGACTGGCACCCCTGTTTTTCAGAATAGAATTAATCTCATTCCGGAGGCGGTTGATTTCAACCAGTTTGGTCTCCAGGGTGAACCGGAGCGAATCGGCCCCGAATTGAGTGGAGTCCAGTTTCCGGTCAAGGGTTTGCATGGAACGGGCATAGAGCTGCTGCAGGGAATCCTGTACAGCTTCGGCCACGGCGATAGAATCCTTTATAAAGATTTCTTTACGCTGGGAAGCGTACTGCGTTTTGTCGTAGAGGTGATAGATCCAGGTGCCTACCAGTCCCACAGAAAGCATCACAAGCAGCGAAGTTTTAATATCCTTCATCGGCACGATTGGGTGTTGTACAGATTTTGTTTTGGATGATAGAAAGGTAATCAGTTACCGGAAATCGTCTGATCCACATAAGCAGAAACCCAGCCCACCTGACCGTTTTTCACCAGGTAGAAATGTTTGGTTTCAAAGGCAGACTCAAACTGACGCATGATTTTCCAGAGTAAACCGGCGCCAGCCATCAGGGATTTCTGATCAAACACTTTGTGTACCCGCAGGATTTCTGTTTTGGCTCTTTCTTTATCCTCGGCATTATTGATATTTGAAACCAGGAAATCAGCTGAAAGGGCGGAGAAGTTCTTCGCCAGTTTCTCATTAAATTTCACCAGTTCATCAAACGTAATGGAAATAACCGGGTTATCGATCAGTTCGGGGTGCAGCAGGGTGGCAGTGGCCCAGGCAATACCACCACTCACCGCGATATTATCACTGAGCGGGTAGGCGCCGCTGGCATTCACCGCATAGATGATATCCGCTTCTTCCGCGTTCTGTAAAACACGAACGAGATGCTTATTGTAGTTGGGCAGGCTCATGTCACCATCCGTGCGTTTCTCGGCTTCGTTAAATGTGCTTTTGGTTCCCCAGTTCAGCTGAAACAATTTGAAATTACTGGTGCTGCGGCCGTCAGGAAAGAATCCCCCTTTTGTATTTCCGCTTCCGATATCAATCAGGAAAGTGGTAAAGCGGCGTTTGTCAGGAACAATTCCAAGGTGGGAAAGCCGGGCTTCCTGTATCACATCCACCACTTCGACGATTCGCTCGGGTTCACCAATACGTACACGGAAAGAATCAATCAGTTCTTTGATCATCGCTGATTTGTTTTCTTTTTCTGCCTGCATCTTAACGCCACTGCTGATTACGGTGAATATTTTTTTGCCGGGAATTTTTAATTCACGGGTGGCTTTTGTATACAAGGCGGAAAAACCTTCAAGTGTTGCCGTAAAAGTGGATGGAGAGAAGCTGATAAAATCGGTATTCACTGATGTATCCTTCAGCACATTAAATGCACCTGTGCTTTGTGCATTTTTACCAATTTCAATTATACTCATCTTCACGCCTTTGGCACCGACTTCAATGCCGGTGTATACGGAAGAGTTAGTGTATTTAGTCTGTACAGCATTTTGAGCAACAGCTACTAAAGAGAAAAAAGAGAGTGTAAACGACAGGGCCGTTTTGCGGCGAAAAGTGTACAGCATGGTTTATGTTTTACTTAGGTGATAAAAATACTAAAATACCACGCGGAATTACTTAGTTGATTTTGCAGCCGTTCTTCAATGTGTAAAAGTTGTGGTTAAGTTGACTCATAACAGGCAAAAAAAACCGCCCCGGTAAACGGGACGGTTCTTTTAGCAGGAGTTAACTGCTTTAACCGAATATACCACCTTTTTTCAGGCTTCTTACGCCTTCGCCAATTTTGAATCCGTTATGGTAAACCTCCACTTTGTAGTTTCCGGTTTTGAAATCATTTTGTTTGATCGGGAAAGAAACCGGCATCCGGGTACCTTGTTCGTAGTTTACGGGGATACGGGCGGTAAAGGTCTTATCTCCGTCTGTACGGGTATTCAGTACACTTCCGGCTTCAGAAATCACTTTGCCGTCAGGTGCCGTTACAATCAGGTACATATCAGCTGGGCCAGATTTGGCAATCCTGTTTTCCACGTTAAAGGAAACCACCAGTTTATCCACTTTTTTGGCAGTGGAAGTGCTTTTCTCTTTACCACTTTTACGCTCATCTACCGGGGTTACCTGTATATTAGACGCGCTGAAGGTTGAACCCACATCCACTGTTTTTTCCAGGCTTTCTTTTTCTGTTTTAGTTGTGGTCAGGTTGGTTTCCAGGGTAGCTTTTTCTGTAGTAAGTGTGGTGTTTGCAGATGTAAGTTCCTGATTTTCACCTGTTAAACGGGCCACCTCTGCTTCCAGACTGGTGATTTTGTCATTCAGTTCATTGATCATGCCCTTGGCCTTGGTCAATTGTGCCTGACTGGCATTTTTGTCATTCAGAATCCGGCGGATCTCTGATTTCTTCGCTTCAATGTCTTTTTGCTTGTCTGAAAGCTGCCCCTGCAGATTGTTATTGGCTCCGGTTACGGAATCCAGGCGGGCTAATGCATTGTCAAATTCCATCTGGACATCCGCTTTGGATGAGTCCAGGGCGGAAATTTGAGTTTGTTGCTGTAAAATCTTTTCTCCGGATTTGTTTTTGTCCCAGAGAAGATAACCCCAGGTGCCAAGTAAACCTGCCGCCAGCAGGCCTATAATAATGTTCTTACTATTTTTGTTTCTGTTCGGTTGGCTTTGTGGGGTGGCCGAAGGATAATTCGTGTTTGTCATATAAAATGGAATTTTTAGCTTAAATGATGGTTATTTGATGTTTTTACATAAATCAGGATATAAAGTTACCGTGTTATTTTTTGGGTTTACTTACAACCTGTTAAATTCATTTTATAATTTTCGAAAACCGTGCCAGAATGGAAAATGAGTGGGTTTTTGGTGTATAATTTTTGACAACCTGCTTCTGTGAAAGCCTGTATCTTAGCGGCTTATGAGTGTGGAAAAGATCATCTCCGACTGGAAGAAAAAACAGTTCCGGCCCATCTATTGGCTGGAGGGGGACGAGGAATATTTTATAGATAAGGCGGTAGATTATGCCGAGCACCACATTCTTTCCGAATCGGAAGCTTCCTTTAATTTAAGTATTTTTTATGGAAAAGACGCCAATTGGGCCGATGTGTTGAATGCCTGTCGTCGCTATCCCATGTTTGCCGAAAGACAGGTGGTGCTCCTGAAAGAAGCCCAGCAGATGAAAGATGTGGAAAAGCTGGAGCCCTATATGGAAAATCCCCTGGTCTCCACCATCCTGGTTGTTTCCTACAAGGATAAAAAGCTTGATGCCCGGAAAAAATTCTCAAAACTGGTAAAGGAGAATGGGGTGGTCATCAGTACCAAAAAGCTGTACGACAGGGATATTCCCGCCTGGACCCAGGATATGGTTCAATCCAAGGGGTTGACCATTACTCCCAAAGGATTAGCCCTGCTGTCCGACCATATCGGGAATGACCTGAGCCGGATTGAAAATGAAATTGAGAAGTTATCCGTGAACCTGGGAAAGCGAACCCAGATCAATGAAGACGATATTGAGCGATATATCGGGGTTAGTAAGGAATTTAATGTGTTTGAACTGCAATCGGCCCTGGCTGCCAAAGACCTGTCCAAAGCAATCCGGATCGTACAATATTTTGAATCCAATCCCAAAGCCAATCCGATTCAGCTTATTCTTCCCTCCCTGTATAGCTTTTTCAGTAAGGTCTTTATGATTCAGGCGATTTCAGGAGATGACCGGACCATTGCGGGTCATATCGGGGTGAATCCCTTTTTTGTAAAAGATTATATCCAGGCTTACCGGCTTTACGGCAGCAGCGGGGTAGAAAATATTTTAATGCTCCTGCATCATTACAATTTAAAGAGCATCGGGGTAGGTAGTGGTTCCGCCAGTGATGGCTCCCTGATGAAGGAAATGGTTATTAAAATGATGTCCTGAAATCGGTCTCACGGGTTCACCGATTTTCCCTTTCTTTGTGCAACTTAAAACAGCTCCCGTACATCTAACACATCATCAATACTAAGTACATGAAAAAAATGTTTTTCTCCCTCCTGACAGCCTGTTCCTTGTTTCTTGCAGGTTGCCTGGAAACCACCCAGGAAGTTTCTATTAATGAAGATGGCAGCGGCACAGCCAGTTATACCACTGATATGAGTGCATTGATCGGGATGCTCAAGCAGATGGGCAGCAGTGAAGACCTGAAAGAAATGAACCAGGTGCTCGATTCCACGATTTCAATGAACACGATTGCCGACAGCATACCTGACCTTACGGATGCGGAGAAGTCGCTTATGAAAAAAGGGGAGATGAAGATTAACATGGATATGAAGGAAGAGAGATTTCTGACTAAACTGAATTTTCCTTTTGGTCAGGTGTCGGATATAGCCAGCCTGGATCAGCTTTCCGGGAAAGTAGTGGGTGAGGCACTTAAAGGACAGGGTGGAATGAACGGTTTAACCGGAGAGGGCGGATCCCCCCAAATGTCCTCTTTTGAGGAATATTTTAAAACGGTTTATACAAACGGCCGGATTCAAAAAACACTGATCAAAGAAAAATACGAGCAGGTGGGCGAGGATGAATTTTTTAAATCCATGAAGGAAGCATCCGCTATGGGTCTCGCTATGAAAGCTAATTATATCATCAACCTGCCCCGTCCGGCCAGCAAAGCGGAAGGCAAAGGCATCACCCTTTCTGAAGATAAAAAGAAGATTACCATTGCCGTGGATATGGATGATTTCTTTGATGAGCCGGCCAAATTTGAATACCTGATCGAGTATTAATAGTTTTTACTGCATTAAAAAGGGCTGTACCGGTTGGTCAGCCCTTTTTTATTGAATAGTTTTTTATCATAGTACTGCGAGGCTGTCGATCTTATCCTGGTCGATCTGTTTAACCAGGGGCTCCAGTCCGTCAAATTTTAATTCAGGGCGGAGGTATTTTTTGACAAAGACGGTCAGTTGCTGGTCATAGATCTCCTGATCAAAATCAAAAATATTCACTTCGATGACCCGTTGTTTGCCATCCACTGTTGGACGAAAGCCGATACTCATCATTCCTTTTAAGGGTTCTGAATATCCTTCCGGTTGTGCATAGACAGCGTAAATACCATTGCCAGGGATAATCTTGTCCTCGTCTTTCACTTTCAGATTCGCCGTGGGATAGCCCAGTTTTCGTCCCAGTTTATTTCCGTGTACCACCAGGCCGGAGAAAAAGAAATCATAGCCCAGTACTTTATTCACTGTGTCCGTGTCATTATGGATAATGGCTTTACGGATATTGGTGGAACTGATGGAAATGTTTTCCAGCACATGCTTGGGGATTTCCACTAAGCGATAACCATATTCAGGAGATTTTTCTTCCAGTAACTGGAAATTACCCACCCGGTCGCGGCCAAAACGGTGATCATACCCGATGATAATGGTATGCGGGTGGAATTTTTCTACCAGAAAATCACGGATATATTCTTCGGCCGACTGGTTGGCGAAAACATCCGTAAAAGGAACCACCACCAGGTGATCGATCCCCAGGTTTTCCAGCAATCCGATCCGCTCCTCCATGGTTGTGATGAGGCGGATACCCATAAACTCAGAGGAAACTATTTTCCGGGGATGCGGGTGAAAAGTAATAATGACGGTCTCTCCGCCATTGGCTTCTGCTTCCGTTTTCATCTTGTCCAGAATCTTCCGGTGGCCCTTATGTACGCCGTCGAATGTACCAATGGTGATTACGGCATTCCGGAAGACCGGTAGTTGTTCAATGTCGTGGTGTACCTGCATAGGAATGCGAAGATAGTCGATAGTCTTTAGTCGTTAGTAAAGAGCTGATAAATTCCCTGGGAAATAGTTGTCATCCCGACGAAGGAGGGACAAAAAAGTAACAAAAATTCAATATGAAAATTCCGAGCGAAGCGAGGAATCTCAAACAGTCCGGGTAATACAAGACTCCTCCTACGTCGGAGTTTAAATACCTCTGGGAGGAAAAATCGACTAATCCCTCCTTCGTCGGGATGACAAGGCATCTTATTATTATTTTCATTACCTCACCCCTCAATCCCCAATTCCCAATCCCCCAATCCCCAACTTTAATTATGTTTGCAGCAAATACACCCCCAAGATGTCGTTATACTCGAAAAGAGGCGTTTCGGCCCAGAAAGAAGAAGTGCATGCCGCTACGAAGAACCTGGACAAGGGCCTTTATGCGAACGCTTTTTGTAAAATATACCCGGATGTTCTCTGCGGGGACGATGACTGGGTGAACCTGATGCATGCGGATGGGGCCGGGACCAAGAGTATTCTCGCCTATTTATATTGGAAAGAAACCGGGGATGTGTCGGTCTGGAAGGGCATTGCCCAGGATGCGATTGTGATGAACCTGGATGACCTGCTCTGTGTGGGGATTT
Source organism: Bacteroidota bacterium (assembly GCA_029561255.1). Taxonomy (GTDB): domain Bacteria; phylum Bacteroidota; class Bacteroidia; order Chitinophagales; family Chitinophagaceae; genus JJ008. The sequence goes on along the minus strand of JAKQJH010000114.1, from coordinate 798 downwards.
ATGATCAGCTGCTTTTCTCCTCCACGATCGACCGCAATAAAAATGTAATCCCCGCTGAAGTGCTGGAAGCCGTGATCAATGGCACCCAGGCTTTCTTTGATACGATGAAAGGATTTGGGGTGAACATCACCTTTATGGGCGGGGAAACCGCCGATGTAGGCGATGTGGTAAGAAGTATTGCAGTGAATGGTACGATGGCCGCCCGCTGGCCAAAGAGCAAACTGATTACGAATGAAAAGATCGGGCCCGGGGATGTGATTGTGGGACTGGCCGGGTTCGGGAAAGCCAATTACGAAACCGAATACAATAGTGGATTGGCCAGTAACGGTCTCACCAGTGCCCGTCATGATGTACTGCATAAAACCTATGGAGCGCGTTTCCCGGAGAGTTATGATACCTCCCTGGATGAATCCGTGGTCTATATCGGTCCGCACCGCATGACCGATGAAGTGAAGGACGGAGATACCACCTATGAAGTAGGGAAGCTCCTGTTATCACCCACCAGGACTTTTGCGCCGGTCATGAAAGCCCTGCTGGAAAATCATTTTGAAGCCATTCACGGACTGATCCATTGCAGCGGCGGCGGACAGACCAAGTGCATGAAATATATCCCGGAGAATGTACGGATTATTAAGGACAACCTGTTTACTCCTCCTGTTATCTTCAACATCATCCAGGCCGCCAGCAAATCGGATGACCGGGAAATGTACCAGGTCTTTAATATGGGGACAAGACTTGAGATCTATACCAATTTAAAAGACGCGGATGCGATCATCAGCGTCTCCAAAAGTTTTGGCG
>JAKQJH010000099.1 GCA_029561255.1 Bacteroidota bacterium | reverse complement strand
TGGCATCAATGGCCAGTTGAGAAAAGGCGGAGTTACCGATCTTTCTTTCCACGGCGGGTCCAACCACAAATGGACTAATACCCACGGCCAATTCGCTGAGTTTTACTTCAGCCGCCTCCGTGGCTATGGCATAATCCACGGCCGCGGCGAGTCCTACACCCCCGCCCACACATTTACCATGAATACGGCCGATGATCAGTTTGGGGCAGATCCGCATCGCATTGATCACCTGGGCAAAACCACTGAAGAATTTCAACCCTTCTTCTTTGGTGCGGATAGCGGACAGTTCATCAAAGGAAGCGCCGGCACAAAAAGCTTTGTCCCCGAAACTACGGATCAGCACTACCCTTGTTTCTTCATCATTGCCTGCCGCATGAATAGCCTGGGCCAGCTCATCCAGTATGCGGCCGGGCAGGGAATTACTTTGCGGATGAAAGAACTCAATGGTGGTAATTCCATTGTGAAAGGATGATTTTACAAATGCGTCCATAACGAAGGTTTCTGTAGTAAAGTTAAGCCATGGAGGGCCGCTTTGCGGTTTTTTGGCCACGAATTCACACGAATAAAAGCGAAAGTATTTGCTGCGCAAATTTTGCCTTCGGCAAGGTTGCCACGGATCACACGGATTTACACGGATTTTTTTGCTTGCGGCAAATGGGGTGGCCACGAATTGCCACGAAAGGGCACGAAAGAATACAGAAATACAGAAAGGCAGGCCACGGATCACACGGATTTGCACGGATTTTAAGCAAGTTGTGAGTAGCGGATAGATTTCGTAAAACGAGAATCTGCTGAATATTAAGCCATATTTTCTCAGGGGGTGTATTGACTCCTGACTACCGACTCCTGACTACCGACTAGCCTAAGGCTTCCTGGCCACCATGGTCAATATCGTGGCTACGCCCGTAATCTCGTTGGAGGCATCAAAAAACTCCACCAGCCATTTCACAATCCCCTTATCAATATCATCCCCACGCTTAAAATCCTCCGGCTTCTCAATCACCCTTTTATCATTCGGCAATTTCTCCTTGCAGGTAAAGCGGATATGCACTTCCGCACCCGGGTACACCGGTTTGGTGAAACGCAGTTCATCAATCCCGTAATTCAGCAGCACCGGATTTTTTTCATAGCCCTCTACAAATAACCCTGCGGCGATACTCATGATAAAATACCCGTGCGCCACCTGCTGCTCAAACATGGTCCCGGTGAAATCCGTGGTTTTAATATGCGCATAAAAATGATCCCCGGTCAGATCGGCAAACCGGTCAATATCTTCCGAAGTGATCACTCTTTTTTCCGTAATCAGTTGTTCCCCGATCTGCAATTCATCAAAATACTTTTTAAACGGATGAATACCCGTATTGATTCCTTTGGCATGTGGCTGGTATACGCCGGTGATAGCCGTAATCATAGTTGGTGATCCTTGCAAGGC
>JAKQJH010000087.1 GCA_029561255.1 Bacteroidota bacterium | reverse complement strand
CTGCACACTGGCTACCCAGCTTCCTTCATATTCACTGCCATCTTTATAAATACGTTTGCCTTCTCCATCAAACTTATCTTCTTTCCAATCCCCGGTATAACTTCCTCCATCAGGCCAGGTAAATTTTCCTTTACCCGATTTCTTGCCTTTCAGCCAGCCACCTTCATAATACCTTCCGTCTTTAAAAAAGTATTTCCCGGTACCCTCATAGCTGCCCACTTTCCAGTTGCCTTCATACCGGTTACTGTCTGTCATGAAATAAATGCCATACCCATCAAAATAACCATCCTTTACCTGACCTTCAAACCGTCGTCCGTCCTTCCAGGTATAAAGCCCCTTCCCGTTCCAGCTGCCATTGACCCAGTCACCATCATAGAATTCTCCGTTTGAATAATACATTTTACCCTTGCCGTTACAATAGCCACCTTTGAAATTGCCTTCATATATGTTATCGTTCTTATACTTAAACTTACCAAACCCATCGGTGCAATTGCCGGAAAGACATTGGGCTTGTATGGTTGTGCAGGAAAAGCCAAGGAGGAAAAGAAAGAGTATACGGAATGGCATAAAAAGTATTTTATCAAATGTAGTAAGCCGGGGCCATTTTGTCCATACCGGGAAGAGGGTATAATGAGGCCGCGGAGGAGCAGATTGTCTGCTTCGCAAACAAAGGGTTGGCCACGAAAGGGCACGAAAAGGCACGAAAGAATACATAGGCCCCCTAAACCTGCCTGTCCGGTAGGCAGGTCCCCCAAAGGGGGACTTCAGACTCCGATAGATTGCAAATACTTTTATCAATGCTTTGCATATTTGAATCCCGCAAAGCTTAAAAGACTTTTCCTTAAACGGAGTGTCTTATAAATCTTAGCGGGAATTAATACACAAGACTAAAAGAAAGAAATGTTTAAAGTCTTTGGGTCTTCGAAGTCCCCCTTTGGGGGATTTAGGGGGCCATCCGTGTTGATCTGTGTTACCTGCCTGCCGGCAAAGGCAGGTCCGTGGCCTGCCTTTCTGAATTCTTTCGTGCCCTTTCGTGGTCTTTCGTGGCCAAAAAAAAGGCTGTCCTTTAGGACAGCCTCTCCATATCATTTCGCAGCTTACACTGCATCTGCTTCCATTCTCTTCTGCACTTTCTTGCGATCGTCTTCATTGAGGATCACTTTACGCATGCGGATAAAGTTGGGCGTTACTTCGATACACTCGTCCTGCTGGATATACTCCATACATTCTTCCAGTGTCATCTGCGTTTTAGGCGCGATACGGGTAGCATCGTCGCTTCCGCTGGCACGGTGGTTGGTCAGTTTCTTTCCTTCCGTGGCATTCACCACCAGGTCACCGGGCTTAATGTTTTCCGCAATGATCTGTCCGCAATAAACCTCTTCTCCCGGATCTACAAAGAAAGTACCACGATCCTGTAATTTATCAATGGAATAACCCGTGGTCTTATCCTGGAATTTGGAGATCAGCACCCCGTTATTTCTGCCGGGGATCGGACCTTTCCAGGGTTTGTATTCAATAAAACGATGGGCCATTACCGCTTCACCGGCTGTATTGGTCAGCATGGTGGAACGCAGACCGATCAGTCCTCTTGAAGGAATTTCAAATTCCAGGTGTTGCATTTCACCCTTGGTTTCCATCACGTGCATTTCGCCTTTACGACGGGTTACCAGGTCAATTACTTTACTGGCATATTCCTGGGGTACATCCACCACCAGGTTTTCAAATGGCTCACATTTGACGCCGTTTACTTCTTTGATAATTACCTGCGGCTGTCCGATGGTCAGTTCATATCCTTCACGACGCATGGTCTCGATCAGGATACCCAGGTGAAGGATACCACGACCATACACCTGGAAGCTATCACCACTGTCGGTGTCTTCCACACGCAGGGCCAGGTTCTTTTCGGTTTCCTTCATCAGGCGGTCACGCAGGTGACGGGAGGTAACGAATTTACCATCCTTACCATAGAAGGGAGAGTTGTTGATGGAGAAGAGCATGTTCATGGTCGGCTCATCCACACTTATTACCGGTAAGGCTTCAGGGTTTTCTGCATCAGCAATGGTATCCCCGATATTGAAATCCTCGATTCCTACTACGGCGCAAAGGTCACCGGCAATTACTTCGGTTACTTTCTTTTTGCCCATGCCTTCGAACACGTATAATTCTTTTACGCGGGTCTTCTTAATGCTGCCATCGGCCTGCATCAGTACCACGGGTTGATTTTCTTTCAGTACTCCACGGCTTACTTTACCTACGGCGATACGGCCAAGGAAGGAAGAGTAATCCAGGGATGTGATCTGCATCTGTACCGGTCCTTCATTGATCCGGGGCGGCGGTACGTGTTTGATGATCCCGTCCAGGAGGGGTGTGATACCCTCGATCTGATCCAGGGTGTCATTGAACCAGCCATTCTTACCACTACCGTAGTAGGTAGGGAAATGCAGCTGTTCTTCCGTGGCATCCAGGTTGAAGAAGAGTTCAAATACCGCATCATGCACTTCATCCGGACGGCAGTTCGGTTTATCCACTTTATTGATTACCACGATCGGGTGCAGGTTCAGGTGCAGGGCTTTCTGTAATACAAAGCGGGTCTGAGGCATCGGACCTTCAAAGGCATCCACGAGCAGGATCACCCCGTCGGCCATTTTCAGTACGCGCTCTACCTCACCACCGAAGTCGGCGTGACCAGGGGTATCGATAACATTGATCTTAACATCCTTATATACAACTGCTGCGTTCTTACTGAAGATGGTGATACCACGCTCGCGCTCCAGGTCATTGCTGTCCATGATGAGCTCACCGGTTTCCTGGTTATCCCGGAAAACCTTGGTGGCGTGTAAAATTTTGTCAACCAGGGTAGTTTTACCGTGGTCTACGTGGGCGATGATTGCTATATTTCTGATATCCATAATTAAATGTTGGTCTTTGAACAGGTTGAGTTGTTTAGACGTTTGTTGTTTAGAGGTAACACTTGATAAATCCGGTCTATACTATTGACTCCTGACTCCGAAATCCCTCCTCAAAACCGGGCGCGAAGGTACGCTTAAAAACCCGGGGCCCCAAATGAAACCCGCATTTAATACAGGCTTAACTTTCCAAACAGGAATATTTACAGTAGTTTTAGGAAAATAGTTTCTATGAAACTGCTTAAATGGTTAGCTGTCATCCTGTTAGTATTTACCGTTGTTTACTTTTTAGGCCCCAGGCCTTCCACACCTAAATACACGAATGAATTGCCAACGATTCCGGCTACCGGTTTGGCGTTGGAAGAGTTAGTGGCCAAAAACGAAGCCAGATTTAAAATCAAGCCCGATAATGAGGCCCGTATCCTGTGGGCCAATGATTCTGCAAAAGCCGTTACAGATTATGCCGTGGTGTACCTGCATGGTTTTTCCGCCAGCCAGGAAGAAGGAGATCCGGTACATTATGATTTTGCCCAGAAGTTTGGATGCAACCTGTTCCTGAGCCGGCTGGATGCGCATGGGATCGACACCACCGAACAACTGGTCAATTTTACTGCGGCAGGGGTTTGGCAATCGGCCAAGGAAGCCTATGCCATCGGCAAACTGCTGGGTAAAAAAGTGATCCTGATGTCCACTTCAACAGGTGGAACCCTGGCCCTTAAACTGGCTGCCGAGTATCCTGAGATCGCCGGTCTGATCTTATTATCCCCGAATATCGAAATCAATGATCCCAATGCCTGGATGCTGAATAATCATTGGGGGCTGCAGATTGCCCACCTGGTAAAAGGCCGGTACAATGTGGTGGCCGATACCACCGCCACCTATGCTCAGTACTGGAATAACCGATACCGGATGGAAGCCACTGTACAACTGGAAGAATTACTGGAGTCCACCATGAAGGCCTCGACTTTTAATAAAGTCACCCAACCCACCCTCCTTCTTTATTATTTTAAAGATGAAGATCATCAGGATGATGTGGTAAAAGTATCGGCGATGAAACGGATGTTTAATCAATTAGGCACTTCGGCTGCTTTAAAAAGACAGGTGCCTGTCCCGAATGCCGGAGATCATGTGCTGGGTTCTTATGTAAAATCGAAAGACATAGCAACTGTACAAACGGAATGTGAAAAGTTTGCCACGGAAATATTGAAACTAAAGGAAGCGCAGTAGTCAGACCCTCACATAGATCTTCTTCTTATCCATGATCCAGCCAACGAGCCAGCAGAACATCACTACGGCCAACGCAAACAGAAAAGAACCCAGGTAGGCACCGGCATGCCGGAAGATGTGCTCATATAACCAGGCATACAAAGGGGTTCGTTTTTCACCAATGGGAATAAACCAAAGCAGGATGGCCGCAATCTCTGAGAGCAGGTAGATAAAGAGCGGGTTCTTTCCAAACACTTCAAAGAAATAGGTCCATTTGGTACGACCCAGAAAATCGGTCACATAACTCAATGCGGCCAACAACACACAATCGATACCGACTGTAAGCAAAACGAAGGAACCGGTCCATAGTTTTTTATTGATCGGGAAAACCAGGTGCCATAATAAAGCAAGGCTGATCAATGCAAAACCAGTCAGTAATAATTTGGTCAGTCCTTCCCAGGTCTTCCCCTTCTCCGCAATAAACTTACCGGCTGCATAACCAAACACGACATTGGCGATAGAAGGCATGGTACTCAGCACGCCTTCCGGATCAAAAGCCACTCCTTCTCCATGATATAAATGACTTTCACCGAATAACCAGAGGTCAAACCGGTTGCCGGCATTGGTCAGCATATTGAAAGGATCGGCTTTATCGCCAAACAATAAAAGGATCAGCCAGTAGAGCAATAGTAAAACCACCGACAACCGGACCGCCGTTGCGGCTTTGAGATAACGGATCATCAGGGCCCCGAAGAAATAACCGAGGGCAATCCGTTGCAGCACGCCCATGATCCGGGTATTGGCGATCGGGTTGGCCACGAGTTCACCGGCTTCATTCCAATGTAAAAAGGGAAACCAGTACATCAGGTAACCGAGCAGGAAAATGATGAGCGTCCGCTTTGTGATAATCCACAATACTTTTCCATCAGACAATCCATTCCATTTTTTCTCAACAAAGCTCAGGGCATTGCCCACCACAAACATAAAGGTCGGGAATACCAGGTCGGTGGGGGTGAACCCATGCCAGGCCGCATGTTTCAAGGGCGCCCAGGTAGTATCCCAGCTGCCGGGCGTATTCACAATGATCATAAAGAATACGGTCATGCCCCGCAATACATCAAGGGCCAAAAATCGCTGGCTAACTGGCTGGTTCATAAACAGTATTATTGTTCGAACATAAAAAAAACAGGGGAGTAAGTTAACATTCCAAATAAAATGGAATCTTTAATTGAACCATCAAGAACCCTCCAACGCCAAAGGCTTCGGAGGGGTTCTTGATGCTTTTTCTTATCGTATCTTTATATTGTTCAAATTCCTCTACAATTTCGAAACAAAACATTGAAAAATGAACAAGCAGCACCACATTAAAGAGCTTGAAATGAAGATCGAGCATATCCGGAAAGAACCCGTTAAAGGGTGGCTGGGAAGAATCAGCAAATCAGTGAAAGTCCGGAAGATTGAGAAGAAGATCCGCTCCCTGCGGAAAGGAGATTAAAAATTTGCCTGCCTTAAAAAATTAAATAAACCGCCCTCAGAGGCGGTTTATTATTTACGGACACTTATTTTATTTTTCCCAGGTTAAAGACGGTTCCCTGGCGGTCCGTCAGCACCAGTATCCGGCCGCCTTTTACTGCTTCAAACTGACAACTGAATTTTTCCGGCTTGCCCTGAAAACGGTTGGTCATGGTAATATCCCAGTTCGTGGTGGTGAATGTGCCTTTATAGGTCTGGCTGGAGAATTTTATATTACCCACCATACCGCTGGCTCCATTATGTTCACTCTGATAGTTACTGGCTGATATAAAGGTGAATTCATTCGTGGTGGCAGTGGTGGAAGTCCCTGCATCGGCACCGGTATTAACATAATAATAAGTCAGGGAAGCATAATTGTCCGTTCCCCATTTCCCGATCAGGTCATTGGCACTTACTGCAAATTTGTTGCGCCATTGCATATCGGCCGGCACCTCCCATCCATACGATGTACTATGATACGCACCGAAAGCCTGTTCGTATTCCCCCTTACTGTTTGTCACAAATTCCATATAGCGGCCATTGCCATTGCTGTAATGCATTTTAAATAATACTACGTGTACATTTTTGCCGGTACTGTTCTCCGTAAGCTCCCCTTCCATAAAACTGATCGATTGCCAGCTCTGGATCGATTTCCATTCAAAATTCCGGAGATTGGAATAGCGGGGCGACACCAGGACATTCCATGCTTTGAGGTCGCCGTCTTTCAAGACTGACTGATAAGCATCCGCTTCCTTATTCGGATAATGAATGAGCACACGGATATTACCTTTGGTTACTTCCGCCCAGTCCTCCATTGCTGTACTGGTCCAGCCATCATCAAAATTGGTATTAGTAAAAGTGAAACCACTGCTTTTTGCCGGCGGGTCATCTGTCTTTACAGGCGGAGGAATATTATCCGCTATAGTGATTTTTACTTCATCCACTTCCATTGTTTCAATAAAGGCTGTGAGTACCGGTACATATTGCTCACTGTTTGAATTGAACTGAATACTGAAAGCCACGCCAAAACCACTCATGGTGGTAACCGTGGTAAACGCATCGGCATTTTTAAACCGGAATTTCCCGCTCCCGCTTTTAATTTTCCAGCCCCCGCCTTCGATGATCTCGGTGGTCACCGGAGACTCCGCGATACCAAATGGTGTGGCGGACAGGAAGGTCCAGGCCGACAAAAAATCGGTATCAATATCCCCTTCCGTTGGATTACTTCTGACCAGTTTTATAACAGCCCAGGATTTCTTTTTGGTTTCATTAATAGAAAAAATCACCGCTTCTTTACTGACTTCTTTTTTCCAGCCTTTCGGAGCTGTATAAGACACCAGGTCAAAATGTTGTTTCTGGGCTGCAAGCTGATTGGTAACCAGGAGCAGGCATATAATGTATAAAAACTGTTTCATGCGTTGAATTTGAACTAAAAGTAGGTGCTCTGGCGGATAGTTTCTTCCTGTAAAAAGGGGAATTCAGCGCATATTCATCCGAAAAGCAACTGTTTCACCTGCAATAGTTTCATTTCCCGCACATTTACTATCTTCCTCTTTTAAATGATTGCTATGTTCAAATCAAAGATCGCCGGGATTGGTAAATACCTGCCTGCCAATGTAGTTACGAATAATGACCTGCTGAAATACATGGAGACCAGTGATGAGTGGATTCAGGAACGGACCGGAATCCAGGAACGCCGTTATGCCCACCGCACCAATGAAACCACCACCACCATGGGTGTGGAAGCGGCTAAAGTGGCGATAGAACGGGCCGGCACCACCCCGCAGGATATTGACTTTATCATTTTTGCCACCCTGAGTCCTGATTACTATTTTCCCGGTTGTGGGGTATTGCTCCAGCGGGCGATGAAAATGAAAGAGATTGGCGCCCTCGATATCCGCAACCAGTGCAGCGGTTTTGTATATGCAATGAGTGTGGCCGACCAGTTTATCAAAACAGGCATGTACAAGAATATCCTGGTGGTTGGTGCCGAGAAACATTCCTTCGGACTGGATTTCAGCACCCGGGGCCGTAATGTTTCGGTGATCTTTGGCGATGGTGCCGGGGCCGTGGTACTCCAGCCTACTGAGAAAGAAAACCAGGGTATCCTCTCCACCCACCTGCATAGTGACGGTAACAGTGCGGAAATACTCGCCATGTATAATCCGGGCACCCATGCCAATCACTGGAGTGAACAGAAACTGGCCAGTTTTGATGAGGCCGAAATCGGGCAAATGTTTTTCAGTCATGCCATGATCGATGATGGACAGGTGTTCCCGAATATGGACGGTCCCGCAGTATTTAAAGTAGCCGTAGAGAAATTCCCCGCCGTGATCAAAGAAGCCCTGGAAGCCAATCAACGGACAACGGCAGATATCAACCTGCTCATCCCCCACCAGGCCAACCTGCGGATCAGTCAGTTTGTACAAAAGAAACTGCAGCTGCGGGATGACCAGGTATATAATAATATCATGCGGTATGGAAACACCACCGCTGCTTCTGTTCCGATTGCTTTATGCGAAGCCTGGGAAAACGGCAAAGTGAAAGACGGCGACCTGGTTTGCCTGGCCGCTTTTGGCAGTGGGTTTACCTGGGGCAGTGTATTGTTAAACTGGTAATAGGAAAGCAACTTCCCCCTGTATAAAACAGTCTTTACAAGTATGAAAAAGTTATTCCTCCTTATCACTGCATTTATTATCAGCATGACCATTTACGGACAGCAACGCTGGACCGTATCGCATCAGAAAATTGTCATCCTGAAAAATGTGGAGGAGGATCCGGAAGGAAATACGATTGAGCTGAGTAAATCCAGTTTATCCCTGAATGGTAACCTCACATTCACTTTTAAAATAAACGATGGCACTGTCAACCGCACCCTGATGGTGGATGACAGCAGCCGGGCAGGCATTAAAAGCTGGGAAAATATTAAGAAGACCACTTCCATCTCCAATGCTGAACTGAAAAAGTTGTTCAGCGGACGAACTAAACTCCTTTTCTACTTTACTGAGATTCCTAAAGATCCCGCCAAAGCCGCTGTGGTAAGAATGCGGCCGTTGCATTTGTGTACGCTGGTGATAAAGTAAAAGGGTAGCAAGAAGAAGTTCTTGTCATGGTGAGCTTGCCGAACCATGAGCAAGAAAATGTACTTTGCCTTCGTCACCCTTCGACACGCTCAGGGTGACAAGAGCAACTCCTGTCTCCCTGAGCCGGTGCAGTTGTCATGCTGAGCCTGCCTACCGGACAGGCAGGCTTGCCGAAGCATGAGCAAGAAAATGTACTTTTGCACGAATGTCCCGTAAGATCCTTTATATCATTAATCCCATTGCCGGTACACGGACCAAGAAAGATTTACAGCAATTCATTGAAAAAAGAACGGCCGATGCCGGCATTCCCTTCCAGGTATTTCCCTCTGTCGCCAGCGGCGACTATAGTTTCCTGTTATCCATCATTGAGGAAGAGCGTTTTACCGATATTGTAGTAGCCGGTGGCGATGGCACCATCAGCCAGGTGGTGAGCAGCCTGATGAAGACGAAGCTGAACTTCGGTATCATCCCCTGCGGATCCGGAAACGGATTGGCACTGGCCGCCGGCATTTCCAAAAAACCGGAAAAAGCCCTTGAAGTCGTATTGAATGGAAAGCCATCCCTGGTAGATGGGTTTTTGGTAAATGGTCATTTTGCCTGTATGCTGACCGGCATCGGTTTTGACGCCAAAGTGGCGCATGAGTTTTCAAAACAAAAAACAAGGGGTCTTAAGACCTATGCCACCCTGGTTAGTAAAAATTTCTTCTCGGCAGACCCTTACCCTTTTATAGTGGAAGCTAACGGGCTCCGGTTTAGCACGGAAGCTTATTTTATCAGTATCGCCAACAGTAACCAGTTTGGTAACAATTTCACTATTGCTCCTAAAGCCTTGCTCTCTGATGGCTACCTGGATATTGTAATAGCAAAACGATCCGGTAAACCTTACTTATTGTTTAATCTCATTAAACAGATATTGGCCGGCAAACTGATAAAGATGGAAAGTTCGCTGAAACAACCGGTCATATATTTTCAGACCGAAAAGATTAAAATACTGAATCCGGCAGAAGCCCCGATGCATATTGATGGTGACCCGGCGGAAATGGCTGCGGAAGTGAATGTACAGATCCTGAAAAGCTGTTTCCTACTTATTCAACCGGTTTAGATGCCTTTTTTGCAGGCATCGTCAATAACACCCTGAGCCGTTCAAAGTTTTTCTGGTTATTCTCCGCTTCAATGGAATGCATGATATCCTTCGCTTCCCGTTTGGTGAGGTGAAAATTCAGTGCGGCCTTATTTTCCGCACTCCCGGACTGATACTGGAAAGCTATTTTATGAATGCCGATTCCATTCACCGTGGTAAAATAATCCAGCATATCGTTCTGGGAATATTCCATCATCTTAAACCAGTTGTGTTGCAGCAATAAAAAGGGTTTGGTGGCATGATCCGTAATATCGTCCGATAAATAGGGAGCTTCCCAGCCACCAGCCTGCCGGTCCCGGATCTGGATGAGCAGAACTCCGCTGGTATTTACTTTTATCCATTCCTCAAAACAGGATAAAAACCGGAGGGAGGTTTCCTGCCCGTAATTATCCCGGAGACCCGCATCCATCACATCAATTACCGGGTCAGAGGGCAACCAGACATTCGGCAACACCACTGGAAAAGTGGCGTTCATCCGAAGGGCGGTCAGCATCCGGATATTATAGGGATCCTGTTGTTTAAAGAAGGATACAAAATCAACGGCATCCGGATCGGCTATCGGTATTGCACTGCTGTCCACTTCGCCGCGCATCATGAACCGAACCGGTTGGGTGGAAATAATCATTTTACGACTGTCACGGGTGATTACTGAATTGAAAAACATCAGTGGAATGCGGGCATTCTTTTCCTCTTCCACATAATCCTTCAATTGTTTATCCAGGAAACCACGGGTATTTTCACTCAGTTTCTGTTCAAAAGAATACCCTCTGTCTTTTACATAACGATAAGGGCCAACCGAAAATTTCTGCGCAGGGGCTATCAGGTCACGGGCGAAAAAGGAAGTAAAGAGCGGGTTCAGCAGGTCACCGGAAATATCACTGATATAGTCCTTGTTCTGCAGCCGGATATTCTCCCCTTTCTGTTTACGCAGGTACAATTCCCTGAAGTAAGCCGCCCCGATCATGCCCCCGGAAGCCCCGCTGATCAGGAAAGTGCGTTTCATGATCTCCCCGTTGCTGATACTATCCAGCGCCTGCAACACCCCCATGGTAAAAGTGGCACTGCGGTGTCCTCCCCCGCTGGTATTGATCAGCACCAGTAAGGGTTTGCCGGATGTATCTGTTTGTTTTTTCTTCCAGGCTTCGAGCACCGCGAGCATATTCTGTTTATCTGCATTTACATTGGCAGGCGTAGTCATCGCCGCCAGGTTTTCGCGTGTATATTGCGGCCGTTCCGTCTTGTTCCAGTAATTCAGGCCATAGGCCTTATTCCGGGGATCGATCCAGTCGAGTTTATAAAATACATTCAATAAGATAATCAGTCCGATCAGGTAAGGTATACTCCAACTCTGCAAAAAATACGTCACGGCACCGGCCACCCCGATCAGGATGGAGAAAAAGATGGTGATACTGCCGGCAGCAGGCAATTGAAAAAAGGTATTATCCAGCAGGAAGCCAATACCGATCAGAAAGAGAAAGGCAGCAAATACCGAAAGAATCGCGGCAATATGATGACCCTTGAAGATCGATACCACAAACTCATCGGTATAATGCGACACATCCCGGGCCGCTTTGAGACGGAAAGGGGTTTCGAGATAGCTGCTGACGCTGATCAGTGGTTTGTCATGGTAGACTTCCTTAATAGCGGAAAGGTGTGTAATATAATTTTTCGGCTCCGCAATTACAGGCATCATCCGTTGCAGGATACTCCGGTCGGCGCGGAAAAAATAAATCAGGGAGGAGGCGAGAATAAAAATAAAGCCGCTGATAAATCCACCAAAGAAGAAAAGGATCTCGGTTCCTTTTACGAGTTCTTTTGTCTGAAGGAAATGGGTGGCTTTGAAAAAATAGAATACCAGGAAACTCAGCGGTATCAGGGAATTATTTATACAGAATTTTAAAAAAGGATTGGTGGCTGCTGCAAGAAAGCGGATATGCTTGCTGAACAGAATAAAGGACGTGATATTCCAGCTCATGATAAACATGCCGATGGAGGCACCTACTATCGCATAGCTGATGGAGTTCACATTGCCAAGGTATTCTGGAGCGAGGAAGAGGGAATCGGCTCCAAAGGTCTTCATAAACGAACCACTCACGGTGCTGAACAGGACAAACCAGAACAGCAGGAGCACCTGGTACTTCCTGAAATGAAGGAATAATAGCTGGACGGGAAATGAATGATAGAGTCCTTTAAGCCAGGCTTTCATCAGTTGGTTAATAGTTCCCTCTAAAATACCATTAATTCATTGCCTTTGCAAACTCAGGTAACTGATTAAATGTTAAAGTGCTAGCTGACGGCGAACGATATAGAGTAGCCAGACCTGTGAAAGCAGCAGGGCCATGGCCACCAGTTGATGAAGCTGGGCTATCCACTCAAAGAATCCCCACTTATTAGGAATAATCTCCGTACTGGAGAGTACCGAAAAAATACCCAGACCCAACTGGAGCAATACCAGGAAGGCAGGTAGCCAGTTGCTCATCTTTAAGTCCGCCGTTGCTTTTGATTTAAATAACCGGTTGGCCTGCCAGAGCACCATGGCCAGCAGGATATAGGCCAATCCCCGGTGTATAAAATGGATGGTGATCCGGTTATCAATCAGGTCCAGCAGTCCGCCTTCCTGTCCGAACATATTAGGCGGAATGATACTGCCATTGATATCGGGCCAGGTGGGGGCAGCAGTGGCGGCTTTATGTCCGGCCATAAAGGCACCGTACACCAGCTGAACCAATAACACCGCCAGTATGCCGATAGTCAGTTTATGAATCTTTTTATTGTATACAATCTTTTCTTTAGGCACCAGCAGTTCCATCGCAAACCAGAAAGTATACGCGAGCAGACCCAGGGCAAATACAAAATGCAGGGCCAGTTTTGCCGGTTTTACATAAATCGCATCGCCGGTCAGTCCGCTGGCCACCATGATCCAGCCAATTGCTCCCTGCAAGGCTCCCAGCAGGAATAAAATCAACATGGGTTTTACCATAGAAGGCTTAAACCGTTTTTGAATCAGGAAAATGATAAAAGGTACCGCAAATACCACCCCGATCAGACGGGCCCAAACACGGTGAAACCATTCCCAGAAAAAGATAAACTTGAAATCCTTTATGGTAAAGCCGGAATTCAGTAATTGATACTGTGGGGTTTGCTGGTACTTATCAAACTCAGTCATCCACTGTTGCTCATTCATCGGTGGCAGGGTACCCGTCACCACATTCCATTCAGTAATGGATAAACCCGAACCGGTCAGCCGGGTTATTCCGCCTAATAATACCTGTATGATGATCATGCCCACCCCCACCAGGAGCCAGATGGCGATGGGGCGGGAACTGCGGGAGTTTAGTTCAGTTGTCATGGGATGCAAAGTTAACAAGTTGCGGGCTTAAAGGTTGAAAGGTTAACAGGTTGAAAAGCCTGCCTACCGGACAGGCAGGTTGATAAGGGTGGAGATCCCGTTACTTACGACAAAACTCCTTAGAAGGTCCCTTGTCAACTTTCTAACTTGTCAACCTGTCAACTTTGTAAATTGCACTCGTGCTACTCCCATGCTACAAAGAAACCCAAAAGGAAGCCGGCCTCGACGAAGCCGGTCGGGGTTGCTATGCCGGACCGGTGTTTGCAGCTGCGGTGATCCTGCCGAAGGATTTTTATCATCCCGTGTTGAATGATTCCAAGCAGTTATCGGAGAAACAGCGGGAGGAATTGCGGCCGGTGATTGAAAAAGAAGCGCTTGCCTGGGCCGTGGCCAGTGTCGGACAGCAAGAAATCGACCAGATCAATATTTTAAAAGCCTCCATCAAAGCCATGCATCTGGCGCTGGATCAGTTAAAAAAGAAACCGAATTACCTGTTGATAGATGGAAACCGCTTTTATCCCTATAAAAAAATACCGCACCAGTGCTTTGTAAAAGGCGATGGCCGGTTTGCCTCCATTGCTGCCGCCAGCATCCTGGCCAAGACGCACCGGGATGAATACATGGTAAAACTCCATGAGCAGTTTCCGCAGTATGGCTGGAATAAGAATAAAGGTTATGGGACGGCGGTACACCGTAAAGCCATTGAAGCGTATGGCTTATGCGATCATCACCGGAAAAGCTTCAACCTGTTGCCAGCTCAAAACGAATTATTCTGAAAACCTTACTTCTCTTACTTCTTTCAGACTGCTTCAATATACAAATAGAGTATTCGTCCTAAACAACCTCCAACTTCCAACTCTCCAACCTCCAACTTCCAACTTCCAACCCAACCTCTACCCATTCCATTCTCCTAACCCTTGCCGTACCAGTTCCGGTTCATCCCCTGTACAGTCAATGATCGTTGAAGGGACCATGCCGCCGATACCCCCGTCAATGATATAATCCACTTCATGCGGAAAGTTCTGGTACATCACTTCGGGATCGGTATAATCTTCTACCATGGTGCCCGGCAGGGAGGCGCTTAATATCGGACGGCCCAACTCCTTGATGATGGCCTGGGCAATGCTGTTATCGGGAATCCTTAATCCGATCGTGTCTTTTTTACTCTGCAGAATCTTGGGCACCAGTTTGCTGGCCGGAAGAATAAAAGTATACGGACCAGGCAGGAACTCCTTTAATAAACGGTAGGTAGGATTGGGAATCGGTTTGGCATATTCGCTCAGGTGCGAAAGATCATTACAGATAAACGAAAGTTGCGCCTTCTTGGGATCGACCTGCTTGATCTTGCAGATCCGCTCAATCGCTTTTTGCTGTAAAATATCACAGCCCAATCCATACACTGTATCGGTGGGATAAATAATAATTCCCCCCTTCTGCAGGCTTTCCACCACCTGTTTAATCAGGCGTGGCTGAGGATCCTTTGGATGAATATTGAGCAGCATGGCAATTGTAGTCCTTAAAGTTAGCAATTTTGTGCTAAGAGATTAATAATTAGACAGGTAGAAAGATAATTATGCTGCTTTTTGGAGGGAAATATTCCATTTTCATTGGCACCCTGTGCTTCGATTTACGATTCATTTCTGCAGGATAGAAGGGGTTTACTATAAATGCCATGTAACGAGATATACGGAAAATTTGGATCCTGGTACTTTCTCGGGAATCACAATACACCCCTAACGGGGTGACCCGGAGGGTTCATATATGTGGCGTTTTTTCTACCGACAATGCACCCCTAACGGGGTGAAAAACGCAATTTTTGTTATATACCGTGCTTAATGCCAACCGTTAATTCCTAATGGGTTATTTTGAATAAATCAAATCGGGAATACACATATTCATGACAATGCTCAACTTGTGTGAATGAAATTCTCACCCCTTTAGGGGTGCATTGTTGGTAGCACCAAGATGTAAGAAGATGCCCGCCTCACCCCGTTAGGGGTGTATTGTGATGCTCATGTTTAACATTTGTTCAAGAGTATCGAAAAAAATAATGGTAACCAAATTGGGCCTAATAGTACAAGTCTTGAAAACAGACCTCGCAGGTAACAACCAATTGCAATTTCTCTCACCCCGTTAGGGGTGTATTGTTGGTAGCACCAAGATGAAAGAAGATGCCCGCCTCACCCCGTTAGGGGTGTATTGTGATGCTCAAGTAAAGTGTCTGGTCAAGAGTAATCTGTAATTATAAGCCTGAAATTTTAAGCCTGGAAAGTCCCGGAGAAGAATACCTGCCTGTTTGTATACACTTTTCATCGGAACAGGAAAATTCCTGAATCAGGCCGGTATTCGTATTAACAACCAATATCACCGGGTGCCGGTTGGCCAGACTATCTTTAGTAATACCTGCCAGTATCAGGTTTCTATTCTAACAAAAAAGGACCGCACATTCCGTACGGTCCCACTTGATTAAACTTGTTATTATTCTCCTCTCCCCACTTTCCATTCTCTACTTTCCACTCTCCACTTAATTAATCGTCCACACTTCATTTCCACGAAGCAGCTTATCCAGATCCGCCGGTTTGCGTGATTTGGCTTCATCAATCTGAGCGGCCATCACATCTTCGTAGCAGGGACGGTCATTCTGATAGAATACACCGAACGGACGGGGCAGGTGACCTTCACTCTTCGGATCATCGAAAATGCGGGTCAGGATCTGTGCTTTGTAGATATCGGCTTCATCATGTATCCATAGATCATTCACGCTATTTCCTGCATTCAGATCCACCACGATGGGTTTGAAACCATCGAGTTTGATACCCTTGTCATTGTTGGCGCCGAATACCAGCGGTTTGCCTTGTTCGAGGAACAGGGTTTCTTCCGC
>JAKQJH010000069.1 GCA_029561255.1 Bacteroidota bacterium | reverse complement strand
GCCCATCTGCGGGCCATAAAACAATCTTACTTTCACATACGGGGTAATTTCTTTCATGGCGCTCATAGCAGTTACCTTAAAAGGTTCGCCTCCAAGAAAGCCCGATTCAACCCAGGTCAGCCAGATATATTCCTGTTCTTCAAATTCGGAAGGGATCGTGTAAGATTCTTTCTTTGTATCAGTACATCCGGACAGGAAAATACATGTTACAACAAACAGGAATTGTGGAATATACCGGTTCATATTGTATTATTGACTGTTAAACACTTTTATATTAAAGTTGGGCAACCCGGTAATAGCTTTTTATCAGGAATCAAATTTCGAGCCATCCCACTCCACTCCCGGGGGAAATAATTCCGTCTTTCTTTTCTTCATTTCCGCGGCGATCAATGCGCCTGCTCCGCCCTGTTCTTCCAGTTTTGAAATAATATTCAGGTAACTCGTCTCATCCCTGTTCTGGCTTAGCTTAAATACATTATCGATTTTATCGGCTTTAATCTCAAAACCGGCAATGGCTGGTAACATTTTATTGACGTAGGAAGCCGGCAGGTTGTCGATAATCGTTAATGACTCCCGGTTTCCCTTTTCAAATTTCAGGGTGAATTTTCGCATAAACTCAAGTAATTCATCAGCGGACATGAATTTTATCGGTCCGCTGATATGCACACTCATATAGTTCCAGGTGGAGCCGCCTTGCGGATTGCTGTACCAGGTGGCACTTACATAAGTACTGGGTCCGGTAAACACAACCAATGCGTTGGGGTTTTCCACTAAGGCTTTATGGTGGTCCGTATTCCGCATGATATGTCCCTGGATATATAATTCCTCCTCCCGTTCCTCTATCAAAACAGGAATCTGTGTGGCCACGGGTTTACCGGACAAACTACAGCCGGAGAGGAAGGCAAAGGGATGCGCTTCCATGAAGTTCAGTATGAGCTGTTTGTCTTTTTCTTTGAAGTATGAAAAGTGGTACATGTGTAGTCGTTGGGTTGTTTAAAGTTGAGTAATTAGATAAAGGGTTCCGGATCAGTCTTGCGGCAAACAGAACATGTTCAACTGACCCTCTTTCCCGATATCAGCACTACTTTCCATCTCTTATCTTAACCAGTTCGCTGACTTTTTTCTCAATATCAGCATTCAGTATTTCCAGGCTGTCGCTATACTGATCGGAGTTTTCGGAAACTGCTTTATAAAGCATATTATAGGAGCGGATACGCAGGTTGCAGTATTCTTTCAGTACCTGATTCTGTTGCTGCAGGTTGGCTGGCAATTTCAGGGTATTCAAACTTTCCAGCAGTTTAATATTATCGCCCCAGTATCCCAACCCCTTATTAATGGCAGTCAGTAAGGTATCGGTGGGGGTGTTCGACCCCATACTATACACGTTCAGTGCTTTTGACTCCAGTTCGGTAAAGGTGACAATTTTTTTATCATAGAGGCTGATATCGTTTGGTAGTTTGGTATAGACAAAAAAGGAAACGGCGAGGGCCAAAACGGTCAGCCCGGAAAGGGTGCCGTTAGTCAGTTTATTATTCCCCGGGTTTTTTAGTGAAGGTATTAATGCATAACCAATCACCAGTCCGCTGACGAGCCCCCCGATATGAGCCGCATTGTCAATACCTCCTTTCAGACCATAGAGCAAATTATATCCAACAAAGAGGCCGATACTTGAAAGCAGGGAAGTCCTTGCTGATTTTTCAATCAGGTTGGTAGTGAGCAAGGCCAGGAATACACCATACATTCCAAAGATGGCACCGGAGGCGCCGGCGCTGATGGTAAAATCGTGCCACCATAGGCTGGTTAAACTGGCCAGTAAGCCTGCGAGCAGGTATGCCACGATAAATCTTGTTTTACCAAGGAGTGGTTCCAGCAGCACCCCGATATACATCAGGGCATACATATTCATCAGCAGGTGTATAATGCCAATATGCAGGAAACAACAGGTGATAAGTCTCCACCATTCGCCATCCAGTGTGACCGGTCTGAAGTTAGCACCCCATTTCACCAGACTGGCGCCGTCCGGATCGAGTATACTTACCCCCGTGACCGCCATTAATACAAACACAAGAATATTCAGGATCAGCAACACCGGCGTGAAAAAGTACCCTTCGGCCGGTTTGAACAGGGAAATAAAATCATTAACGGGATTGGTTTTCACCGGGACAGCAGCCTGTTGTTCCTTTTCAGGTGTCGGAGAGGGGGAATCATTTTGTTCCGCTGGTTGTGGATGTTGGTCGGTGGACATATACGGGAGGGTTGAGTGTTTTGGTAACTGGTTTCGTATAGAATTTCTCCATTTCCTGAAGATGAAAATACTCCTTTTATATTTCTTGTATAAATGAATTTATGGTATTGTTGCTCTTCGATGATTGTTGTTTATCCTTTGTATCATTATCAAGAACCACACCTCCGGCATTTTCATTTTGTTTTGTTTTCATAGCTTGGCTGAATTGAAGGAACAGCGAATCCGGGAGGGATTGCTGAGTGAAGGAGGCTTGTGATTGCAATAGAGAGAGGAGCAGTCAATCCTCCAATATCTTAGTCGTATAACTGGTAATGTAACTACGGAGGAAAGAGTCGACAAACTCATCCGTGCTACCGTCTTTCTTCAGGTCTGTTTTTAGTTTCTGGTACTCTTCTGTCTTTCTGAAGGCCTCAAACTGACGGTCTTTAAACAGTTCGTATTTCTTGTAATTGTACTTCTTCTCTTTTTTCAGATCACCTTTGTCTATTTCCAGTAATATGTATTTTTCATATGTGGAGCCATACCCCATGTGTACGTAATTGACAAGCTTGCCGTATGGAATGACTAAAATACCGGTTACCCAATCGGTTTTGATTCGTTCATCGCCGGGAAATACTTCTTTCAGGACAGTTTTCCATTTGGTTTTATACAGTTCTTTACTGCTGCTGTCCATCACCTCAATCTGGATATCCTTCACGTATAGCTGACTGTCGATAAACTCAAAGCTGGCTACATATCCACGCCATAGCGCGGAGGACATCATTCCGCCTTTGGGTCTTTTGTCAGGGTATTTGTCAAAATAATCTTCCAGGGGATTGCTGTGCAGGGCATATTCTTTTCCTTTATAGATGAGTTTATCGGGATACTGGGCCGTGGCCATCAGGTTTACCGTATTGAGTATGGCAAAGGTTAAGACTAGAATGAGTTTCATCTGTTCAGGTTTAGGTGTATTTACATGATGCCGGCTGTTGTAAAATTACACAGGAAAAGGCTGTAGCCAGCACAACCCCGGGACGAGTTTTTTCTCTTCAGAATTGTTCCACGATCATTTTCTTACTCAGGCTTATCCCGGCCGCATTTCCCATCGCCACGGCATTGGCTACCGTACGCATTCTGGACGCATTGTCCCCAACAGCATATACACCCTCAATGCTTGTTTCGTGCCCGGGTCCTGTCTGGATATATCCTTCATCGGTCAACAAGCATCCCAGTTGCTCCGGGAGTTTACAATGTTGTTCAAAGGCGCTGGGGGTATAAATGGCTTTAAGTGAATAACGGGTTCCGTCTTTAAAAACAAGATGATCCAGCTGTCCCTGCTGATGTGCAGCACCCATTTGTCTTATGGGGATTTTTTTCATCCTGGCTGTTAACAGAGAATGAATTTAATAAAAAAGGGAGAATTGGATCCGGTCATTTTTGGCTATGCTCCCTGTCCACTGCATTGATCTCTCCGTCTTCCAGCATTTTTTTCAATTCCCCTTTTGTATAGACCAGTTCTTCTTCCGTTACAAAAAAATCAGATGGATCCATATCGGCGGGATAGCGGCGGTATTCGAAATTGCTGTGCCGGGTGTAAACAGAATCGCCGGAGATGTTGACTACACGTAAGAAATAATATAAAGTGCTGTCGTTCCGTTCAGCCCGGATGAGGTAAGTATCGCCGGTGAGGGGATTGGCGATATATTTCGCTTTCTGTTTCTGTGTTTCCAGGTTTACATACACCATAAAAAGGATCAGCGATGCTACAATGATTAGCCCGGAATAAAGATAGATGGGGTTTTTGGTACGTTTCTCGTATTCGTCTTCCAGTTCAATATAATAACCCTCTTCCCGGACAGGATCCTTATAAGGCTTACCACAATTCCCGCATTGGATATGGGCGAATTTCTCACTGGAGGGGAAGAAGGGAATATAGAAAAGATGGTAATAGAACTTTTCAACCTTCACATCCAGGTTCAGTCCACGGCAGTGGGGACAGGCATGCGTGTGATCCGTATATCTTTTAATGATGAGACTGCGTTTGCCGTAGAGGAGGAACATGGAGTGGAATTATTTCTTGGGATTAAAGGTATTGAAAGTAGCGCAGCAAGTTCAACCCCTCCGGGGTTGGAGGGACTTGTGGGGCGTATTACCCCGGGTTTCACCCAGGGCTATGAATGGTTCAACCCCGTTGGGGTTGGTCGCGGCGTTCATTAAATCAGCAGTGTGTTATTAATTGGAAGAACGTTTTTAATAATTCAACCCATTCCTCTGCTTAAAGAATGAAACATTTGTTTGTCAGTTTAACCCCATTCCTCCTTCACTTCGCTACGGAGGACAAGTTGGGTTGGTTGCGGGTATCCGCAGTACGCCATTGATAATTTATCAGGGAAATATTCCGGAGAATGAAATCAATAGCCCGAAGGGCTTAAACTTTTCATAGCCCCGGGTGAAACCCGGGGTAAAGATCCCCCACGATCCGGGGAACCCCGAAGGGGTGACATTATTATAGAAAGTCAATCAACAATATTAAACAGCTATGTCCTTCTCAGCTCAGTCAGCCGTATTCTTCACCGCTTCCTCCTCCCGTTTCCACTCCTTATCCATATAGAAGGTGCCGAAGGGCAGGAGCGAAGCCAGTCCGGCCTTCACTAACCAGCCAAATTTTTTCTTATAGGTCCGCATGACTTCCAGTGCCATTACCCCAAAAGCCACAAACAACAGCCCATGTAATGAACCGACAATGGTGACGGCTTTGGGGAAACCGAAGAAGTATTTCATGGGCATGGCAACAAGTAGAAGTACAAGGAAAGAGATTCCTTCGTAGAAAGCGACTTTGCGGAAACGAGTGTAGGGCATTGAAGAGAGTTGTTTTAGATGTGAACTGTTTACTTGTGTTCGAGGTTGGAAGTTGGATGTTGGAGGTTCTTTAGGCTGATCTTTCCGAAAGCTTTGAGACGTTCTTAATGAAATGTTTTTCCCTTAATACGATCAGTGTTTTCAATCTCATAAAGTCATTAAAAACTATAGTTCTGTTCTATAACCTTGAACCTCGAACCTCGAACATCCAACTATTACCAGCGTTTCTTAGTAATTAATTATTTGCTCCTGTATCCCCGCGGGCAATTCCCTCCACCCATACTGCTGATTCCTTAACTGCGGTTCGAAGCCGGCTTCCCGGATGGCGTCCTGCATGCTCTTGTAGGTGAAACGGTGGGGCGCGCCGGCGGCACTGACCACGTTTTCCTCGATCATGATGGAGCCAAAATCGTTGGCACCTGCATGCAGACAAAGCTGGGCGGTTTGTTTACCGACCGTAAGCCAGCTGGCCTGGATATTTTTCACATTGGGGAGCATGATCCGGCTGATAGCGATCATCCGGATATATTCTTCGGCGGTGGTCAGGTTCTTTACCCCGCGGATTTTGGCTAATAACGTGTCCACATCCATAAAGGTCCATGGAATAAAAGCCAGGAATCCCTTGGCCTGCTCTGGTTTCTTCGCCTGTACCTCGCGGATCTTCACCAGGTGTTCAAAACGCTCCTGAATTGTCTCCACATGGGCAAACATCATGGTAGCCGATGTCGTGATATCGAGTTTGTGGGCCTCATGCATAATATCAAGCCATTCCTGGGCTCCGCATTTGCCTTTACTGATAAGACGACGCACTCTGTCTATCAGGATCTCGGCCCCTGCCCCTGGCAGAGAATCCATACCGGCTTCCTTCAGTGCTTTGAGCACTTCATGATGGGTACTTTTTTCCAGCTTGGTGATATGGGCCACTTCGGGAGGCCCGAGAGCGTGAAGTTTTATCGTCGGGAATTCGCTCTTGATCTGTTTGAATGTATCTACATAAAACTGTAAACCGAGTTCGGGATGATGTCCTCCCTGCAGCAATAACTGATCGCCTCCGAACTTTAATGTCTCTTCGATTTTTTTCCGGTAAGCGGGCATGTCGGTGATATATGCTTCGGCATGTCCGGGTATACGGTAGAAATTACAGAATTTACAATTCGCTATACAGACATTGGTCGTGTTCACGTTCCGGTCGATCTGCCAGGTCACCTTACCATGGGGCACCTGCTTTTTGCGGAGCTCATCGGCAATCAGCATCAGATCCGCCAGCGGGGCATGGTGATACAGGTGCATACCTTCCTCCACGGTCAGAAAGCCAAACCCGGCGGCTTTATCATATAATTCGTTTAACTGCATGGGGCAAATTTACAGTTGTAATACAGATAATATGACGAGTGGTTGGAAAACCTCCTCATATTACAGTAATTTTAAAAGGGAAGGAGCCTGTATTGCATCATTTTGCCACATTTTCCTGTCTCTTTACTGAACTGTTAACCGCATGAAGTACTGCTTGTCCGGCATATTCATCCTCCTCACCTGGTTTTGTGCTCCGACGCTCCGGGCCCAGGAAGAGTTTATTGAGCCGCCCTCCCGGCATCTTGTAACCGTACCCTTTACCCAGCTGACCGGGGGGATTATTATCCTGCATGCGCTTATCGATTCGCATCCCGACACCCTCAATTTTGTACTGGATACCGGCAGCAGCGGAATTTCCCTCGACTCAGCCACAGCCGAATACCTGGGCATGAACCCGGTACCGTCTGAACGCACCATCCGCGGTATCGCGGGGATCCGGAAAGTGAATTTTCTGTATAACCGTAGCCTCCATTTCCCCGGACTGACCGTGGAAAATCTGGATTTTCATATCAACGATTATGAATTGCTCACCACCGTTTACGGGGAACGGATCGACGGGATCATTGGTTATTCCATTATCAGCCGTTATATCCTGAAGATCGATTATGACAGCATGAAGCTGAGTTTTTTCAGCAAGGGCACGATGCGTTATCCCAAGGGGGGCTACCTGCTTAAACCCACGATCAGTCAACTGGTCTCCCAACCCATGCGGGTCAGGGATGAAAAAACGATCTATTCCCGTTTCCTGTTTGACATCGGCGCGGGCCTTTGCCTGTTATTATCAAGGGAATTTGTGGTTGACAGCGCGTTTTTCAATAAGAAAAGAAAACGGTACATCAAGGAGGCTGAGGGACTGGGTGGCAAGATCGATATGGAACTGACGGTGATGAAGGAGGCGCGGGTTGGTCCCTATAAATTCAGGAATGTACCAGTCTTTATTTTTGATGATGAGTACAATGTCAGTTCTTATCCCTATATGGGTGGCATCGTTGGGAATGACCTGTTGCGGCGCTTTAATGTGATTCTCAACTATGGTAAAGGCGATATTCATATCACCCCCAATACGCATTATAATGATGTGTTCGACTACTCCTATTCCGGTATCGAACTGTACCTGCTCAATGGCGTCATCATTGTCGGGGATGTGGCCAAGGGTTCTCCCGCCGAAGCCGTAGGTTTAAAGGAAGGAGATGAAGTGATCGCCATCAATAAAAACCTGCTCCATAACCTCAATGCCTATAAAATAGCCCTGCAGGCACCCAATCAGAAAATCAAGATCATCATCCGCCGGGAAGGAGAGATGAGGGAGTTTGAGTTTAAGGTGAGGAGTATTAAATAGAGCTTCTTCCTCGTCACCTTTCGATACGACGCAGTAAGTTTATATCCTGCCCTGAAGTATATATTTAGCGTCTACTCCCCGCATGAGGCGGGACAAGCAGGATGACAACAACATTTCGTTTCTTAAGAGGCTCCGTTGAGGTATCTTTTGCATCCCTTATGATATTTCTGCTTTTCAATATTCGGAGCCGAATGCTCGTGTCACCCTGAGCGTGTCGAAGGGCGACTTGAAAATAGTTCTTTGTTCGCCATGCTTCGGCAAGCTCAGCATGACAACCGCTGTCACCCTGCTTGTCCCGCCTAATGCGGGAAGCGTATCTAAGGGTGATAAACAGAAGCCTTAAACAACCCCCCTTTTTCACTAATTTTACCGCTTCAACTATTCCCGTAAATAACTATGATACAATTCGAACGTTTCACCCTTTCCAACGGCCTTCGTGTGATCGTGCACCAGGACCTGAGCACGCCGCTGGCAGTGATGAATATTATGTACGATGTGGGGGCCCGCGATGAAAACCCGAAGCAGACCGGCTTTGCGCATTTATTCGAACACCTGATGTTTGGCGGCTCCGTGAATATTGAGGATTATGATGAACCCCTGCAGATGGCCGGCGGGGAAAACAATGCGTATACCACCAATGACCTCACGAATTACTATATCTCTCTTCCTGCTGAAAACCTGGAGACGGCTTTCTGGCTGGAAAGTGACCGGATGCTGTCACTGGCCTTTGGTGATAAAAGCCTGGAGACCCAACGCAAAGTGGTCTGTGAGGAGTTCAAGGAACATTACCTCACCAAACCCTATGGCGATGTATGGCATAAAATGCGGGAACTCTCCTATAAAGTGCATCCCTACCGCTGGATGACCATCGGGAAGGAACTCTCTCATATTGAAGACGCGAAACTGGAAGATGTAAAGAACTTTTTCTTCAAACATTATCGTCCGTTGAATGCCGTGCTGGTGGTGGCGGGAAATGTGACCACAGAAAAAGTAAAGGCCCTGGCGGAGAAATGGTTTGGCGATATTCCTTCCGGCGAAAAATATGTACGCAATCTGCCGCAGGAACCTGCGCAGACCGAAGCCCGCCGGATGGAGATCCATGCGGATGTGCCCCTGGATGCTTTTTATAAGACCTGGCATATGGGCAGCCGGCTCGAACAACGCTATTATATTACCGACCTGCTGACGGATATTCTCAGTGGTGGCGGTTCGTCCCGTCTTTACCAGTCTTTGGTAAAAGAGCAACAACTGTTCAGCAATATCGAGTGCCACCATTTCGGCAGTACGGAGAACGGATTAGTGGCGGTGGAAGGCAAACTGGTCAAAGGGGTGAAGATCGAAGACGCGGAGCAAGCAGTAATGGCCGAACTCGAAAAGATCAAGACCGTCCTGGTAAGTGAACTGGAACTGCAGAAAGTGAAGAACAAGACCGAAAGCATGATCGCGTTTGAAGATATGAGCGTAATGAGCCGGGCTAATAGTCTGGCATATTATGAAAACCTCGGCGATGCCGCCTGGATGAATGATGAACTGACGAAATACGCAGCAGTAACGGTGGAGGATATCCGAAATGAGGCAGGAAGGATATTCAGGGAGGAGAATTCGAATACGATTTATTATCTGGCAAAATAATCACCCTTCGATACGTCCCGTGAGACTTTGATCAACAGGCCTGAACATTTGGTTGGCGGGACTACTCAGGATGACACGATCATTCGGCTCCGATTATTGAAAAGCAGAAATGGTCCCAGGGGTGCAAAAAATACCTCTACGGAGCCTCTTAAGTAACGTGACGCTCGTGTCATCCTGAGTAGACGCTTCAGCATTGCTAC
The DNA here is from genome assembly GCA_029561255.1 of Bacteroidota bacterium. Classification (GTDB taxonomy): domain Bacteria; phylum Bacteroidota; class Bacteroidia; order Chitinophagales; family Chitinophagaceae; genus JJ008. The sequence goes on along the minus strand of JAKQJH010000069.1, from coordinate 326 downwards.
AGGGCAGAAACAAAATTGGCAGCGTCGTATCGAAGGGTGACGAAACAAAAATAAATTATCATGACTATCAATAGAAAACAAGCGCCTCCCATCGTGGATGCCGTGAATTTTAACCTGCAACTGAAACCATACCAGGCCTATACTTTGCGGAATGGTGTACCCGTGTATGCCGTGAATGCCGGGGCGGAAGAAGTGATGCAGCTGGAGTGGGTATTTTTTGCCGGGAACAGCCAGGAAGAGCAGAACCTGGTGGCCGCCACCACGAATTTTTTGTTACGTAATGGCACGAATACAAAAACCGCTTTTCAGCTGAATGAATATTTTGA
>JAKQJH010000059.1 GCA_029561255.1 Bacteroidota bacterium | reverse complement strand
CGGATAGACCCATAGGAGATGAGGAAAGCGCCGAAAGTAAAGGCATCACTCATTAAAAAATACCACATCATCAGCTTGCCATACTCCAGGTTGAAGGGGCTCTTACCACCGCTCCACCACTTGGTCTGATGTACTGTTGCTGTTGTCGCCATGTCAGTTGTCAGGTTTTACTTGTTTCGTTATGTCGGTTAGTTCTTGCCGAGTACCAGGAAAAAGACCAGCAGGTAAATCCACAAGGCATCTACAAAATGCCAGTAAGTTGCGGCCACTTCCACGGGTACTGAGCTGTAATTCTTTGTTTTTCCCAAAAAGCCCTTGATGAACATGATCAGCAGGACGATCAGTCCGCCAACCACGTGCAACGCATGTAATCCGAAGATCACATACAGGAACTGTCCGCCACCGGACCCTTTAAAGGTAACTTTCTGCTCCCAGAGCTGCTGAAAACCGAGCCACTGGCATATAATAAAAGCAGCGCCCAGTACCACCGTTACCCCGATCAGGAAACGGTACTTGCTCATTTCACGGTCTTTAAAAGATCTTAAGGACAGCTGCATGGTCAGGCTGCTCAGCAGGATCATTCCGGTTGAAATCCAGAAGATCATCGGGAGCGCAACCGGAATCCATTTGTCCTGGTTACTTTTAACGATAAATGCACTGGTCAGACCTGCAAACATCATGATCAGGCTGCCAATCGCCACCCAAAGGGTGAACTTATGGGGGTGCATCTTTTGTTTTTCTTGTGTACTCACTATATCCATCCCGCTTTTTTAAATTCTACATTTTACTAAGTAATAAAGCAAACATAACCACCGGCAGGTACATATAACTGCCAAACATCACCCGGCGTGCCGCACTTACTTCCATGGTCCGGTAAAGAACCACACAACGGCCGATCATAAACAGGTTTGCCACTATAATCATTCCGATACTGATCATACCCGCTACGGTGTCATAACTGCACATTCCGTTAAAATAAGGAAGTACGGTTACGGGAACCAGCAACAGCGAATACGCAATGGTCTGAATCGCCGTAAATTTTGTTGGTCCCTCATTGGCGGGTAAGAGCTTAAATCCAACCGCTGAATAATCCCGGTGTGCCACCCAGGCAATCGCCCAGAAATGGGGGAACTGCCAGAAAAACTGGAAGGCAAACAGGATCCATCCTCCGGCTGACAGCTGATCATCTCCCGCGGCCCAGCCAATTAAACAAGGAAGGGCTCCGGGTACAGCTCCCATCAGTACCGCGATTGAATTGACTTTCTTCAACGGGGTGTAGATAAAAGCATAGAGAAACAGACTGAAGGCCGCGAGTCCCGCTGATAACCAATTGAAATAATAGCCCAGCATCAGCACACCGGCAATGCCGGTGATGATGGCAAAGGCCCATCCTTCTCCCACGGACACCCTTCCGGATGCAATGGGCCGGGTGGACGTACGCTTCATCTGCGCATCGGTATCTTTCTCCACCACCTGGTTGATCGCGTTGGCGCTGCCTGTTACCAGCATTCCGCCTGCAAAGAGCAAAAAGATCATGGTCCAGTTGTACTCGACCACTTTAGGGGCCAGCAGGTAACTGATCACACTGCTGAATACCACCATGATACTCAGTGAAGGCTTCATCAATTGCACATAGTCCTTAATCTTTTTCATCGCCTTCTATCGGCCCCCTAAATCCCCCGAAGGGGGACTTAAAGCCGTTTAAATTTTGTAAAGTCATTTCAACTTCAGGACTCTTTAGCCCCTCCTTTGGAGGGGTTGGGGAGGCCTAATGTTTTGATTCATTCGCTCCTACCGGCTCAGTCTGCGGAATGAAATCTCTTCCATCTTTCGCATAATCATAAGGCCAGCGGTGTACTTCTGGAATCTCACCTTCCCAGTTACCATGACCCGGGTTGATCGGGGTGGTCCA
>JAKQJH010000046.1 GCA_029561255.1 Bacteroidota bacterium | reverse complement strand
CCCACAAAGTCAGGTGTGATCGTGGAGCGGCGGCTCCAGGTCTTGATAACACCCTTCTTGTTTTTCCCTTCATTGATAGCATCAACCTTTTTTTCAAGGTGAGTCGCTACATAAGGACCTTTTTTAATCGAACGAGCCATGATTTATGTCGTTGAGTTGTTAATGAGTTTGATTACTTGGCCAGCTTATTTCCGTTCTTACGCTGGATGATCATTTTATCACTGCCTTTTCCTTTGGTTCTCGTCTTCAGACCTCTGGAGTACTGGCCGTTTCTGCTGCGGGGCTGACCACCTGAAGCTTTACCTTCACCACCACCCATCGGGTGATCTACAGGGTTCATAGCCACACCACGGTTACGGGGTTTGATACCCTTCCAGCGGTTACGACCGGCTTTACCCATGCTCTGGAGGCTATGGTCGCTGTTGCTCACCACCCCTACTGTTGCCCAGCAATTGATCAGTACTTTTCTCAATTCACCGGAAGGCATTTTGAGAATCGCATATTTTTCTTCTTTGTTGGTCAGCTGCGCAGAAGATCCTGCACTGCGGGCCAGCTTGCCACCCTGACCGGGTTGCATTTCAATATTGTGAATGTTGGTACCAAGCGGCATGTTCTTCATCGGAAGCGCATTACCAACTTCGGGAGCAACAGTAGCACCACTTTCAACTACTGCACCTACAGTCAGCCCCTGGGGAGCCAGGATATAACGCTTCTCGCCATCCGCATAATTCAGCAGGGCGATGAAGGCTGTACGGTTCGGGTCATACTGAATAGATTCAACTGTAGCTACCCCTTCTTTATTTCTTTTGAAATCGATGATACGATATTTCTTCTTGTGACCGCCACCCCTGTAACGCATAGACAGGTGACCGGAAGAGTTACGTCCGCCCGTGCGGGGCTTGGCTTCCACCAGGGTCTTTTCAGGTACATTGGTAGTAACTTCAGCATAAGCGTTACCAATTCTCCAACGGGTACCGGCTGTAACGGGTTTAAATTTTCTTAGTGCCATTTTAAAATTCTCTTTTATAATTTCTTATTCCAACACTTCGCGGCGGTTGTTTGCCATTATTATCCTCCGTAGCCTTGGCGAAGGAGGATCTTCCCGGATTAAATATTCGAATACAAATCGATATTCTCCCCTTCTGCCACCGTTACAAAAGCTTTTTTATACGCCGGTTTACGACCAGAGATCACTCCGGATTTGGTGAAACGGCTTTTGCTTTTACCAGGAACCACAGCGGTATTCACTCCTGTTACAGTCACCCCGTAAAAGGTTTCTACCGCTTTCTTGATCTCCAGCTTATTTGCTTTACGGGCTACTTTAAAAGCATAGCGACGCAGTTTGTCCTGCTGGGCGTTTGCTTTTTCAGTTAAGATCGGTTTTATCAGTACTTCAGAAAGTTTCATCTGAATTCAATTTAATTGTTTGTAATAAGCTCTTTTTTTGTCATCCTGAGCCTGCCGAAGGATGTCATCCTGAGCCTGTCCGAAGACACCGCCCGAAAGATGAATTACGCTTCAGCCTTCTCGTCGTCAGCAAAGATCTTCGCTGCACTTTCTGTCAGGATCAGCACTTCTGAGTTAACAATATCATAGGTATTGATATCACTCAGGAGCATACCGAGTACAGAAGGCACATTGCGCAGGGACAGTTCCACATTGTCATTATATTCCGGCTGCACAAACATTACTTTCTTATCGGCTACTTTCAGGCTGCCCATGATGTCCATAAAGCTCTTGGTCTTCGGGGAATCCATATTGATATCTTCCACCACCATGATCGCATTCTCTTTGGCTTTGTAGCTAAGGGCAGAAATCTTGGCCAGGTCTTTTACCTTACGGTTCAGTTTGAAATCATAAGAGTGCGGCTTGGGACCGAAGATGGTACCACCACCCTTGTATAAAGGGTTACGGATATTACCTTTACGGCTTCCACCAGTACCTTTCTGACGGTGCAGTTTACGGCTGGCACCCTGTACTTCAGCACGGGTCTTTACTTTGTGTGTACCCTGACGCTGGGCGGCGAGGTATTGTTTTACAGCCAGGTAGATTACGTGGTTGTTAGGCTCGGCTCCGAAGATCTCCTCCGGCAGTTCCACTGATCTGCCTGTTGCTGTACCTTTCGTATTTAAAACTTCGACTTTCATTTTCTGGTATTTATTGACTCACCCGGGATAATCACCCCCGGCGGGTAATGAATTATTTCTGAAT
>JAKQJH010000045.1 GCA_029561255.1 Bacteroidota bacterium | reverse complement strand
CTGAACTTAAATAACCTAATTTTGTTATCAAACAAAAATTCCCATGAGTACCCCAAATAAAGTCTGGTTCATCACCGGTTGTTCCACCGGGTTTGGTCGTGAATTGGCTAAAGAAGCCCTCTCCAAAGGATATAATGTAGTTGTGACTGCCCGAAAACCTGAACAGGTAGCAGATATTGTAGCCGCTTATCCTGAAAATGCCCTGGCCCTGGCTTTAGATGTAACAGTGCCTCAGCAAATAAAAGAGGCAGTTAATGCCTCCATAGACCGCTTTGGCCGGATTGATGTATTAGTAAACAACGCGGGAATCGGTTATTTTGGTGCCATTGAAGAAAGTGAGGAAGAAGAAGTACGCCGCATGTTTGAAATTAATTTCTTCGGCCTCGCACACATGACAAATGCCGTGCTGCCCCACATGCGCCAGCAACGCAGTGGTCATATATTAAATGTTGCGTCTATCGGCGGTCTTCGCTCCTTTCCCGCTGTCGGATTTTACAACGCCACCAAGTATGCAGTGGACGGTTTAAGCGAAGCACTCATGAAAGAAGTAGCCCCATTAGGTATTAAAGTAACCGTGATTTGTCCGAGTGGTTTCCGTACCGACTGGGCAGGACGTTCAGCGAATAATACTAAAATCAAAATTGAGGATTACGCAACGACAGCTGGTAAAAACATGAGTGATCTCCGTGGTTACAGTGGCAATCAGCCCGGCGATCCGGTGAAAGCAGCGAAGGCCATGATCCAGGTAACCGAAACCGAAAATCCGCCGCTTCGTTTACTGTTAGGCGCTGCCGCACTGAAAGGCGCCAGACTAAAACTGGAAGAATTGAGAAAGGATTTTGATGAGTGGGCGGAGGTGAGTACCGGAGCGGATTTTAGTTAAGAAATAAAAATTGCCTGCGACTATTAATTGCAGCCACGGATAGCACGGATAAGCACGGATTTTATTTTTGCCAGCGGTAAAAAAGGGTGGGCACTAAACCGCACGAAAGAACACGAATGAATACAAATTGGTATTTATTTCGTGTGATTTCGTGACTAACAATTTCACTGAAGGCAAATTATTCCGTGTATTCTATTGTTAACTGCCGGCCCAACTGTTCCCTGACCCAACTAAGGCATGCGGTTTTTCAGCGAAGATTAGTTTAATTCCAACAACAGTTATGTTACACAGGTCACATAAGCCGTTATCATACTAACTATCTTTGTATCCAATTGCTGCGGCATTATCGTCGCTGTTAATAAAAACCAACGTTTATGGATACCGAAATTCTATCGCGTATACAATTTGCGTTTACTGTCTCGTTTCATTACATCTATCCTCCTTTAAGTATCGGACTGGGACTGATTCTCGTTATTATGGAAGGACTTTACCTGAAAACAGGGAATAAGGTTTATGAAGATATGACCCGGTTCTGGATAAAGATTTTTGCCTTGATTTTCGGGCTGGGAGTGGCTACTGGCATCATAATGGAATTTGAATTTGGCACCAACTGGGCTGCTTATTCAAGATATGTAGGTGATATTTTCGGTAGTGCCTTAGCTGCTGAGGGCATATTTGCTTTTGCATTGGAAAGTGGTTTCCTCGGTATTTTACTGTTTGGCTGGAACCGGGTAAGTTCAAAAGTCCATTTCTTTTCCACCCTGATGGTTTTCCTGGGTTCCATGTTTAGCGCTGTCTGGATCGTAGTGGCGAACAGCTGGCAGCAAACCCCCTCCGGGTATCATATTGTAGGGGAAGGGTTAAATGCACGTGCGGAAATCACTGACTTCTGGACCATGGTATTCAATCCATCCAGTATGGACCGGCTGATTCATGTCTGGATTGGCGCTTTCCTCGCCGGTGCTTTTCTGGTTATGAGTGTGAATGCCTACTATATTCTCCGCAACCGGCATTTATCCATTGCAAAACCCTCTTTTCGCATAGCCCTGGTAGTTGCAGTTATCAGTTCAATTTTACAATTAGTTGCCGGACATAAAAGTGCTGATGGCGTGGCCCGGAATCAACCAGCCAAGCTCGCGGCACTGGAAGGTCATTACGACAGCAGTGCAGCCGCAGATATGTACCTTTTCGGCTGGGTGGATCAGCAGGAACAGAAAACAAAAGGGATTAAAATTCCGGGAGGACTTTCTTTCCTGCTTCATCAGGATGTTACGACTCCGGTCACCGGTCTTACAGCTTTTAAAAAAGAAGACCGCCCCTCCCAGGTCAATGCGGTTTTCCAGTTTTATCATATTATGGTGGCCATCGGAATGTTCATGATTGCCCTGACTCTTTATGCCAGTTGGCAGTGGAAAAAAGGACGCTTATTTCAACAACGATGGCTGCTCCATGTATTTGCCTGGTCCGTGTTATTGCCACAGATCGCCAATCAGGCTGGCTGGTTTGCCGCGGAAATGGGTCGTCAGCCCTGGGTGGTTTATGGCCTTCTTCGTACCTCCGATGCCTTATCCGCATCGGTAAAGGCGGAACAGGTGTTGATCTCCCTGATACTATTCACGCTGGTTTATGCCACATTATTTGTCTTATTCCTTTACCTGTTGAATAAAAAAGTGAAGCATGGCCCTGAAGAGCATGAGCATACAAGTGATGCGGAAAATTCCGGCTACAGTACCCGTGAAAACCCATTGATGAAAACAAAATAGTTTTTAAAACCAGTAAACAAAGTATATGTTGTTCGGACTCGACTATTCAACCTGGTGGTTTCTTGTTCTTGGTGCAGTTATCTCGGGTTATGCTATCCTGGACGGGTTTGATCTTGGTGCCGGGGCACTACATCTGTTTCTTAAAAAAGAAAACAGTCGCCGGATAGCCCTGAACGCAATCGGTCCGGTATGGGATGGGAATGAAGTCTGGCTGGTAATTGCCGGCGGTGCACTTTTTGCCGGTTTTCCGGTCGCCTACGCAGCCGTATTTTCCGCTTTTTATCTGCCGGCAATGATCTTCCTGATCGGACTCATCTGGCGTGCAGTGGCCATTGAATTTCGCAGTAAGGAGCCTGGAAAAACCTGGCGGCTTACCTGGGATATCATTTATTCCGCAGCCTGTATCATCGTTACCCTGTCACTTGGTCTGATGTTGGGTAATATAGCCATGGGGCTGCCCCTGAATGAACAAAAGGAATTTACCGGAAGTACCTGGTCCTTTTTTAATCCTTTTTCTATTATGGTCGCTTTCACAACACTCGCATTGTTTATGATGCATGGGGCTATTTACCTGGCGATGAAAACGGAGAACCGGCTCTATACTAAATTAACATTACTGGCCAGGAATTTCACTGTCTTCTTCCTTTTATCCTTTGCTATTACCACGGTTTATACATTACTTTATATTCCGCATCTCAGTGATAAACTAAAAAGCAGTCCCACCTATTTTATATTTCCGGTAATCATGTTTCTGGCTATCGCCAATATTCCCCGGCAGTTGAATAAAGGAAATTACCGCTTTGCCTTTATCAGTTCCGCTGTAACCATCGCTGCCTTGCTGATCACGGTGGCTATTGAAGTTTATCCCAACCTGTTGTATGCAAGTAACAATCCTGCAAACAGCATTACAATAACGAATGCCTCTTCCTCTTTAAAAACCATGAAAACATTACTGCTGATTGCCGCAATTGGCACCCCGCTGGTGGGCATCTATACCAGTTTTGTTTTCTGGACATTCAAAGGAAAGGTTAAACTGGATGAAATGAGCTATTAACTGCAGCAACAGCTCCACATACCTGCCTGTGTCCATCTATGTGATCCGCGTTCATCCATGGCTTACCTTTTGCCGCTGGCCAATCCTTTGGTGTACCTTTTGTGGCCTTTAGTGGCCACCCTTTTTTGCCGCAGGCAAAACTAAAATCCGTGCCTATCCGTGCTATCCGTGGCTGCCATTTACCACAGGCAAATTCATCCGTGGCAGCAATACGTTATCTTTACTGCTTCATGAATGTATTTACCGATAAATCCACAATCATTATAACCTGTCCCAAACGGCTTGCCCCATACCTGGAGCAGGAAGTAAGAGAAATGGGCTATAACACTGATGAAACTTTTATTACCGGAGTAAAACTCACCGGCACCGTGACCGAGTGTATCCGGCTCAACCTCAATCTCCGTTGCGCCAGCCAGGTATTGTATAAAATAAAACAGTTTACCGCTGTTAATGCAGATGATATTTATAAGCACCTGCTCGATTATCCCTGGGAAAACATTTTACCGGATGATGGCTACTTCTCCATCACCAGTAACGTGAATAATCCAACGATTAACAACAGCATGTTTGCCAACCTGCGGGTGAAAGATGCGATTGTAGACCGGTTGCGGGAGAAAAGAGGGGTTCGTCCCAGTACCGGAGCTGAACTCAGCGGGGCCGTGATCAACCTGTTCTGGAAAAATGAAAACGCCGAGGTATTTATTGATACCACCGGTGATTCACTGGGACGGCATGGTTACCGGAAAATTCCCGGACAGGCTCCGATGCTGGAAGCACTGGCCTCCGCCACGATCTATGCCACTGCCTGGGACCGGCAATCGCCCTTTGTGAATCCGATGTGCGGTTCAGGTACTTTAGCAATAGAAGCAGCGATGATCGCCACCAACCGTCGACCTGGATTATTCCGCACGAACTATGCCTTTATGCATCTGAATGGATATGATGAAACCGTTTATTTTAAGGAAGATGCATTATTGGAAGAACAGATCAAAGAAGTCCCGGGACTCCGGATTATTGCCACCGACTATAGCTCGCGGGCCATTGAAAATTCAAGGAAGAATGCGGTAGCTGCCGGCGTAGCCGACCTGATCGAATTTGGGGTCTGCGATTTTGCTGATACAGAAGTACCGCAAGGAGTACCCGGTGTCTTTTTCGTGAATCCCGAATATGGCGAACGGCTGGGTGATATAAGGGAACTGGAAGAAACCTATGCCCGGATCGGCGATTTTATGAAACAAAAATGTGGCGGCTATTTTGGTTATGTGTTTACCGGCAATCTCGAACTGGCTAAAAAAATCGGCCTGAAAGCCAAACGCCGGATTGAATTTTATACCAGTAAAATTGACTGCCGCCTCTTTGAATATGAATTATACAGTGGCAGCCGTTCAGCACCCAAGAAAGAAACCAACTAATCAATAATATTCAGTCTATGGAAATTGCAGCACTGCAACAGATCGTCAGGGACCGGTATTTTGAAAACGACAATGCCCGGGGTATTTATCATACCGCTTTATGGTTTCATGAAGAAGTAGGCGAACTCTCTTCCGCCATTGCCCGGGGTGATAAAGAAAATGCCAAAGAAGAATTTGGGGATGTCCTGATGTGGATGCTCACCCTGGCCAATCTCATGAACGTAGACATGGAAGAAGTGGTGGCCAATTACCTGGATAATCCAAGAAAAAAACTACCGGGGAAATAACACGGCTGCCATGGAAATGATATTAGATAATCCCATCTGGCATGCATTAAGTACCCATCACCGGAATTTTAATGAAGGGGATGATCGGCTTAAATATTTCTATCCGGAAATATCTCCCTTTGTGGCCATGGCTGACTGGGATGAAGAGGACAAAGAATACCTGGTGGAAAAATTACCTGCTGACCGTAATTTTTTTTACATCACTGCTCAATCACTGGATCTGCCTGAGCACTGCAAAAGAGGATTCACTATAAAACTGTTCCAACTGGTTTGCCGGAAACATTTGCCGTTTCATCCGCCGGGTATCCAAATCCGGTCATTGGGTAAAGCCGATATTCCGCAAATGATCGAGCTGACGGCCCTGACCAAACCGGGTCCATTTAACCAACGTACTATAGAGTTTGGTAATTATATTGGCATATTTGAAGAGGAACGCCTGGTAGCCATGGCCGGAGAACGTTTAAAATTTCCCGGTTATACTGAAGTGAGTGCGATCTGCACTCACCCTGATTATACAGGCAGAAGATACAGTGCGGCTTTATTGTCACAGGCCACGGCCGGCATTGTGAGCGAAGGACAGACCCCTTTCCTGCATGTGCGGAATGATAATACAAGGGCCATTGATCTGTATGAACAAGCCGGCTATGAATTCCGTTGTGAAATGGATTTTGCTATTTTTAAAAAACCGTCGTTCGGCTAATCCAGGTACTGCCCGAAGTGAATGATATTCCCGCTGTTGTCCAATATACTGAACTGCCGCATTCCCCAGGGCTTGTTTTCCAGCGGACCATTGGGATGGATAATACCCAGGTTATTAAATTCTTTATAGAGCGCATCAATCTCATCCACGCGAATATAACAGCCGGTATTCTTAGGAATAGCCGGATCATCACATTTCCATAAATGGATCTCGATTTTATCCCGGCTGCACATGAGATACTCCTTCCAGTTATCATTGCAGTCAAATCCAATTTTTTTATAGAATGCTGCCGATTCGGTTGCATCCAAAAAGGCCAGGATCGGTACAGCAGATTGCAAGGGCATATGATTGGTTTTTGTTATAGTAGTTAATTCAGTTGTTACACATCAATGGAATCATACACGATCACTTTCTTCCACAGATGACCATAAGTCTTCACAAAGGCCTCATGCACCGGATGATCCTGGTAAACTTTCTGACCGGCGGCATCATCAAAAAACATCAGTTCGGACACATCCCAGGAAGTATCGACCACA
>JAKQJH010000040.1 GCA_029561255.1 Bacteroidota bacterium | reverse complement strand
GATCCGGATGGAGATCATCGATAAATACCGGAACAGCCGCATTGAGTATACGATCAACGCCAGTGAAATAAGTTTCTAAATTTGACAATTATAAACATCTACACATGAAAAGGATTCTGACGGTTGCAGCACTTGTACTTGGAATGTTCAGCATTCAGGCAGGGGCCCAGCAGACAACTGACGCTAAAATGAAAACCTTCATTGACGCGCTCATGAAAAAAATGACCTTAGAAGAAAAACTCGGACAGCTGAATCTTCCCGGCAGCGGGGATATTGTAACCGGACAGGCGCAGAGTTCGGATATCGGCAAAAAAATCCGCGAAGGGAAAGTAGGCGGTCTGTTTAATATTAAATCGGTGGCGAAGATCCGTGAAGTACAGAAAGTAGCGGTAGAACAAAGCCGGCTGAAGATTCCGATGATCTTCGGGATGGACGTGATTCATGGTTATGAAACCGTATTTCCGATACCGCTTGGACTGAGCTGTACCTGGGATATGCAACTGGTGGAAAACAGCGCCCGTATTGCCGCGGTGGAAGCCAGTGCGGACGGGATCAACTGGACTTTCTCGCCCATGGTGGATATTTGCCGTGATGCCCGCTGGGGTCGTATCGCAGAAGGAAACGGGGAAGATCCCTTCCTGGGTTCGCAGATTGCCAAAGCCATGGTACGTGGTTACCAGGGCAATGACCTGACGAAGAACAATACGATTATGTCCTGTGTAAAACACTACGCACTCTATGGTGCCGCTGAAGCCGGGCGTGATTATAATACCACCGACATGAGCCGTCAGCGGATGTTCAATGATTATATGCCCCCCTATAAAGCCGCTGCTGATGCTGGTGCTGGTAGTTTTATGGCTTCGTTTAATGAAGTGGAAGGAGTACCTGCCACAGCCAATAAATGGCTGATGACTGATGTGCTTCGTAAGCAATGGGGCTTTAAAGGATTCGTGGTAACCGATTATACCGGTATCAATGAAATGGTGGATCATGGGATCGGTGATCTGAAGACGGTTTCTGCCCGGGCCCTGATGGCCGGTATTGATATGGATATGGTAGGCGAAGGATTACTGACCACCATTCAGCAATCGCTCAAAGAAGGGAAAGTGACTCAGGCCCAGATTGACCTCGCCTGTCGCCGCATTCTGGAAGCAAAATACAAGCTGGGTCTCTTTGCCGATCCGTATAAATATTGTGATGAGAACCGTGCAAAAAACGAAGTGTTTACTGCTGAACATCGTGCCATTGCCCGTAATACAGCTGCACAGAGTTTTGTGCTGCTGAAAAATCAGGGCAATATCCTGCCGCTGAAGAAGAGTGGCACCGTGGCCCTGATTGGTCCGCTGGCCGATAACAAAGAGAATATGCCGGGCACCTGGAGTGTGGCCGCAAATTTCCAGAAAGCGACTTCTGTATTGTCCGGTATGCAACAAGTGCTGGGCGATAAGGTAAAGATCATTTATGCCAAAGGCTCCAACCTGGATTACGATGCGGCTTATGAAGAAAGAGCCGGTATGTTCGGGAAAGCCCTTGGTCGTGATAATCGTCCTGCTGATGTGATCATTAAAGAAGCAGTCGATGCCGCCAACCAGGCCGATGTGGTAGTAGCCGCATTGGGTGAAAGCGCCGAAATGAGCGGCGAGAGCAGCAGCCGCAGCAATATTGAAATTCCGCAGGCACAGAAAGATTTATTAAATGCTTTATTAAAAACAGGCAAACCGGTGGTGCTGGTCTTATTCACCGGTCGTCCGCTCGCTATAAAAGAGGAAAGTGAGAAAGTACCGGCTATCCTGAATGTATGGTTTGGTGGCAGTGAAGCCGGCTTTGCGATTGCCGATGTATTATTCGGGGATGTAAATCCTTCCGGCAAACTGACTACAACCTTTCCGCAGAATGTAGGACAGGTGCCGATCTTCTATGCCCACAAGAATACCGGCCGTCCGCTCGAAGAAGGTAAATGGTTTTCCAAGTTCCGTTCCAACTACCTCGATGTAAGCAATGATCCCGTTTATCCCTTTGGATATGGATTAAGCTATACCAGTTTTGCGTACAGTGATATCAGTCTCAGCAGCACGTCGCTGAAAGGGAATCAAAAGCTGACTGCTACGGTTACTGTTACGAATAATGGGAAATATGAGGGTAAGGAAGTCGTACAACTTTATATCCGCGATGTGGTGGGCAGTGTAACCCGTCCGGTAAAAGAACTGAAAGGTTTCCAGAAAATCAGTCTGAAACCCGGAGAGTCTAAACAGGTGATTTTCACTATTACTCCCGAAGACCTGAAGTTTTACAATTATGACCTGAAATTTGACTGGGAGGCCGGAGATTTTCAGATTATGATTGGCACTAATTCGAAGGACGTGAAGATGGCGAAAGTGAATTGGGTAAAATAGGCCACTTAGACTACAAACTCCTTAGAACCGGCAGTATTGGTAACATATTGCCGGTTTTTTCGTGCTTAAAAATGTGATATTATTCAAAAACTCGTGCTTAAAAATGTGATATTTAGCATAAATTCGTACGTATAAATGTATTGAAAAATGCAAAGAATTGAAATACAGCAACTTAAAAAATGGAAACAGTCTAATGGTCGTAAGCCCATGATTATCCGGGGAGCGAGGCAGGTTGGTAAAACCTGGCTGATGAAAGAATTTGGAAGACTGGAGTATAAAGACGTGGTATATGTCAACTGTGAAGCAGATCCGGCAGTACGAAACATGTTTACGGGTGATTTTGATACAACAAGGATCATCCGCGGATTACAAATTATAGCCGGAAAACCCATTGAACCGAATCACACATTAATCATCATTGATGAGATACAGGAAGCGCCCGGTGCCCTGACTTCATTGAAGTACTTTCAGGAAAACGCGCCGGAGTATCATGTAATAGCTGCAGGCTCTTTGTTGGGAATTACACTTAATCGTTCAGGATCATTCCCCGTTGGTAAAGTTGAATTCCTTGATTTATTCCCCCTGAGTTTTGTTGAGTTCCTGGATGCCATTCATGAAACTCAGTTAGCGGATCTTTTACGAAATCCGGATTGGTCATTAGTTGCTTCTTTCAGTATAAAATTTACGGATCGGTTAAGGCAATACTATTATACCGGTGGTATGCCCGAAGTTGTATTACAATATTCCGTTAGCGGGGACATGAACCAGGTAAGAGAGATACAGAAGCGGATACTTGTCTCGTATGAACAGGATTTTTCGAAGCATGCGCCGGCTGAAATTGTACCCCGTATCCGGATGATCTGGAGCGGGGTCCCTGCACAGCTGGCAAAAGAAAACCGGAAATTTATTTATGGTCAGATAAAAGCCGGTGCAAGAGCAAAGGATTTTGAACTGGCGTTATCCTGGTTGATCGATTGCGGATTACTGTATAAAGTACATAATGTATCTAAGCCGGCACTGCCCCTGAAAGCATATGAGGAATTAAATACATTTAAACTTTTTATGCTGGATATAGGTTTATTGGGGGCGCTTACTGAACTGGATGCAAGAACACTGCTGGAAGGCAATACTGTCTTTACTGAATTCAAAGGAGCGTTAACAGAGCAGTATGTTTATCAGCAATTACGCACAATGAATGATCTTCCGGTTTATTATTGGTCGGCAGGGAATGCCCGTTCAGAGGTGGATTTTCTTTTACAGCATAATGGACAAATCATTCCATTGGAAGTTAAGGCAGAAGAAAACCTGCATGCGAAGAGTCTCCGTGTTTTTTGCGAAAAATATAAACCAGCACTTGCGGTTCGTAGCTCCATGTCGGGCTACAGAAAAGAAGACTGGATGACAAATCTGCCACTTTATGCGGTGAGTACAATTACACAGTTACAGTAAAAAGTAATGAAAGAAAATATTTCTTTAATTTTACTTCCGCTTGCTGCGCTGCTTTGAACACGTACACACGATATACGCCCGATGAACTGCTCCACCTGATAACACAGGATCATGAAGCGGCTTTCTCCGAACTCTATGAACGGTACTGGGAGAAATTATATGTAATTGCTTATAATCGTCTCAGGGATAAGGTGGCCGCAGAAGATATCGTACATGATGTGTTTACCGCACTCT
This sequence comes from Bacteroidota bacterium, assembly GCA_029561255.1. Lineage (GTDB taxonomy): Bacteria > Bacteroidota > Bacteroidia > Chitinophagales > Chitinophagaceae > JJ008. The sequence continues at coordinate 1,651 of JAKQJH010000040.1, read as the reverse complement.
GGACCAACCGGCATATTACCCAAATAGATAACGCTGAAAATTACCTCGCCGTAGCCGTGAAATATGCGGTACTGAACCGCGTGAAACGGACTATCCGGGACCGCGAAAAACATGCCCGCAGTGTGGCCGAAGTCCCGGTGGCGGACTGCCAGATTGAAACAGCCCTGCATTATAAAACCATCATCGAACGGGTAAGGCAGGAAGTGGAACAGCTACCAGCCCGTTGCCGGTTGATCTTCCAATATAGCCGGGAAGAAGGATTACCGGTAAAAGAAATCGCCAGGCGGCTCCACATTTCTCCAAAAACCGTTGAAAATCAGCTTGGTAAGGCTGTTCGTCAACTCAAACTGGCCGCCCGTAGCCTGCTTCATTCCTTGCTTTAATTTTTCATGAAAATAGTTTTAAACCGCATGGGGGATTTTTCATTCCCGGTGTACTCCTTTATATAACCAGCATGAAACTGACAGAACATTTTGCAAAACTGATTGAAAAATACGAGGCCGGCACTGCCAGCCCGGAGGAGATCATTGAATTGAATGAGTGGTATCATTCATTTGATGACACGGCCGCAACTGTTGCTTCGGATAATCCATTGACAAAGGAAGATCTGGGACGTAGTATTAAAGAGCGGATCAATTACAGCAACCAGGAAGAACCCCCAGCGATATATCGCCGGGGCTGGTTTCGTGCTGCTGCGGTGGTACTCGTCCTGATCCTGGGAGCCACTTATATTTATTATAACCAATCCGGCCCGGATAAACAGGTGATCGTTAAAACACCGGTTAAACAAATCCCTGTTGAAGTAGTACCCGGTGGGAATAAAGCCCTGCTCACCCTGGCTGACGGCTCCACCATTATACTGGACAGCGCGGCTAACGGTTTACTGAGTACCCAGGGGAATATTGAAGTCAAAAAAATGGATAATGGATTACTGGCGTATAAAGTGAATGGTAAAATACTGTATGAGGATGATGCTGCTTTTTACAATACCATAACAACTCCCCGTGGCGGTCAATACAAAGTCACCTTATCAGATGGAACTAAAGTGTGGTTGAATGCGGCCTCTTCCATCCGGTTCCCTGTTTACTTTACCGGCAATGAACGGTTAGTGGAAGTAACCGGCGAAACCTATTTCGAAGTGGCTAAGAATGCGACAAAACCCTTTAAGGTCAAAACAGTGAATCAGGAAGTGGAAGTGCTGGGTACCCATTTCAATATTAATGCATACGACGACGAAGCCAGTATTAAAACCACTTTACTGGAAGGGAAAGTAAAAGTAACTGTACCTGGAAAGTCGGCCACCCAGCCGGCCCGTTTCCTGCAGGCCGGACAGCAATCCGGTATCAGTAAAAACGGCCAGATCAATATCATCAATAATGCGGATACCGAAGAAGCCGTAGCTTGGATCAGAGGGCGTTTCCAGTTTGAAAATACAGACCTGCGCAGCATGCTCCGGCAATTTGCCCGTTGGTATGATGTGGAAGTGGAATACCGGGGGCAGGTGGATTTGTATTTTACCGGTCAGCTGACCCGCAACGAGGAAGTGAGAAAAGTATTTAAGCAACTGGAACTGACCGGTGAAGTGCATTTCCGGATAGAAGGAAGAAAAGTAATAGTAACCAGATAAAAACGATCATATGAATACAAAAAA
>JAKQJH010000023.1 GCA_029561255.1 Bacteroidota bacterium | reverse complement strand
ACGGGAATATCCCAGGTCGATGCCAAACTCCCGGGGACGGAAGTTACCTACATCATTACCCTGAATGTTGGTGAAAGTGATATTTCCAAGGCTGAAATAACGAACAGCACCTGAAAATGCAGAATTCTCATCCATTTTGTAGAAACCGGCAACGGAAGCCAGGTAAACATCGTTTACGAGGTCTTTCAGCCAGGGAGTGTAAGTAGCACCAATGCCACCCTGGGCCTGGTTGAAAGCTACTTTACCAATATTCCACAAACCTGAATAAGCATCGGGTGAAGTGGCAACACCTAAATCACCCATACCGCCTGAACGGGCATCCGGTGAAATACGGAGAAAAGGTACAGCGGTGGTAACTACGTTGATCGGGTCAACCTGGGCTTTTACAGTAGATGATAACCCACAAAAAAGCAGTAGTCCGGCAGTTAGTTTTAAAGCAGTTGGTCTCATTAGAAAATTTTTAATAATGGTGTAAATATAGGGCATTTGCCTAAATACAAAACTAAAATAGAGAATTTATCTGAACCCAAAAAAATATCAATTCAGATGGTACTCAATGGTTTTTGCAGTTATGGTGATGCCAGGTAAAGAACGAATTTCTCCAAAAAAACGACTGATTTCCCAATTTATTGTCAATTTTTAAAGAATCTGGAAAAATGATTAATAACTGGTAGTCAGGAGTTAAAATATGCAAATAAATTAAAAAAAATCATAACATAACCAGCTTCCCAAGCACTTCCCGGGTCTTTTTCCCGGGACTTATCACTCTTAATTTATATAAGTATACCCCCCTGCCCGGCCGGTTTCCATAATCGTCTTTACCATCCCAGCTGATGTCCGTAACCCGGTTTCCTTCCGGAACAAGGGCAGTCGTAACGGACCGGATTACCCGACCGGTAATTGTCATTACCTGTAATTGTACCTGAAGGGGTTGTCCGGGTTTATTGTGCTCAAACCAGAAACTAGTCTGGGTGGTAAAGGGATTCGGATAGTTGAGTACATGGCTGATTTCCAGTTCTCCATCATCCCCCACCAAAAAATCGAGGTGGTATTCACTGGAATTATTCATCACATCCCAGGCCTTGATCTTCAGGCTGTGCGGACCGGGCTCCATCGAAGGCAGCTGGAACCGTACCAGCCCGCGCTGATAACTGTCTGCATCAGCCTGGTAAAAATCATTTAAAATAAAATACTGGTTATTGTCCCCATCCAGGGTAGCCACCAGGTCATGCCCGATACCCAGTCCGGTGGTATTGATACCGGAAGAATCGGTCAGCCGGATGAGTAATACCGGTTGCTGGTTGGTCAGTCCCCCGTTGGCAAAGCGCTCATCATTCAGCCAGGCTTTTATCCCCGGTCCGGTAGTATCCGTGTTCACCCCCTGTCCGATTCCGCCCACCATGAAATTCGTAAACAACCCCTGCCCGTCCCGTTTTCCGTCCTCGGCATACAAACTCAACCGGCCATTTCCATACTGAAAGCCGATATCTCTCGGCACTTTGAAACTGATCCGGAACCGGCCATTGGTTACACTGAATTTTCCCCGGAACAAACTGTTTTGCTGTACCTGGAAAGGAACCGGCTGACTCCCCGGATCATTACCGCGAGTGGTTACGGTCTGCGGTTTGTCAAAAATTACCGGGTATACATATCCGTTATAAGCTGTCAGCAACTGGCCCTGCGGATCCGTCACTTCCCCTTCAATGGTTACCGTTTCTCCAGCACTGAGTGTATCTGCCTGTGATACCGGTATTGAATTAATCAGGGTAGGCCTGACTTTTAATACCGGGAAGGCCAGGGTCATGGCCGGGTCGCCGAGCAGTGTGAACTTCCGGTTATTGGCAATATCCGGTAAGGTCTGGTAGGTGAAATTCTTCGCCTCTCTGACCGCATCCCCCAACGAAGGATACGTTCCATCTGTGCCGGCCTGTAAGGCAAAGCGCAGATAATTATTATTCATTACCCGGTTGCTAAAAGCAAAAACCGGCCGGGTGGTGGTCATCAGGGCAATGGCCCCGGTAGCCGGTCTTAATAAAAGATTTTCTCCAATGGAATTCAGGACCGGATTATCATAAGGGGCAAAATCACAGGTAGCGGTTATGAATAAGGGCAACCGGTTTTTATTGTTCCAGCTGTTGATGATCGACTGATCCAGGATTGTTTCTTCGGCCAACCGGGAAGATCCGCCATGCCCGTTATAATTCCAGATCAGGGTGCCATTCAGCACCTGGTTATTGATAGCCTGGTTCACTTCCGGATAACGGCTGCCCCCGGCCCCACTCTCCTGCTGATAGGCATCGAGGTAAATCTTCTGCTGGTTAAAGGCAGGTGCCGTGGCGGTGCTGGTTCCGGTTATTTGTTCAGCATCCTGAATGTGCAGATTTCCATCTTCATCATCCGCTATAAACGTCAGGTTGTTGCGCCAGGGTCCCATACTGACCGTATCCGTATAGGCAATCAGTTTGTCGACAAATTGTCCGGCCTCCATTGCATTTTTTGCCGGTACCCTGCCGATACCAATATCCAGGTAATTGTTGATTACCCCGGAATTGATATCCTCATTATTGTCAAGGAAGCCAAAGAAATCATCCGAGGTATAGGTGGATAAAGGATCGATAGACTGTTCACTCTGCCAGGCCGGTACCAGGTTAGTATTATTATTTACCCGGTCGCGGTAATCAAAAGAAGCATCCCCGAACAATAAAAGATAACGGGGCTTATCTGTAGCGAATGAGCCATATTTATCATAATACATTTTGACAAAATCACGGAGGGCCACCGGGTCCGGACGACCACCGGCAAATTCATGATACACCTGCTCTGTGGTAACTGTTACTGAACGGAGCCCTTGTTGTTGCTGATGAAAAGCAGCCACCCGTAGTGCAGGACTGAGTAATGTTGAATGGGTAATGATCAGTAAATCCGCCGGACTTGTCGCATGCAGGTCCTGGTTATTGATCCTTCCTATGAGTGTGGGTTGCAATAATCCGGTGGAAGAAAAAGCCGCATACTCTCTCAGTCGTTCACTGGTATTAACGAAACGGTAATCTGTTCCGGTCAATTGTCCGGTCATCAACCGCGGAGTTGCCGCTTCTGTAATATCCCATACCAGTGTATTGGCCGTTGCCTGGCTGACAATAAAACCGCTGGTTGTATTGTTTACGCTGGACCAGTCACGGAACAGCAATTGACTGACCCCGTTCATGGAAATGGCACGCCGGGTTAATATTTCAAACCAGTTGAGCCATCCCTGGGCATTGAAACTGCCGGGAGTAAATGAATAGTTCAATACCGGTGACGCTGTATTATTTACCGTGGCCGCTGTTATGGTGCCTGCCTGCACATAAGGATCATATTGTCCGCCGGTAACCGGATTCAGCTGCAGTTGTGCCAGGGGTTGGTTATCGAGCCGGATATCAAACCGGCTGGGCGAACCAACCGAACGGGCAATACAGTTGGTCCGCAAGGTGATTGTAGCACCTGGCTGGTAATTGGGCAGGGCAACCGGAAAGGAACGGGTGAGCGTCTTACCGGGAGCATTGGCGAATTCCTCTCCAAACCATTCTTTCCCTCCGGCGAGCAGGTTAATTGTGTCCAGTTCATGAAAGATCCGCTCAGTAAAATGAGTGAGCGTCTGGGCAGGATTACTGATCGACGGGGCTGTTTGAATCCTCTTACCGTTCCCCCCGATCGTTATGAAATAGAAAGACTGGCTGGTATATCGGTTCTTTTTATGGGTAAAAGACTGGTTGAGAGAGTCCCGGAGCCATTCATCGGGACCTGGATGGTAAAAAAGTATATAATCTGAGTTATTAATAAGTCCATCGCCCCCATCCACCACCTGTACGGCTATTTCAGTCAGGTCATCGAGGTAAGTTCCGCTATTCGCTTCCGGCAACATGCCGGACGGATGGCCAAAAAGCCGGAAAGAGGCGGAACTAAGTCCACTGGTATTGATGCCCAGGGAGGAAAGGAGGGAGAGGTCGATTTTATAGATACCGGTTTCACGGGCCGAAATTTTGTACCAGACACCGCTGGCCAGCACGGAATGGGGGGCATAAACCCGCTGCGATACTCCCCAATAAGGAGCCATCCAGAGTATCCCCGCCATTACAAATCCCCGTATCCACTGCATGTGCTAACCCATTGGTTTGATGGGATTTTCCCGTTTAAAAAAAGGTATTTCTGCGTAACCGGTCTTGCTTAAAGTCTATATATTCGCATTTATTCGTCTTCCGGAAGGTAAAAATATCCCAAGGTGCAATATTTTTCTCCGTACGGCGTTAAATTTATTCCAATTCATAGGTTTATGCAAAAAACAATGAGAAACTTAACAATCCTACTATCCTGTGTGGTGCTGCTGGCATCC
>JAKQJH010000386.1 GCA_029561255.1 Bacteroidota bacterium | reverse complement strand
GGTTCTGTTTTCTACATGTACTTTCCGGAGTTCAGTAATGTATCGGATAAAGATCGGACTGAATTTTTCGGATTCGGCTTTTGTCATGTTTAACCGCTTCTGGATATACTGCTGCATTTTTTCCTGCAGCTTGCCCATGCGGGGATCCGTTTCGTCTTCCTGGGCAAGGCCAGAAAAACTGCCGGCGATCAAAAGGGTTAATATGAGTAAATATTTTTTCATTTTTTTCCGCTTAGTTCATTAATAAAATCTCCTCATCAGTACTGGTTTCAGCATCAGCGGTTTCATCAAGGAATTGCTTCAGTTCGTTTTCAGGAATATCTTTCAGTAATTCTTTTATTTCTTTTTCAGTATCTGTTGCAGCGGTTTCTTCAGTGGTCAGGCCCGCTTCATCAAACTGTTTTACAAATTCAGTCAGCACGGTATCGCTGGTCTTCCTGATTTCCTTCAGCATGCTTTTTTCAAATTTCGCTGCAGCCGTACCTTCTGTTTTTCCGGTATTATCCTGGCTGATGTATAATATGCTCAGTAAAGCAACCACTCCCGTTACCACCGCCGCTGCCGCATACCGGAACCATTTACGGCTGCCACCCATGGAAACCACTTTGGCTGGTTGATGAGTTTCGGCTACCGGCGCACTGATCGAATCAAAATACCCGGCAGGAACACTGTAAGGCATTTCTTTTTTCAGTCCGCTGAGCAGGGGAGATATGTTTCCCAGTTCTTCAGACGCATCCTGTTCACCATACATGGCCACCGATACCAGGGTGGATTCCATTTCCTCAAAATAACCCGCCGGTACCGTATAAGGCATCGTCTTCGGCAACTGACTGAGCAGGGGTGATAAATGCCCCAGTTCTTCCGCAGCCGTAGCGGCCTCCATCGCACGGATCCGGTTCAGCACCTGCTTGGCCAGTCCTTCAAAATAACCCTCCGGTACGGAGTAGGTATTTTGGGCAGACAGGTCAGCCAGGGAGCTTTCTAATTCCCTCAGTTCCTGTGCTATGTTATTTTTCGGTGTCATTTACGTTAATTAGGACGGCTAAGTAAACCCAAGGTTTAATGATTCAGCATGTAATCCTCAATTTTTTTGACCGCGTGGTGGTAACTGGCCTTCAATGCCCCCTCACTGGTCTCCAGTACCCGGCTCATTTCTTCATAAGGCATTTCATCATAATACCGGAGTGCAAATACAACTCTTTGTTTTTCAGGTAGATGCTGCATGGCGATCTGCAATTTCCATTCTACTTTATTGGCATCAAAATGCTTATCAGCCACTATTTTGTTACTCAATCCGCTCTCTACATCGCTCAAACTCACCGAGGCTTTCTTTTTCTGCTGTTCCAGGTAGGTCAGGCACTCATTGGTGGCAATCCGGTACAGCCAGGTGTAGAGCTGACTGTCTTCCCGGAAATTCTCCAATCCGTTCCATACCCGGATCAATACATTCTGCAGCACATCATTGGCGTCTTCGTGCTCGACCACCATCCTCCGGATATGCCAGTATAGTTTTTCCTGGTACTTACGGATCAGACTCGTGTAGGCCCTTTCTTTGGTGGCCGGTACACGGAACTGAACCAGTAATTCGCTGTCGGATGCAATGGTTGACATGGTTTTATCGGGCTTTGGTGGGGCTTAGAATACTGGAATAACCAATTGTTTAATTGGCTTCACGTAATAAAAATAAAAAAGCAGGTCCGATTTTGAAAGAACCTGCTGAATTAGTTTCAAAGAAAATAGTGGAATCAGCTTTTACGGCTGATTACTTTTTCGGCTGCAGCCACGATATCAGGTACATCCAGGCCATATTTCTTCAATAACTGGGCGGGTGTACCGCTTTCGCCAAACGTATCTTTCGTACCTACATATTCGATGGGAATGGGGAAATTCTTTGCGGCCACCTGACTGATGGCATCACCCAGTCCGCCGATAATATTATGTTCTTCCGCCGTTACCGC
>JAKQJH010000381.1 GCA_029561255.1 Bacteroidota bacterium | reverse complement strand
TATGATTGTGAATGGATCGAATCCGCTGGGGGCCTGGCAACTGGACCCTGGATATATTGCTAATGCAAATGCGCTGACGAATTCATCTGGCGGTGGAAGAGGTGGGTATTCTTATGGTTCCAGCAATCAGATTGCCACCACGGTAGCACCCGGTAATGCATTGTGGGGCGGTGATGAACGTCGCGAAGCGGGTGGATTGGGAGGCCGGCCGCTGACTTATACAGCCAGTACACTTTTTTTTGGCGGTGGTGGTGGAGCAGGTGATGGGAATAATACCGCTTCTCAGAATGGAGCAAACGGAGGTGGAATTATATATCTCCTGGTGACGGGTAATCTTAGTGGCAGCGGTTCCATTAATGCAAATGGCGCAAATGCAGGACCCACTATTGGCGGACATAATGATGCGCCCGGTGGTGGCGGAGGCGGTGGAGCCATTAACCTGAATGTACAAGGGTCTATCAGTGCGTTGTCCATCACCGCTAATGGCGGAACCGGAGGAAATCAATTAATCACCAGTGATGAGAATGAGGGACCTGGCGGTGGTGGTGGCGGAGGGCATATCCGGAGTACCGGAACCCCCACCGTTTCAGTAACCGGTGGCAATAATGGGACAACAACATCTACCGCTGTTACTGAGTTCATCTCCAATGGTGCAACCCGCGGGGCCACTGGTGCTTCATTACTCAGTCAGTCATTTGTTCCGGTACCTGCCCTCGATTGTTTTCCATTACCCGTTTCCCTTATTTCTTTTGAGGCAAAACTGAATGATTCGAAAGAAGGAGTAATCAGTTGGGTAACGGATATTGAAACCGACCTGGAGGCATATATAATTGAATATAGTACTGATGCAGTGAACTGGAATGTGTTTTCGGCAACCCCTGCTCGTAACCAGCCAGGCCGTCAGTTATATACGGTCAATACCGGAATACTCAGGGAAAACCGATTTTACCGGCTACGCATATTAAACAGGGATCAGCGCTATACATTTTCAGCCACCCGTTTGTTAACCGGTAATAACAAAACCACGCTGGTGGTAAACGGGAATAGCCTGTTGCTTCAAGGGCTGTCCACACAGGCCATAAAAATCCGTCTGTTTAATAGTAATGGAAGTCTGGTTTCTGATATTCCGTTTACCAATAATTCAGCACTTGTAATAGCGCTTAACCATCTTGCTCATGGTGTCTATATCTTGAAAATCAGCTACGCCGCAGGTCAGGATGAGGTGATGAAGTTTGTTTATTAATTTATATAACTTATAGCTTTAACGCCGGGTTGAAAAGCCTGGCTTTTTTTTATTAAGTCCTGTATAGTAGGTGATGTGGCCTTGCTTTTTTATTCCGCTTTTACGGGTAAAAATACCCCTTCATAATTCCGGGATTCGCTGTAAAAATTGAAACCAAGGAGGCTCCATTTTTCAGTTCCGTTTACGAAATACCTGAATTGGCCGGTACCCTGGACCGGTGTGATTTCTACATAGTGGGGTTCCCAGTTATATCCGGCTGAAAAGCCTTGCAGCATCGATTTGGCTTCCACGGCTACCAGGCTGTCATTGTCCTTATATTTACCCATCAGGGCCATTACTTCAATTTTTGAGATCCAGTTGTCTTTCATTTTTGTTCTTGTAAAATACTGGTCTTTCACAAAACTACGGTCCATGTAAACATAAGGGAAGCGTGTGTTGTTGCTGGTAGTTGAATGAGTAGATGAACTGCCATTTCTGCTGCTCATGATACCTATGCCGCCAATGATCAGGATGAGTGTGGCTGCAAGACCATATTTTTCTGATACCAGTTTGATTGCCCGCAGGGCCGTAATGATAAAAAAGAGGAAGGCACCGACATTAATGAAGGCCCAGATTAGTTGCAGCATGGATAAGGTGGTTTAGGTTATCTTAAAAGTACAGAAAAATATGTATTATACAACTCCTCCAGCAATTCCCTGCTTAGTTCTTCCGCCACCAGTTCGGCTGATGTAATACAAAGCCCGCCACATAAAGTACCATAGCGCATACAATCCCGGATGGATTTTCCCTGAAACGAGGCATACAGAAATCCGGCAAAATAATTATCACCGGCGCCATTACTGTCCACTAAAGGGAAATAAGTCAGTGCCGGTTCATGAATCCATTCGCCTTCCGGGGTTAGGGCGGTGGAACCGCCTTTTCCGTGCGTGCAAACCACCAGTCGTTTTCCTCGACTGATCAGTTGCTGCATGGTGACTTTGAAATCGGGGAGGTTATCAGAACTCAGGAAAATGGTATCTGCGGCTTCAATGAAGGGTTCATGATAAGGATTGTTATCAGTGTAGTCATGCAGGTCGGTCCAGATAGGTTTGGTATACCCTGAAAGCAAGGGGATGAATTCCTTGCAATAGGCAATGATATTTAATACAAGCATCCCGCTTTGATCCAGTTTATCTGCTATCAATGATTGGTTGAAAGGCAGGTTTTCAGATGATTGTGTGATGAACATCGAGATCCGGTTACCTTCCGCATTCATCAGGTTGATATGCCGTTCGGTGCCGGCAGGGTCAATAGAATACATAAAGTCCACTCCTGATTTGTTCAGGTGTTCGATGATCCTGTTCCCGTACAGATCTTCTCCGAGAATGGAATAAAGGGAACTGGCTACTTCGAGTTTGCGCAGACATAACGCTTTACCCGAACCGGTCGATCCCGTGGTTTCCCGGAACCTGGCCTGGTGGATGGTATGGGGAATGGGTTGGGGAAACTGGTCCAGGTACACAATATGATCATATGTAGTGCCACCGAGTATCAGTACAGGGGTCATGGATGCTGAATTTTATACTTCGTTTACAGGAGGTACAAAATTATCTTTTCTTACTGAATCTGCTGCCCGGCTATTTTTTTGCCTTTTTCCTGTTGTTGTATATATCCAAGCAGTGCTGCCTTCGATGGCATATTCTCTTTCTGATATTTTTCCATCATGCCCAGGGTACGTACGAGTTGTACGGCAATATGCAGGTCATTGAGTGATGTCTTATTTTCTGCAATCTGTTTGAGTAGTTGCTGATGGGTGGCGGTTGAATTTTCGTATCGGGCGAGGCTGTTGATGAGGATTGATCTGATCCGGTCACGCAAAAGGCTGTCGCTGATCCGGGGCAGGTAAGTATCAGCAGCAGCATGATAGGCTTTATTTTTCTTATCAAAACCGGTAAAAGCGTCGGTGGAGTCATCTTCCGTTCGTTGTAAGGTGTTCAGCTGGTCTTCCAGTTGTTTGATCGCATTGTCTTTTTCCATCAGTTCCTGGTAGAGTTCCTGTACGAGGTCTTCGGAACTACGGGAGGATTTAAAGGAATACTCGGTTTTAACTTCCTGGAGCGCTTTAGGTGGTTCGGGTTGTTGGGGTTGTTTCTGTTCGGGTGCTGAACAGGATACAAAGGCCATCAGGATGACCAGGTAGATGATTCGGGTAAACATAGCAGGGGTTTTGATGGGTGAGATCAGGAATCCTGATTATTCCATACGCCCCAGCTTTTCTTTAGCATTTATTTAGCAATTGTCTGTTTTTACAGGTTAAATGAAAGGGGAATGCATTTTGGCTGGTACTGAAATCAGTCCTTCTCCGGCTTGCCGATGGAGTCAATGATGTTCACTATTTCTTTTCGTTTCAGTTTTTTCTTTAGTGATCTGGCTATGGAAAATAAAACAATGGAAATGATAAGTAGAAAATTAAATCCTATATAATAGCTTATTGGTTTAGTCTCTGCCGCAAATAGTTTACCGTTGCTGTCAATACTACCCAGATAGCCGATGAGCTGCATAACAAGCATTATGATAGCAAAAAAGTTTATAAATTTTATAGTTTTCACAACGTTTTATTTAAATCTTGTTTAAACACGGGTTCGGTAAAGGATGGTCAATATGATAATCACTGTAATACCAGCAAATAAAAACAATGCGAAAAAGGGCAGCAGGCTGTTTTTATTAAAGATCAGATATAGTAACCTGCCGTACAACAGGCAGGAGCCAAACAGGAAAAATAAATATTTATTGTACTTATTCCAGATGCCTGTACTGAGCAAAGGGAATTTCCTATATAAGAAATAGAGCAGCCAGCAGCCAATACATAACAGATCTGTTATAATCATAAATCAGCTCCTTAGTATCTTCTCCATTTTCTTCCCCTTTGCCAGTTCATCCACCAGTTTGTCCATATAACGGATCTGCTGCATCAGTTTGTCTTCTATGTCTTCCACCCGGTAGCCGCAGATTAGTCCGGTGATCTTGTTGGCATTCGGATTGAGTTGGGGAGCCTGGGCAAAGAAAGCTTCGAGGTCCACTTTTTTATCGATTTGCTGTTGTAGCTGTTTGGGACTGTAGCCGGTCAGCCAGCAGATCACCGTATCCACTTCTTCTTTGGTACGGCCTTTTTTCTCCGCTTTCAATATGTAGTGTGGATAGATACCGGAGAAAGCGTATTTAAAGACGCGTTGGTTGTCCATGGTTTTTGTTTTATGAAGCCTGCTATTCTTCCGTTTTGTTTTTTAAATCCATCCGGCTGTGCAGGATCCTGGCGACTTCAATATCATCCCCTGTTGACTTTCTGTAAAAAATGATATGCTGTCCTACTTTCAGGCCTGATAAATCAATGGACACAACCTCATATTTTTTTCCTATGATTTTTCCTTCTGCCAGTGCCTGACAGATATCTATGAGTAAAGTATAGTATTTATCAGCTTGTTTTTCCGACCAGGTATCATAGATATAGTTCCAGATATCCGCCAGATCATTCACTGCTTTATTCGAAAGTATATACTTAGCCATTCTTCCGTTTGGCAGCTTTTAATTTTTCCAGCTGCTTTTTAGCATTAAAGTTTTTGGCTTTACCACTGGCAAATCCTGCCTCTATTTCTTTTTTGAGAGTAGCAATCCTGGTTTCTTCATCTTCCAGCATACGGAGGCCGGCCCGGATAACCTCGCTGGCATTTTTGTAACGGCCGCTGGAAACTTTGCTGTCCACAAAATCTTCAAAATGATTTCCAAGTGAAACGGATGTGTTTCGTCCCATGACTTTAAACGTTTTTCCAAAGTTACCAAATATTGGTAACATTTGAAAATGAAGATTCGGGATTTAACTTATTGAAATTCAAGAGAAATTGAGCAGGTTTTTTTATGTTTCCTCATCGTTGATTTTATTTTATTGGTGTATACCCGGCCTGTTTACCCATCAATTCATATACGATATCATTGGGTTCCCAGAGTTCAATTTTATTTCCCTCGGGATCCATGATATGTACAAATTTACCGTAGTCATAGGTCTCGATGGTATCGGTGATAGTTACCCCGCTGATTTTCAGGTCAGCCACCAGTCGTTCGAGATTGCCCACCCGGTAATTGATCATGAATTCCTTTGTGGAAGGGGAGAAGTAGCTGGTAGATTCCTTGAACGGACTCCACTGGGTAAATCCTTTTTTCGTGGAATCGGCGCCCTGGTACCATTCGAATACGGCACCATAGTCATTGATATTGAAGCCGAGATTTGATTTGTACCACTCCCGCTGTTTGGCGGGCTCCTTGCATTTGAAAAAGATGCCGCCGATTCCGGTTACTTTTTTATAAGAACCGGGAGCTGCTTCGGGCCTTGAAAGATAACTGTTCAAAGCATAGCCGGAAAGAAAGGAGGAGCATGCGATCAGGAAAATGAGAAGTGTTTTTTTCATGCCGTTTGGTTTAAGTTGAACAACGGGATTGACAGAGCGGGACTCCGTTTACACAAATAAATATAATCAATGCGGCTGAGATCCATGCTTCGAAGGGACCCGTGACCCGGATTTCGCTTTTTTCTCCCAATTTTCAATAAGGGTAAGATCGATGAGGATGCCGGCTGCCGTGCCGGACCCGTACATGACCAGGTCCCAGGGGTCGTAGGTGTTGCCCAGGAAATGAATGTTGAAATACTGCAGGGTTTCCACCAATGTGCCGAAACCTATAGTAAAAATTGCTGCGGTTATTCGGGTAGTTTTCTTCGAAAGAAAGTCTCTTCCGCCCACTTGCAGCAGGAGGTAAAGGTTCATGGGCAGCAACAGGTCAATAAGGTAGTTGTGTACAAACCCGGCAAATGGACCTTTGTATCCCGGGCCGGTTACAAAATGCAGCAAACCGACAAAGAGTGAAATGGCAACGATGGTATAAAGACTTTTCCTGTTTTTCATCCCTTGTACCGTAAGGTACGGATTTTAGCCCCTTGGTTCCAACCCGTATTTGATGGCCGCCTCGAGTATTTCCGTGTTGATCTCTTTCGCCGATTTAAACTTAATGCAATAACCACTTACACTGGCCTTGCCCAGCGCTTTACCGTAGGTTTTTGTCAGATATGTTTTATCGGCAATCCCCATTATATAAACCGAGATACCGGTGGTATTGGCACTCAGTCCAACCTGGTAAAATTCTTTGGTTTTCCCATCAGCATACTGAATGGTATAGGCCCCATAGCCAATATTCGGATTGGAGACGATTTTGCCCTCACTGTTTTTTCCATCCAGATACCAAAGCTTACAACGGGGCTTAAGCTTTAGTATCCGCTGGTGCAGGGTTTTCAATTCAGCACTTTTTGTTTCGGGCAGACTGTTTATATATTCATTGATCTGATCCTTTACTTTCATAACGCTGAATATTTAAGTGAACTGTTATTTTGTTCATTTTGATAAACTCGCCAGCAGTTCGTCCAGGTTGACCAGTGACATTTTCATGCCGATGGTGAAGCCGTCCAGGATGCGTTCCAGGCGTTCGAGCGATTCATTGTAAATAGAAATGGTGACTTTGGTGATGCCATTTTGCTCACTAAAGGTATATTCCCATTCAGAACCTGTTGGTTCAGTGATGCCGTCTTTGTCGGCAAAGGCATTGTACATTTTAAAGTAGGTCTTTGGACGGATCGTTTTATATTCCTGCAGTGCCCAGCGTTCATCGCCCTCCGGACTCACCATGGCATAGAATCGTTTGCCCCCTTCTTTGAATTCCATGTATTTGGTCCGGGAGGTAAAGGGTTTGGGGGCCACCCATTGAT
>JAKQJH010000364.1 GCA_029561255.1 Bacteroidota bacterium | reverse complement strand
CCCTGTTCCGGTTTAGGGATCAGGACCTTACGGGAAAGCTTGAACTTACCGGATTTAGGATCCGTTCCGATTAATTTCACTTTCATCATATCGCCTTCGCGTACGATTCCTTCGAGGGTTTCGAGACGCTTCCAGCTGATTTCACTGATATGTACCAGTCCTTGTTTGCCGGGAAGGAATTCCACAAATGCACCGAAAGGCATGATGGATTTAACGGTGGCATCGTAGGTATCACCAACCTGGGGAACAGCAACAATACCCTTGATCCAGGATACGGCTTTATCCACCCCATCCTTACTGGTACTGAAGATGCTGATTTCACCACGGCCATTCACCTCTTCGAGGTTGATGGTAGTGCCGGTCTCCCGCTGGATTTCCTGGATCACTTTACCACCGGGCCCGATAACGGCACCGATGAATTCTTTATCGATAAACAGTTTCACCATTCTCGGTGCATGTGGTTTCACGTCTGCACGGGCGGCAGGGATCGTGTTGTACATGGCATCGAGGATATGTAAACGGCCTCTTTTTGCCTGGTCGAGGGCCTGCTGCATGACTTCCATTTTCAGCCCGTCCACTTTGATGTCCATCTGCACACCGCAGATACCATCCCGGGTACCGGTTACTTTGAAGTCCATATCACCCAGGTGATCCTCATCGCCCAGGATATCAGTGAGGATTGCAAATTTGTCTCCTTTGGTAATCAGTCCCATGGCGACACCGGAAACGTGCTTGGGAATACCAATACCGGCATCCATCAGGGCTAATGAACCCGCACAAACCGTTGCCATGGAAGAAGAACCATTTGATTCCAGGATATCACTCACTACACGTACCGTGTAAGGGAAATCACCGGATGGCATCATTTGTTTCAAAGAACGCTGAGCCAGGTTACCATGCCCTACTTCACGACGGCTTTGTCCACGCATCATCTTGATTTCACCGGTTGAAAACGGCGGGAAATTATAGTGCAGGTAAAATTTGGAATCTACAGATTTAGCGGCACTTTCAACCAATAGTTCATCTAAAGGAGTACCTAAAGTAACAGTTGTAATTGATTGTGTTTCACCGCGTGTAAATAAGGCTGCGCCGTGTGGGGAAGGAAGTACATCGATCTCCATATCCAGCGGGCGAACTGTTTCCAGGTCACGTCCATCCAGCCGTACTCTTTCGTCCAGAATCATATCACGAATCACATCATACTGCAGGTCGTGGTAGTAAACTGAGGCCAGTTTCTTGGTCAGATCCGGCAGGTTTTCACCTTCAGCCAGATTAGCGTCCTTTTTCAGGAATTCAACCAGTTCCACTTTAATTGCGTCAAAACGGTCACTACGCTCATGCTTACTCAAAGCAGCTTTTGCCACTTCATATACTTTCGGTTGAGCAAACGCATATACTTTAGCTTTCAGGGCTTCGTCAGAAGCGGGTTTTGTATACGCTCTTTTGGGTTTTGCACCGGCCATATCACGCAGTTCTTCCTGGGCTTTCACCTGGATACGGATGGCGTCGTGTGCAATTTCGAGTGCTTTGCAAAGATCAGCTTCGCTGCATTCTTTGGCTTCCCCTTCCACCATCATCAGGTTCTTGTCAGTAGCGGCAATCAGGAAATCCATATCGGATTTTTCCATTTCGCTGCGGGTAGGGTTTACCACAAACTGTCCATTGACACGGGATACCCGTACTTCAGAGATGATTTCCTTGATGGGCACATCGGATACAGCCAGGGCGGCAGATGCAGCCAGACAAGCCATTGCATCCGGCATGATTTCAGGATCGCTGGACATCAACGTCACCAGTACCTGAACCTCACATAAATAATCTTCAGGAAATAACGGACGCAGCGCCCGGTCAATCAGGCGGCTGGTCAGCACTTCATAATCGTTCAGTTTAGCTTCGCGTTTGAAGAAGGATCCGGGAATACGACCGGCGGCCGCAAATTTTTCCTGGTAATCTACCGACAGCGGGAAAAAGCTCTGACCCTCTTTGGGTTCAGTATTGGCACACACTGTGGCCAGGATCATACAATTGCCCATGGATACGGTAACCGCTCCATCAGCCTGGCGGGCCAGACGACCTGTTTCAATGGTCACCATACGACCACCGCCAATATCAAATGTTTTACGAATTTTCTGTTGTAACATGTTTTTCAATTTTTGGGCGTTGCACCCAGTGAAGAATTTGATCAGGAGAATTTGAACTGTTTATACCCGGAATCAGGCAACGGCAGAACAGCATATGGCTATTAAAACGTCAGCAACCGATATGTATAAAAACAGTTATTCCCAACATCCGGAAGACATTGGGAATAGTATTATAAAACTTGCTTTTCTTAACGAAAGAAAACTTCAGGTTTAAAGACTCTTCCCAAGTCCCCCTTTGGGGGATTTAGGGGGCCGGAAAGGCCTTATTTCCTGATACCAAGTTTCTCAATCAGCTGGCGGTAACCAGTCAGGTTCTGCTTCTGCAGGTAATTCAGTAAACGTTTACGTTTACCTACCATTTTCATCAGTCCGCGGTGAGTAGAGAAATCTTTTTTGTTTTGCTGGAGGTGACCACTGATCTGGCTGATACGCTCAGTCAGCAGAGCAATTTGTCCTTCAATGGATCCGGTGTTCTTGGCAGAACCCGCAAAGGTGGTTAAAACGGTCGCTTTTTTTTCTTTAGTTAAAGGCATCTTTTTAATTTTTAAATTTCATCCGATTTTGCATCTTGTAATAAGGCGGCAAAGGTAAGACGGATTCTGCTAACAGCAAAAGCTTTCCCTGCCTTTTTTTACGGTCATTTTACAGGCTCTCCTGCCTGATTATCAATCTATAACCTAATTTTGCCTTCATGGAAGAATTATCCCAGGACACCCGTAACATTCTGGGGCTGCAATTGTCCACGGATCCCCGCTGGGTTGACCTGGCCGGATTATCGCTGGAAGATATACTGACCGACCATGCCTATTGTGAACAAAAAGCGGCAACTACCTGTATTTCACTGATTCAGCGTTATAGCAGCCGGGTTAAACTGGTTGCGGCCCTTGCGCCGATCGTAACGGAGGAGTGGGGACATTTCCGGCTGGTGCTGGCTGAACTGGAAAAGCGAAAACTCGCCTTGGGAAAACAACGGAAGGATGAATATGTAAATGCCCTGATCGACTTTCAGCAGAAAGGCGGCGACAGTGAAGGCCGGATGCTGGATCAGTTACTTACCATGGCACTGATTGAAGCCCGCAGTTGCGAACGGTTCAAGCGGCTGAGTGAGGGTTTGCAGGATCCTTATATGCAGAAATTTTATCGCCGCTTTATGGAAAGTGAAGCGGGACATTATACCCTTTTTATTGAACTGGCCGAAACCTATATCGACAAGGAAAAAGTAAGGGCCCGATGGAAAGAATGGCTGGTCTATGAAGCATCCGTTATGCTTTCCATCGATATCCGGGGCGATCGTATCCATTGATCTGCCAGTTTCTTTTATTTATTTACCGCAAACGATTGTAGCGTTTTTGCATGTGCTGATGAATTAATTTCATACAGTATATGATGCAAGCTGATTGCCAGGAAGCAGTATATGCTTTATTACCAGCCGGCCACCCGTACAAGGTGGAACCTCTATCAGGCGGGTTGATCAATCATACCTTTAAAGTAACGGATCTGCAAACCGGGGAATCTTTTCTTTTACAGAAAATAAACCGGCAGGTATTCCCGGATCCGGAAAAGATCCAGGCAAACTACCAGCAGCTCTGGCAGTTTTTGGCTGAAAAGTCCATGCCGCTTTTTATACCGGAAATGAAATTTTTTAACGGTAGTAAAAACCTGTTTACGGATCGAACTGATCAATGCTGGCGGTCCTTTGAATTTATCGGTTCAGGTTTGCAGCTCAACGGTACGGAAGTTCCGGCGCAGGCTGCTGCAGTAGCGGAAACATTTGCCCGTTTTACCGCCTCCTTTCATCAGCTGGATAGCACTTTACTACATCGGATCCTGCCGGGATTTCATGATGTGAAGCAACGGTTTGATCAGTTCACTGGTTCGTTAACAGGCGCTCCCACCACACGCCTTGAAAAAGCGGCTATTCTGATCAGTGAATTAAAGAAAAGGCAACGATATGCCGGCTTATACCAGCAGTTTACGGCAGATCCTGATTTCAAATTCCGTGTGATGCATCATGATGCAAAAATTGCCAATGTACTTTTTGACCGACAGTCAGGAAAAGTGATCTGTCCGGTGGATCTGGATACAGTTATGCCCGGTTATTTTTTTTCCGACCTGGGTGATATGATCCGGTCAATGGCCGGCACCACAGATGAAAATTCCACCGATTTTGACCGGATACAGATCCGGCCTGCTATTTATCAGTCAATAATCGATGGATATACAAGGGGAATTAATGAGTGGCTGTCCGGGCCGGAGAGAGCGTATCTCCATGCGTCCGGAATCCTCCTGATTTATATGCAGGCCCTGCGTTTTATGACCGATTATCTCCGGAATGATTCCTATTACAAGATCAATTACCCTGAACAAAATTTTGACCGGGCAAAAAACCAGCTGGTTTTATTAAAAAGACTGGAGGAATTCCTCGCAGATAACTATAAATTTACATGCTGACCAACCGGGTCAGGGAACCACGAACCACACAACTCAAAGTATGCCCCTGCATAAAACGTTTTGCTTCCCCGCTGCATCTGGAAAAGATGTATATCTGTTCACCCTGCGTAATGTAGCCGGAACAGAAGCCCGTATCACGAATTACGGTGGAATAATCACTTCTTTTTCGGTCCCTGCTTCCCAGGATACCCGGAACGATATTGTGCTGGGATTTGATAAAGTGGAAGACTATCACTCCCCTGCTTACCTGGCACAATACCCCTATTTTGGTTGTGTGGTCGGTCGGACCGCGAACCGGATCAGGAATGCCAGCTTTGAAATAGACGGTAAACCGAATCCCGTAACAGCCAATTTTGGTAAACACCAGCTGCATGGAGGAAACGAAGGATTTGATAAAAAAATCTGGGATATAACCGGCTTCGGTGAATTCCCTTCACCCTGGGTGGAAATGAAATACCATAGTCCGGATGGAGAAGAAGGCTATCCGGGCAACCTGGATGTATGGATTCGTTTTGAACTGACTGATGACAACGAACTCAGTTATAGTTTTACGGCCAGAACGGATAAAACGACAGCCGTTAACCTCACTCACCATGGGTACTTTAACCTGAATAACGGACAGGGAGATATTAAGGATTATGAACTCAAAATTTATAGTTCACAGGTACTGGATCAGGATGAGGAATTATGTACCACCGGCACCGTAACACCGGTAAAAGATACTGTTTTTGATTTCCGGAGTTTTACCCGGATTGGTGAACGGCTGGAAACAGTACCCGAATTTGATAAGAGTTATGTGGTGGATAAAAACAATGATCCGGCCGGATTAGCACTGATGGCTGAGGCCCGTTGTGCTGCCTCTGGATTATTGCTCCAGGTCTATGCCACTGATCCCGTTGTCCACTTTTATACCGGTAAATGGATCCCTGAAATGACCGGGAAAAACGATAGATGTTATGGCGCGTTCTCCGGTTTTTGCCTCGAAACACAGATACATCCCAATGCCATTAATATCCCGCATTTCCCGACAATGCTGCTGAAGCCGGGAGAAGAGTATAAGAGTAAGACGGTGTATAAAGT
>JAKQJH010000353.1 GCA_029561255.1 Bacteroidota bacterium | reverse complement strand
CGATGCGGCCCTGATGAACCTGATCGCGGATTCACTGGGTGGCATTTTCCCCGTGTTCCTCAATCCCTGGGTGCGGGCCCTTTTCTTTTTTGTTTTACTGGCCTTTATGGTGGTCGTGAATATATGGGGCGCCCAACAAGGAGTAGCCGTTGTAAAACTGCTTTCCATCCTGAAACTCTTGCCCATTTTCGGCATAATCATTTTTGGCTTTGGCAAGATCGATCCCGCCAACCTGAAATGGGATCACCTGCCTTCTGTCCAGACCTTCGGCAATACGGCCCTGGTCTTATTCTTTGCCTTTGCCGGATTTGAATCTGCATTAGGCACCAGTGGTGAAATAAAAAATCCGAAACGTACTGTTCCTCTTGGCATTTTCCTGGGTGGTATACTGGTACTGATCGTCTACCTGCTATTACAGGCGGTTACCCAGGGCATCCTTGGTGCACAAATGGCCGCGGTCAAAGATGCGCCGCTTGCTGCAGTGGCAGAAAAAATCGTTGGTCCCATCGGTGCCACCATTTTATTACTCACCGCAGCTGTTTCCTGTTTCGGTTCCGTAAGTGCCGATGTACTCAATGCCTCGCGTGTATTATTTGCCGGTGCCAAAGACGGCGTATTCCCCTGGCCACTGAGCAAACTTCACCCGAAATTTGCCACGCCGCATATTGCTATTACGGTTTTCGGAGCCATGATCTTTATCCTGTCGGTTTCCGGTGGATTTAAACAATTAGCCATACTCGCCAGTGCCGCTATTTTGCTGGTCTACCTGGCTGTTATTTTAGCAACGGTGAAACTGAGAAGTCAACCACAGGAAGCCGGTGAAAAAACATTCAGGGCACCCGGGGGATTACTATTTCCGATCATTGGTATTGCCGCCATTATCTGGTTGCTGACCAGCCTGACCAAATGGGAGATCCTGTCCACCGTCATTTTTATTACAGTTATTGCGCTGATTTATTTTGCCATGCATGCTGCACAAGCCGGAAAGAAAAAACTTAATTGAAATACTATACATGACCCGATCAATGCCACACAGAGCTGGAAGGAGGTTTCACCCACCGTATTTTATGCCGTAGGATTCGGGGGCAACTATATCATCATAGACCAGGAGCATGACCTGATGCTGGTGACCCGCTGGATAGATGATGCAAAAGTGGGAGAAGTGTTTTCGCTGATCAGTAAATCGGCAGGTGTAAAATGACCGGACGGTTATTGAATTCCCGGCACCCGGTTTCATCACTACTGAAATAACAGGCTGGCAGGTAGGAAAAGGGTGAAAATCAGAAATTTGTACTTTTGGTTATTGTATTCACCAATTATTACTATATTTGGTGAATACAATAACCAATAACATGATTTCTCGCTATTTAACCCCAAAACTGGAGTCCCGGCTGGGCAGCGGAAAAGCAATCATTCTTGTGGGTCCCCGCCAGGTTGGAAAAACCACGCTGATCAAAAATCTGCTTGAAAATAAGGCCCACTTATTCCTGGATGGCGATGATCCTACTGTAAGAATCCTGTTGACAAACCCAAATACCGAACAACTTAAAAACATTATAGGCAAACATAAACTGGTGTTTATTGATGAAGCACAGCGAATTGAAAACATAGGCCTTACCCTGAAAATAATGACCGACCAGTTTAAAGAAGTGCAACTGATTGTCAGTGGATCGTCGGCATTTGAACTGAATAACCAGTTAAATGAACCATTAACCGGCCGCAAATGGGAATACCAGCTATTCCCCATCTCCTGGAAAGAACTGGAAGACACAATTGGCTTTGTAAAATCAACACAACAATTGGAACTCCGGATAATCTATGGCATGTACCCGGATGTGATTAACCGCGCAGGTGATGAAAAAGAAGTATTGAAACAATTAGCCGATAGCTATTTATACAAAGACATTTTAGCTTTCGGCGGAATAAGAAAACCGGAAACCCTGGAAAAGCTGTTACAGGCGCTTGCCTTACAGATCGGCAATGAAGTCAGC
>JAKQJH010000350.1 GCA_029561255.1 Bacteroidota bacterium | reverse complement strand
TCTTTATCCTGTTTTCTCGCCGTGATCACCAGTACGTCATTTCGTACAACGGCATTCTGTGTATCCTTGTTTGTATAATACTGCAATTCATTATTCCCCCATCCATGTCCACCCACATCAAATTTCCATTTGCTGCTATCTGGCAATCCGGAAGTTGTAAACTCATCTGACCAGATCAACTTCAAACCAGATGATTGAGCTGTAAGGGGCAGTTGTTTACTGAAAATAACAACAAAGCAGATGAGGTTGCGAATACATGGTAATCTCTTTTTCATGATTTTGGGGATTATGAGATAAAATGCGAATAGGGCAAAAAGATAAAAGTGGAGGTAATAACTTAGAAAAGTAAATACGTTCCACTTTTAATTATTGCTTATGAACTGCTCGCTGTATGAGAAAGTTTATCGTTTATATTAATACAAAACTCAGTTATCTATTGCAACCACCATGGGGCCTTGTTCACGTCATCCGTACCGCCAAATTGTTCATCAATGGCTTTTCTGTAGTTAACAGGGTTCTTGGTCAACTCATCGGTCGGATACATATTACGTTTTGGCACCTGGGTTGGGGCCCCGGAATTCAAAGAGGTAGCCGGATCCAGCGGGAAAACAGGAAAACCTGTCCGTTGGAATGTTCTGAATGACATACCGCCACCCTGGAAGAAATCGATAAAATACCGTTGCATCCAGATCTGCTGTTCCCGATCCAATTTAGTTCCTCCGGTTTTATACGCTGCTTCTCCTGTAAAGTAATTATCAATATAGGTTTGAGTAATGGCCATTCCGTGCAGATTTGATTGTATCACTGTTGGTAAAGTCCTGTAATAATCAAGCATCGCTTTTACCCCGTTTTCGTAATAGGTCTGCGCGTTTCCGGTTACCCAACCTTCTTCAATCGCTTCGGCAATGATGAAACATTGTTCGGCATAAGTGAAGAAGATATAGGGATCACCAATCCTGGATGCAGATGAGGCATACCGTTTATTCAGCAAAGAGTATTTACCGGCGGCCCTGTTCAGATCCAGCAGGTTCGGAGACAATTCTGAAGGAGCTCCTTCGTAGGCGGCAAAATCATTCTCCAGTAAACCACCAGAGATTTTGTAAGCGGCTGGTTCACCAAAATAAAACAACCGGCGGTCGTTTACATTCTTCAGTGCGTCCACCATCAGCTTGGACATTGCCAGATTGACCCGCATACCTTCCCCGTTATAAAACGGATAAGTCGCATTGGTATTATCAAGATAGGATAATTGAAAATTATCCGCGTTGCCGGTCATCAGGTTACCGGCTGTTACTATTTCTGCAAAACGCGCTTTCTGAGCAGGGGTGATTTTCTTACTAATGGTCTGCAATACGCGTAACTGCATGGCATTACAAAGCTTGCGCCATTTATCCGCTTTACCACCTAACATGATATCGCCGGTAAAATTGACACCCTGTGCGAATTTTGCTTCAGCTGCTTTCAGATCAGCCAGTACATTCACAAAAACGTCCGCCTGTTTATCGTATTTGGGTTGTGTGATTCCTTCTTCGGCTTTTCCTGCTTCGGAATAAGGAATATCTCCCATATCCAGTGTAGCAGAGAAACCATAGGAAGCTTTCAGGAATAAGGCCAGTCCTTCGTAGGAAGGAAGCATTGGATTCCCTTGTGCGAAATCCACCATACGATTCAGAATAGTGATATTCTGCGCTCCCCCAAAACCTCCATATGGATAGTAGGAAGAATAATACTGATAAGGATTGGGGTTATTCTGAAGATTCGTACAATGCTTACTCCACAACTGCGCCGTACCCCAGTCAGTCGGATTGGGATTCCAGAACCGGTAAGTACTTTTCAAAACCGATGTAGCCAGCATATCCGGTGACACGGATGTAGGCACATCCGGGTTGGTATTTAAATCATCGAATTTCTTACATGAACTTGCAAACGAAAAAGCAATAGCTGCAAGCAGTATATAATGTATTTTTTTCATTGCTGCAATTTTTAGAAGTTGAAACTGATTTTAAAGCCAAGATACCGGGTTGAAGGGTCTGCGAAATCTTCATTTCCTCCATCAGGATCAGAATACTTAAACTGTTTTGCTTTCAGCAACACGTTCTGACCAATGAAACTGACAGATGCGCCTTTTGCCACATTGTGCAGCAGTTTTGCCGGCACATTGTAAGACAAAGAAATTTCACGCAACTTGAAGAAGGTCCGGGAATAGGTATCCGCTTTACTTCCATTGCCGCCCCACGCACTGCTATTGTGCAAATCAACCGTATATTGTTTGTAGGTTGTCTTTACATCATTGACGGCAAAAACACGGGTATCGGTCAGGATATTTCCCAAGGCATCAAATGTAGCCGTACCTGAAACTACTTTTACGCCCTGCCCCAGGTAATTACTGGAACCAGGTGTAGCCACATCCAGGGCGCGCTCAGCGGTAAGTGAATTCGGATGCACCCCTGCCTGCCACATATAACTTTCTGTTCTGGTATTCGCCAATCCGCCATTTACCCCGTCAAAGGAGACAAAGAAACTGATGTTTTTATATCGTAAACTGGCCGTTGTACCCCATACAAATTTCGGGTCGTAGTAGCCAAACAACACATCATATCCATGAACAATTGGCCGGCCGCTGCCATTAAGAATCAGACTTCCTGATTGCTCTCCTTTACCGGGAGGTACACGCTGAAAATCACGGCTGATAAAATGATCGGCCCGCTCGCCGACTTTAACCCAGGGCTTTTTAGCAGAATAAACAGGATCCAGTTTGGTATAGTAACTGGCGTAAGTTGACCAGTTGATGCCCAGATCCAACTGCCAGTCACTTGTTTTAAGCGGTGTGCCATTCAGTATTACTTCCCAACCACGCCGGGTGATTTCTTCTCCAAAATTCGTAACCAGTCCGCCATAACCGGATGCTCCGGTTAACCCTACCGTGGTAATACGGTCAAACACTCTCCTGGTATAATGTGAAACATCCAGCATAATCCGGTTTTTCAGGAACACGCCTTGTAAACCCTGCTCAAATGTTTCCGTACCGGTTGGTGAAATTGTCGGTGAATATAAATTGCTGGGAACACCGGCACCGTTCAACGTACCCCATGTAGCCGCACTGATTGAATAGCTGCTGTTAATTTCATAGATAGAAGCAGGTCGCTTGGACAACGTCCAGGAACTTCTCAATTTCAACATATCCATCCAGCCCTTTGTCTGGGGCAGCAATTCTGAAGCGATAAAACTGGCTGCTACGGAAGGGTAGAAATAAGAACGCTGGGATTTAGCCAATGTTGAGCTCCAGTCATTCCGTCCGGTTGCTTCCACAAACAGCATTTTATTCCAGGATACACCCAACCGGCCGAAAACTGAATTCACCTGCTGTGCATAGGTAGACTGAGATACCTGGGCCGGGTTGACAGAGGCTTTGATAGAGAAAAATCCGGGAACAGAAATACCACCTTGTGTACTGGCATTCATATTTTCATCTTTTCTGTAGAAAATTGTTCCACCTGCCAGATATTCAACGGTAAACTGCTTGATTTTTCGCTCCCCGGTCAGTAACAAATCCGAGTTAATGCTTAACCCGTTACTTACCCCAATATTATATTGACCTTTTCTACCACCGTTCCAGCCACTGTAATCCGCACCAGGAACACCTGTATTACCGGAAGAAAGATAAGAACCCCAGGATGACCTTAACTGTCCGGATTCTTTGTAAAAGTCAACCCCGGAACGAACGGTGGCTTTTAACCAACCCGTTATCGGGTAACTCATCGTCAGGTCCGCATTAAAGATGTCGCGGGAAATTTCATTTGTTTTTTCATAACGGTCAAAATAGGGATTATTCTCAGAGGCGCCGGCATAATTATCAATGGTACCGCCGGCCACCAGACCGAAATGGTTGTTTTGAATTTCACCGGGTTTAATCCAGTAGTTGTTCTTGTATTGTCTCAGGTCCCAATCCGATGGCGACCAGATTAAAATGCTGTACATGGGGTCATAGGAAGTATATCCATTGGATCCGATATTTTTAGAGGCTTTTTTCGCATAGGATAAATTGGTGCTCATTTTAAACTTGCTCAGGTTAAGATCTGCACCAAAGGCGTACGTATACTTCTGCAATTTTGCATTGGGATAGCGGCCTTTATTTTCCACCCAGTTAAATGAATTCCTGAGCGAAACATTATCCTTACGATAGCCGATATTCAGGTTGTTATTGGTTACATACCCCTGTTCCAGGAAATTTTTAAAATTGTCTTTCCCAACAGGCAGATAAGGTCTTACTGAAAAGGTCTTTGTAACCGGATCCCACTGATTTTGGAGGGATCCATCCATTTTAGCACCCCAGGATGCATCAGAGTTCAGTGCATAAATACCGCTACCCCCGCGGCCATATACTGACTGCTTTTCCGGGATAGCCAGGAATCCAGCCGTAAACATGGTATTGGTAGTATAATCGATAGAAATTCCGGTTCTGTTGGAACTTCCGTTTTTGGTAGTAATCAATATCGCACCATTCGCACCCCGGAAACCGTATAAGGCTGAAGCAGT
>JAKQJH010000330.1 GCA_029561255.1 Bacteroidota bacterium | reverse complement strand
GATAGAACTGCCCTCCACCCACCTGGAGTACAATACCGATCCGGTGAAAGGAACCGAAGGCGGTTATCGTATTTATGTGGACCAGCACGGCACGTATATTTATAATGTTCCTCCGGGCAGTGCTATTCATTTTTCCATATTGTATACCGGACTGAAAGTAAAAGAACAGCGGACTTTTTTTTCAGCAGAGCAGGAGAAGGGAAAACGACAGGCTTTTGTCAAAGAGGTCTGGAGTAAACTTGTACTCGAAACACCGGATACGGTGCTGAATCGGGAGTTTGCCTTTGCCAAGATCAGGGCGGCCGAGAGTATTTTTGAAACCAGTGGCGGACCCATGCACGGTCCGGGAGGGGAAGCTTATTATGCAGCCATCTGGGCCAATGATCAGGCCGAATATATTGGTCCCTTCTTTCCTTATCTCGGGTATGAATATGGGAATAAAGCCTCCCTGAATGCTTACCGGCATTTTGCCCGGTTTATGAATTCTGATTATACCCCGATCCCAAGTTCGATCATTGCGGAAGGAACGGATATCTGGAATGGCGCCGGTGACCGGGGTGATGCGGCCATGATTGCTTACGGGGCTGCCCGGTATGCACTGACCAGTGGTGACAAAAAGCAGGCCGCTGAATTATGGCCGTTGATAGAATGGTGCCTGGAGTTTTGTAAGCGGAAAGTAAATGAAGGGGGGCGTAGTGATTTCTGATACGGATGAACTCGAAGGTCGTTTCCCGGCAGGAACGGCCAACCTCTGTACCTCCTCTTTATATTATGATGCATTGAATTCTGCAGTATACCTGGGACAGGAACTGGGAAAGGATAAAAGGCAATTAAAGTTGTATAAAGAGCAGGCGGCTAAACTGAAGACCTCCATTGAAAAATACTTTGGTTCAAAAGTCGAGGGATTTGATACCTACAAATACTATAAAGAAAATGATACGCTGCGGGCCTGGATCTGTATTCCGCTGACCATGGGAATCTATGAACGTAGCCGGGGTACCATCGATGCCTTGTTTTCTCCAAGATTATGGACAACAGACGGGCTGGCCAGCCTGGCCGGGGATAAAACTTTCTGGGACCGGTCAACACTCTATGCATTAAGAGGTGTACTGGCTGCCGGGGAAACCGAGAAAGCCTTACAGTTTTTACATTATTACTCCAACCGCCGCTTACTCGGCGAACATGTACCCTACCCGGTGGAAGCTTATCCCGAAGGAAGCCAACGTCAGCTTTCTGCTGAAAGCGGATTGTATTGCCGGATATTCACGGAAGGGCTATTTGGAATACGTCCTGACGGTTTGAATAGTTTCCACTTTACACCACGTCTGCCCGCCGCCTGGCCAATGATGCGTATCCGTCATATTCATGCGTTTGACCGTGATTTTGATATTTCCGTAGAGCGGGTAGCCGGGCAATTAAAAATTACTATTGCCGAAGGCGATACGATCAGGTTCAGCCGTTTGATCAGGGACGGGGAAACAGTGCCGGTTCGTTTTTAATTTTTATATTTAGAGATTAAACTAATTCTTTCATGAAACGCAGGGCCTTTATCACTACAGTCGCATTGACAGGAACAGCAGGATTAACACAGGCTATGAATACAGAGAAGAAACCATTATTGCATCATGTATTTT
>JAKQJH010000320.1 GCA_029561255.1 Bacteroidota bacterium | reverse complement strand
ACTTTATTTTCATTGAGCCGCCATACCTGGGCAGGAATGCGTTCAATTTCTTTCGTACCGTCTTTATACGTCCATTCGATAATGATTGGCATCACCAGTCCGCCCTTGTTACTGAAAGAGAGTTCATACATATGACGGTTGCCGTATTTCTGCATTTCTTCTTCATTCAGTTTTTCAGCACCTCCGGCTGGCATAGTTACTTCTTTACGGCTGGTATCATACGGCTCAAGTCCGCGGCCATAGCGCCAGTAAAAATCACGCAGTGTGGTATCGGCATCAGTCTGGAACTTTATATTCTTATCTTCCCGGTTGCGGATTTTAGAGATATCATCAAAAGTGGGCAACAGGGGTTTATCCGCACTCCGTTTAAAAGAGGAAGCTTCGCGTTTTTCCGGTTCCGCGGTTAAATCTGCTTTGGCATATCGGACAGAATCCAGTGAAATATCGCAAACTTCAGTACTGAAAAACCAGCCTCTCCAGAACCAATCCAGATCTTCGCCGCTTGCATCTTCCATCGTTCGGAAGAAGTCGGCCGGCTCAGGGTGCTTGAAGGCCCAGCGACGTGCATATTCACGGAAGGCATAATCAAATTGTTCCCGGCCCATGATGGTCTCGCGCAGAATATTCAGACCGGTGGCGGGTTTGGAATAAGCGTTGGGACCAAACTGAACAATATTTTCACTGTTGGTCATGATCGGTTCCAGCTGATCTTTGGGAAGTTTCATGTAATCTGTGATAAAAGCTGCAGGACCGCGGCGACTGGGGAATTTATTATCCCACAGTTCTTCAGTGAGGTATTCTACAAAGGTGTTCAGTCCTTCATCCATCCAGCTCCACTGGCGCTCATCACTGTTGATGATCATCGGGAAGAAGTTGTGACCCACTTCGTGGATGACCACGCCCAGCATCCCGTTCTTGGTGCCTTCGCTGTAAGTACCGTCTTTTTCAGTACGGCCGAAGTTGAAGCAGATCATCGGGTATTCCATCCCGTTAGAAGCTTCAATACTCTGGGCGACCGGGTATGGATAAGGGATCGTGAATTTGGAATAAGTTTTAATCGTATGTTCTACGGCTTTGGAGGAGTATTTACGGTAAAGACCGTAAGCCTCTTTTGGGTAGCCGCTCATACACATGATCTTTTTGCCTTCGATTTTGGTAGCCAGCGCGTCCCAAACAAATTTGCGGGAAGATCCCCAGGCAAAGTCACGTACATTATCCGCTTTGAAAATCCAGGTTTTCTTTTTGTCGCTTTTTTGTTTTTCAGCGGCCTTGGCTTCATCGAGTGTAACCACTTCAACCGGCTCTGTGGAGTTCTTCGCTTTGTTCCAGCGGGCCATTTGAGCAGGGGATAATACAGCCGCATAATTCTGTCCTTCGCCGGTAGACAGGATCACGTGATCAGCAGGTACTGTCATCGCCACTTTGAAATTGCCAAAAGTCAGAGCGAATTCACCACGTCCGGTGAATTGATGATTCTGCCAGCCTTGGAAATCGCTGTATACACAAAGACGGGGGTACCATTGGGTCATAGTGAATACATGGTTGCCATCTTCGGGGAAAAATTCATATCCGCCACGTCCGCCCCGGCCATTCCGGTCAGCAATTTTATAATTCCAGTCCAGTTTAAATACAAAACGCTGACCGGCTTTCAGTGGAACAGGCAGTTCCACCCGCATCATGGTTTTATTGACGGTGTATTTAAGGGATTTACCAGTGGCATCGGTCAGTTTAACTATGTTGAAACCATACCCATTATCCGTTTTTGCTTCATCCACACGGTCAATGGCCTGGGGACTGAGCTGACGGTTCATCGGATTACTGGTCTGGTAATTGGCATTATTCACACTGCTGTGCTGGTTCTCGTCCATTTGCAGCCAGAGATACACTAATTCATTAGGGGAGTTATTGAAATAAGTTACGGTTTCACTGCCGTTCAGTTTCAGGTTTTTTTCATCGAGTTCACATTTGATATCATAGTCCACCCGTTGCTGCCAGTATTTTGGACCGGGGGCACCACTGGCTGTCCGGTATTCATTCGGTGTGGGTAGAATACCTCCCATTTGTTCGAATTTATTACCGTGATTGCTGTTGGGGTTATTGTACGTGTTTTGTGCCAGCAGACTGGTGCTGGTGGCCAGTACAATCAAAAAGCAGGAAATGAACTGTCTCATTTGATATGTTGATTTTTAATAATGGATTTTGTTCCGGAATCACTAAAGTAAGGAATTCAGGTGTATGCCGGTTCAGTCCATAAAAAGAAAAAGCCGCTATTTGATAAGCGGCTTTTTCTCATATAAGAAGAAATCAGAATCCTTTCTTCTCCATGGCTTTCTGCATCGGGTTGATGCCGGGGGCCGGAGTTACATTCTGTTTTTGCTTAAATACTTTGAAACGGGAAGGTTCTTTGAAATCACCGAAACTGTTATTCGTTTCGTCGATATCTGCCGTTTCTTTGTACGGGTCCAGTTTAATAGAAGCCACTTCTTTGTCCTTTAAAAAGGTTTTGATGACATTCTTTTCGTTTTTGCGCCATACCTGGGCAGGAATACGTTCAATTTCTTTGGTGCCATCTTTATACGTCCATTCAATAATGATTGGCATGGTCAGGCCGCCTTTATTGCTGAAAGACACTTCGTATAAATGTTTGCTGCCGTATTTCTGTTTACCGGCTTCGTCCAGCGTTTCTGTCTGTGGTCGCATGGTTACCGGGTATTTTGTAGTGTCATATTTGGCATTACCGCGGGCATAGTTCCAGTAAAAATCACGCAAAGAAGGATCCGCATCGGTCTCAAATTTTATAGTTGTATCCTGGCGGTTACGGATTTTGGACAGGTCTTCAAAATCATTGACCTGAGGTTTTGCCAGCGGGCGATACACCACGGTATCTTTGGTCAGAAAGGGTACGGCTGAAACATCCGGTACCGCATGTTTCACGGAATCGATAGAGATGTCACAAGCATCCGTACTGTAGAACCATCCGCGCCAGAACCAATCCAGGTCTTCCCCGGTGGCATCTTCCAGTGTACGGAACAGGTCAGCCGGGGTAGGGGATTTGAAGGCCCAGCGACGTGAATATTCACGAAAAGCATTGTCAAACAGTTCGCGGCCCACAATGGTCTCCCGGAGGATATTCAGTCCGGTCGCTACTTTATCGTAGGCATTGGCGCCGAAATTATTGATGTTTTCACTGTTGGTCATGATGGGCTCCAACTGGTCTTTCGGCAACTTCATATAGTCGGTGATAGTGAATGCGGGACCGCCATCAGAAGGGAATTTATTGTCCCATAATTCCTGGGTCAGGTATTGAAGGTAGGAGTTCAGTCCTTCGTCCATCCAGGTCCACTGGCGTTCGTCGCTGTTTACGATCATCGGGTAAAAAGTATGTCCTACTTCATGTATAATCACCAGGATCGCTGCGTTCTTGGCACCTTCACTGTAACTGCCATCTTTTTCTGCACGGCCGGGGTTGAAGGAGATCATCGGGTATTCCATACCCTGGTTTCCTTCCACACTGATTGCTACCGGGTAAGGGTAAGGGAAAGTGAAATGCGAATAAGTCTTTAACGTATGCGCAACGGCCTTCGTGGAAAATTTACTATAGATCGGATAGGCTTCCTTGGCATAATAGCTCATGGACATTACCTTTTTTCCTTCAATTGGTGATGACATCGCATCCCATACAAAACGGCGGGAAGAGGTCCAGGCGAAGTCACGTACATTATCCGCTTTATAGATCCAGGTTTTTTTGGCCTTGCTCTTTGTTTTGGAAGCCTGTAATGCCTCATCGAGTGTAACGATCTGCAGGGGCTCTTTGGCGGTTTGTGCTTTTTTCCACCGGGCCATTTGAGTGGGCGTTAATGTTTGCGCATAATTCTGGCATTCTCCGGTACCCCCCACAATATGGTCGGCAGGTACGGTCATCTGTACGTTGAAATTTCCAAAGCAGAGTGTGAACTCACCGGTACCGGTAAACTGGTGGTTCTGCCAGCCCTGGTCATCGCTGTACCGGCAGAGACGTGGATACCATTGGGTCATGGTATAGTTATTATTCCCGTCTTCGGCAAAATGTTCATAGCCGCCACGGGCACCGCCAAAACGGATAAAATCTCCGCGATTGGCGATCTTATAATTCCAGTCACATTTAAAAACGAATTTCTGACCGGGCTTCAGGGGCGCGGGCAGCATCACTTTCATCATCGTTTTGTTGATGGTGTAACTGAGTGGTTTGCCGAGCGCATCGGTGAGTTTGGTGATATTCACACCATACCCGTTATCCGATTTTTTTTCAGTCATCGCATCCAGCATATTGTCGGTGGTTTGCTGGGGCATCCGGTTGCCGGTCTGGTAACCGGCATTGTTTACGGAGCTGTGCTGGTTTTCGTCCAGCTGCATCCAGAAATACGTCAGTACATCAGGTGAATTGTTGAAATAAGTGATAGTTTCCGAACCGGTCAGCTTGTTATTCGCTTCATCCAGTTCGCACTTAATATCATAGTCTACCCGCTGCTGCCAGTATTTGGTACCGGGGGCACCACTGGCAGTACGTTGTTCATTCGGGGTGGGCAGAATAGTGCCCAGTTGCTCAAATTTGTTGGCATGGTTGGAGCTGGCATTGTTCTGAATCTGGGCAATAGCAATGCCGGTCATCAACAGCAGCATACAACTCAGTAAAAGGCTTTTGTTCATGTAGAGGTATATTTATTAAAAAGGTAAACGTGTAAGTGAAATCTGAAGGGCAAGACTAAAAACGGCAGCTGAAAGAAAGATCACCCATTCCCGGCGGTTGATGCTGAAAGTGGTGATCAATGCCTGGGTGACAAGCAGGAGGGTGGCAACGACCACGATCTGCCCGGCTTCCAATCCTACATTGAAGCCGAAAAGACCCCAGCCCATGCTCTGGTCCCGGGCCAGCATGAAGCGGATGGTATTGGCAAACCCCAACCCATGGATCAGTCCAAAGAATAAGGCCAGAAAATAATTGATCCGTATGGATTTTGCCGTGAACTGCTTCTGAAACAGGTTGCTGATAGCGGTTATGACGATCGTACAGGGAATCAGGAATTCAACCCATGCTGCGGGGAAACGGAAAACATCCATGACGCTCAGGGCCAGGGTCAGGGAATGCCCG
This sequence comes from Bacteroidota bacterium, assembly GCA_029561255.1. Classification (GTDB taxonomy): domain Bacteria; phylum Bacteroidota; class Bacteroidia; order Chitinophagales; family Chitinophagaceae; genus JJ008. The sequence continues at coordinate 16,298 of JAKQJH010000320.1, read as the reverse complement.
ATTGTAAAGGCGGTGACCAGGATCAGGACCTGTTTCCAGTCCTTCAGCAGGTAAATGGCTGCGAGGGCGGCAATGAAGAGTAAATGGTCCAGGGCATCCCAGCTCATGATATGCTCCCACCCCAGTCCGAAATAAAATTTAAAATCACTCATCCTTTTTTGGGTTTATACATCGAACCAATCGACTATTTTTACCGTCCTTGCTTCGGGCCAACAAAATAAGCCCAAGTTGAGTAATCCTGAAAAATAATAGTGTCAATGGCATCATCCGTCTATAAATGGCTTTTAATCCCGCTGATTTGCCTGTTGGTGGCCGGAAAACCGGCCCCACACCCGTTCCATGTAAGTGTGATAGAAGTAAATCACAATGCGGCCGATAAGACCCTGGAGATCAGTTGTAAGATTTTTACCGATGATTTCGAGAAAATTCTGGCCAAGAACTACAAGACGAAAGTGGACCTGATTAACCCGGCAGACAAAGCCCCGATGGATTCGCTGGTAAAAAAGTATATCCTCAGTCATCTGGTAATATCCGCCAACGGGAAACCGGTCAGTCTGCATTATCTCGGGTTTGAAAATGACAAGGAAGCGGCTTATGGCTATATCGAAGTGGAGAATGTACCGGTTTTGAATAAGATCAGCTTTTCCACCAACCTGATGTATGATCAGTTTGAAGACCAGGTGAATATCATGCATGTGATGGTGAATGGTAACCGGAAGAGTACGAAACTGAATTTTCCGGAAACAGAAGCGGAGATAGTTTTTAGTCCATAGTCGTTAGTAGGCACTATTGACTAATGACTATCGACTTTCCTCTATATCTTCCAGCAACTCCTTACTCAACGTCACCAGCACTTTATCAATCCGGTGACCATCCATATCAATGATCTCAAGGGAGAAGCCTTTCCAGCTGAGTTTGTCCCCTGTTTTGGGTATCCTTTCGAGTTCATGTAGTACAAATCCGGCCAGGGTGTCAAAGTCGTGTTCCCCTTCATTCATCCATTCCGTTTTTTCAAAGCGGGTCAGGAAGTCATAGAAAGGAATCTGTCCGTCTACGATAAAGCTACCATCCTCTCTTTCCACAATTTCGTAATCCGGTACATCCTGCTGTTGAATATCACCAACGATGGCTTCCAGGATATCATTTAATGTAAGGAGGCCCAGTATACTTCCGTATTCATCAACAATAAAAGCAGAATGTATTTTTGATTCTTTGAATTTTTCTAATACCTGGTAAGGGGTGTTGTTTTCCGGGATGAACAGGGCCGGTTGCATAATTTCCTTAAACAAGGTATTATCCGGACTGATATAAAGATCCTTGATGGAAACCACTCCTTTGATATTGTCTATTTCTCCATCACAGATCGGGTAAGCAGAATGGGGTTCCTGCAGGATTTTTTCCTTGATTTTGTCTTCATTATCATCGAGGTTGAACCAGACGATATCACTCCGGTGAGTCATTAAAGAAGTGATATTACGGTCGCCCAGGTGAAAGACCCGCTCAATAATCTCTTGCTCTGCCTCATCAATGGTACCGGCTTCGGTGCCTTCGGTGATCAGGGTTTTAATTTCTTCTTCCGTTACCGCATCATCTTTTGAACGTTTGATATTAAAAATGGAGAAGAAGATATTGCTGGTTTTATTAAGCAACCATACAAAGGGGTGCGTAATCCGGGAAAAGGTCTTCATGGGGCCGGCCACCATCATGGCGATCTTCTCAGAGCGAAGCAGTCCGATCCGTTTGGGAATCAGTTCTCCAAATACGATGGAAAGATAAGTGACCAGGATAACAATAAATGTGGTGGAAATAGTTTCTGCGTAGGGCTTAAATAAGGCAATCTGCTCTACATAAGGTTGCAGGTCTCTGCCAAACCGTTCACCGGAGTACACACCCGTAATGATGGATATCAGGGTGATACCTATCTGAACCGCTGATAAAAACAGTTCGGGATGATTGGAGAGGGCCAGGGCGAGGATGGCCTTTTTATCCCCTTTTTCTGCCAGGTGTTCCAACCTGGCCTTCCGGGCCGAAACCAGGGAAATTTCCGACATAGAAAAAAGGCCATTAAGCAGAATCAGGAGACTGAGTATAAATATGTCCATTAAACGGAAACCGTTGATTGATGGGCGAAGATAGCGAATCCGTAGCGCTTATTAAACAGGGTCCCGAAGCTGATGCCAAAGAGGGTGCCAAGGGCAGCTCCGGCCATGACATCCAGCGGATAATGCACTCCGACATAAACCTGGGAATAGGCTACCGATAAAGCCCAGAGCGGGCCAAGCCAGGCCCATTTGCCGATTACGTGGCGGAGGGTGACAAAACCGAATATGCCCATGCCAAAGTGGTTAGTGGCGTGATTCGAAACAAAACTAAAACCGGAACCGCAGTGATCCAGCAACAGCCTTACCTGCATATAAAAATCAGGATCATTGCAGGGGCGCACCCGTTCAAATACCTTTTTGAAAGCATGCGTGCCGGTAAGGTCGCAGGCCACAAACGTGCATAGAAAGAACAGAACCCACCAGGCTCCTTTGGATTTATAATTGACCAGTGTGAATAACAGCAAAAACAGATAAAGGGGTGCCCAGAATTCAGCCGTTCTCCAGTAAGGGAGCAGGTTGTCGAATAAGGGATTCGTCCACTGGCTGTTTATTTTTACAAACAGCCATTTATCCCATATTACCAGTTTATCCAGCAGGTTGATCGCAGGCAGTATCATCCCTGCAAATGTAGGATTTGCGGGTATATACCCTGATACAGTGTTCAAATAAGTGATAATGGGTATGGTGATAAGCCGATTTAGTATTTTCTTTGCAGCACACTAATACGATAACCTCTTACATGCTGGCGAGATTCCGGATACCAAAAACCTTACTGTGGGTCGCCAACCTGTTTGGGATTTTTCTGTTGATTTTTACGGGTTTCAGGCTGGCGACTTTCCTGGCCTTTCGTCCTGAAAATTTCCGTTTTTCATCAGCCCTTCCCGCCTTCGGGATGGGGGTCCGGTATGATCTCCGCTGGATTTCGGTGATCCTGCTGCCAGTGGTATTGCTCAGCAGCTGGCCGCGATTGTCCCCTTTTTTCTCTTCCAAGAATAAGAAGTGGTGGACCTGGTACCTCGCCATTATCACTTTTATCGTTTTCTTCTTTTTTGCTGCCGGGTTTGGCAGTTTCTCCTATAACCGTACGCCGCTGGATGCCGGGGCCATGAACTTTGCGGAAGATTTTACTATTTCCATTAAAATGATCTGGCAGACCTACCCGCTGATCTGGATGCTGCTGGGACTTGTGGTGGCCGTTCTTTTTTTCCGGTGGATGTACCATCGCAGCCACTGGCAGGTGATCAATCGGACCGATGGCAAAGGGATTCCTCACCGGCGTAATTTTTTCTTCCTCAGCAGCCTGCTCCTGGCTATCCTTATTTATGGTTCATTCAGCTGGCCGCCCCTGAGCCGGGCAGACAGTTTCCGGTTTAATAACAGTTTTACTTCCTACCTGGCCATTAATCCCTTACAAAATTTCGTCGCCACCCTTCGTTTGCGCAAACCGGATTATAATGAAAAGAAAGCCAGGGAGGTATTCCCGGTAATGGCAGAATGGATGCAGTTACCCAATGCGGCTGAATTCAGTTTCCGTCGCGAGATCGGCCCCCGGAGTACTTCATTTGAGAGCCGCCCGAATATTATATTGGTGCAATGTGAATCATTCAGCATGTACAAAAGCACCATGAGTGGCAACCCGCTCAATGCCTCTCCTTATTTTGATTCCCTTTGCCGGCAGGGTATATTTTTTGACCGTTGTTTTTCTCCCCATTTCTCCACCGCGAGAGCGTTGTTTGCCATCCTCTCAGGAATTCCGGACGCACAGCTATTCAAGTTTTCCACCCGGAACCCTGAAGCCTTGCAACAACATACCATTGTTAACGGCCTGGAGGGTTATGATAAACATTATTTCCTGGGTGGGGATCCGGAATTCAACAATTTTCAAGGCCTGCTGAGCAATATACGCGGGCTGCAGATGCATACCGGGGATTATTTTAAAACACCAAAAGTAAATGTGTGGGGGGTTAGTGATAAAGATCTGTTCCTGGCGGCGAATGACGTGTTCCGGAAAAAGGATAAGCCCTTTTTTGCTTATATACAGACTTCAGGGAATCATCGCCCATATAACAAGAGCATTCCGGAAACGGATATAGATTTTATAAAAGTGACGATTCCGGATGAAGAAATAAAAAAATACGGATTTGAGTCACTGGACGAATACAATTGTTTCCGCTACTCTGATTATTGTTTCCGGAAATTTATTGAAGCCGCGCAAAAGGAGGAATATTTTCACAATACCATCTTTGTATTTGTCGGTGATCATGGTCTCGCGGGAAATGCCAGTCCGATGTATCCACCTGTCTGGACTGAACAACGGCTGACAGATGAGCATGTACCCCTGTTGTTTTATGCACCGGACCTGCTGGCGCCCCAGCAAAGACATGAAGTAGTTTCACAGATTGATATCCTGCCCACGATTGCCGGCTTACTGCATCAATCTTATGTCAATACCACCCTCGGCCGTGATCTGTTGGATCCGTCCAAGAAAAATAATTTTGCTTTTATTACGAATACTTCTGACCGGATCGGAATCGTGACGGATGATTTTTACCTGACCCGAAATATTAATTCAGGAGAAGAGATGTTGTCTCCGTTACTGACCGGCACGACGACGTATACTCCCGCCCAAAAGGACTCGGTCCACAAAAGGCTTTCTTTGTTTACGACTGCTTTCTACGAAACATCAAAGTACCTTATCATGAATAATGACCGGGACTGATTTGCTCTTTAGCGATGGAGGAGGCAGGAACTGAATTCTTGTATTTTACTTTCCGATAATTATTTCCGGGCAATGATGATCAGCCGGGGTGATTTTTTCACATCATAATGACTAAAGGAATAATCCCCAAACACTTCCTGTACCTGCAGTCCCTGGAAGCTAAGCATATCGGTAAAATCGCCTAAGGTAAACTTGGCCACTTTCTCCGTATAGGACATGGGTTGTTTTAATGAGGGATCGGTGACGGTGATTTTTTTGTAAAAATGAGTCTCGTCATCCCATCGGTGAATATCATACAATGTGTTTTCCATCTGCCGGGTCTCGGCAGCCACCAGGTGATCTTCTGCATAATGTACATTCAGGTAGTCGATTACAAATTGTCCGCCGGGCAGCAGCGCGGAAGTAATGGTGCGGAAAGCTGCATCATGTTCGCGGCGGGTGCGGAAATATCCAAAGCTGGTAAAAAAATTAAACACATAATGAAAGTAATTGCTGCGAAAGGGGAGTCGCATATCATGCACAAAAAATTCAAGGTTTTCTTTTTCCGATTTTTTTGCCGACCGGATACTATCAGGGGAGATATCAATCCCGGTAACCTGGTATTCTTTTGCCGCCAGGATTTTACTATGTCGCCCTTTACCACAGGCCACATCGAGCATTTTAGCACCGGCAGGTGGTTGTAAGCGCTGGATCAGCTGATTGATAAAAGCTTCCGCCTCTTTTTCATCCCTTTTAAAATAGAGTTTATGGTAAAAGGAAGAATTAAACCAGTTTTTGTACCAAGCCTGCTCCGTCATATGGCAAATGTAAGCCGGCCGGTTAAAATAACCGATTGAATCTGAAATGCGTATTTTTGCAGCCTTAAAAAAAATCAAGTGGCACTAATCAAGAGTATTTCAGGAATCAGGGGAACGATAGGCGGGAAACCGGGCGAAAATCTCACGCCGGTGGATATTGTGAAGTTTGCTGCTGCTTACGGAACAATTATAGCTGAAGGGAAGGAGCGGGCAAAGATTGTAATCGGCCGTGACGGGCGGATCAGTGGGGCGATGGTACAGGACCTGGTAATCAACACCCTGACCGGATTAGGGATAGATGTGGTGGACCTGGGACTTTCCACCACCCCGACGGTGGAAGTGGCGGTGAAGATGGCCAATGCAGATGGCGGAATCATTCTGACGGCCAGTCATAATCCCAAAGAATGGAACGCGCTCAAATTACTGAATGAGGACGGTGAATTTATATCTGCGGAAACCGGTGCCCGCGTACTGGAACTGGCCACAAAGGAAGAATTTGTATTTGCATCAGTCGATAAACTGGGTACGGTAACAAAGGATGACAGTTATGGTCAGCTCCATATTGACGCCATTCTCCAATACCCGCTGGTGAATACTGCGGCCATCGCCAATCAGAACTTTAAAGTGGTGGTGGATGCCATCAATTCTACCGGGGCCATTTATGTACCTGCCTTGTTGAAGGCATTGGGGATAAATGACGTGATTGTGTTAAACGGGGAAGTCAATGGAAAATTTGCCCATAATCCGGAGCCACTACCTGAACACCTCTCCCAACTGTGTAATGAGGTGGTGAAGCAACAAGCCGACCTCGGTATTGCCGTGGATCCGGATGTGGACCGGCTATGTTTTGTGAATGAGGACGGAACTTTATTTGGAGAAGAATATACATTGGTGGCCGTGGCAGACTATGTGCTGAGTAAGCGTAAAGGGAATACGGTCAGTAATATGAGCAGTACCAAGGCGCTGAAAGAAGTAACACTGCAACATGGCGGTTCCTACTCACCGTCAGCGGTGGGTGAAGTGAATGTGGTGAAGAAAATGAAGGAAACGAATGCGGTGATTGGTGGCGAAGGAAATGGTGGCATCATCGTTCCGGATTTTCATTATGGTCGTGATGCCCTGATTGGTATCGCATTATTCCTGAGTCACCTGGCTGATCAGAAAAAAGGGATTAAATCATTAAGGGGTACTTATCCGGATTATTTTATTTCCAAGAATAAGATTGAGTTGCAGAACGGCGTGGATGTGCCGGGGATATTTGAGAAAATAAAAGTAAAATACAAGAACCAGCCCATTAATACCGAAGACGGATTAAAGATCGAATTTGAAAATGACTGGGTGCACCTGCGCACCTCGAATACCGAACCCATCATCCGCATTTATGCGGAAAGTGATTTCGAAACCAAGGCCAATAATATTGCCGGTCAGCTGATGCGGGATATAAGGGAGTTTAGCTAAGTCAAATAAATTTTTCAGAAAAGCTGTTTCCGTATTTGAAACAGCTTTTTTTATGGGTTTCATGGAATTAGGGAGGCATAAAACACCGGTTTCACCGGTTGTTAAAATTATTCAACCCCGTTGGGGTTGGGGGCTGTGGGTGCCTTTTACCGCCAGTTTCACTGGCGGCTATCGTTGTTCAACCCCTATCGGGGTTGATTGATTGTCAAGCTATTCAAATGGGATTTAGTTGTTATGTCAGGATCATTGGCTGGCTGATAAATTTATTTAGTTCCGGATTCTTTTTCACGCTACATCGGAGATATCGGGGAGGTTGATAGTTACAATATTGTAGATGCACTGCCTGAAATACAAATCTTCTCAACCCCAACAAGGTTGAATAAAGTGAGTCCTAAATTAATTTAACCCATTTTTTTTACACACTATAAAGGATATACGGGGTGCTTCCTATTTATAATTTTGTAAACGTTCTGACTGAATTGGATTTTTTCCAACCCCAACGGGGTTGAATAATGTGAGCTCGTAAATTAATTTAGCCCAATTTTTTACACGCCATAAAGGATATACGTGGTGCTTCCTATTTATATTTTTATAAACGTTCTGACTGAATTGGATTTTTTCCAACCCCAACGGGGTTGAATAATGATAGCCCCTGGTGAAACCAGGGGTATAATGATTAGAGAGCCCCCCACAACCCCGAATGGGGTTGAACTAAAATCTGCTAGAAAAGATATTTTTCATCATATTTAATCCGGTGTTCCTGTAACAACCGGATATACTCTTCTTTGAAGTTCTCCGATTTATGATGTGCTTTTTGCCCTTTAATATAGCCGATCACTCTTTCTTTATCACGGTCTGAACAACTAAAGGCGCCATATCCTTCCTGCCAACCGGTGAATAAAGGGAATTTGCCGGTGTCTTTCAGCCAAATACTACTTGATACTTTGATGTCTTTGATGAAATTACTTAGTGAAACGGAGGGATGCAGGTCAGACAAAAGGTGGATATGATCCGGCATGCCATTTAATTGATGAAGAACACAATTGTTTTTTTTAACCACACCCCAGATGTATTTGAAGAGATCCAGTTCATGGTCCGGGTTTATAGCGGGTTCTCTGAATTTTGTTCCAAAAACAATGTGATAATAGACTTGTCTGTACGAACTCATAAACAATTTTTTAGGAATAAGGCCCGGATTGAGTTCCGGTTTTCAAATCTATAAGGGAAATATTTGAGAATTCTATTCGTCTCCATTTGAAGGAATAAATGTTGAAAACTTTTCGAATATGGCAATTGGAACACCGGTTTCACCGGTTGTTAGAATTATTCAACCCCGTTGGGGTTGGGGGCTGTGGGTGCCTTTTACCGCCAGTTTCACTGGCGGTTATCGTTGTTCAACCCCTATCGGGGTTGGTTGATTGTCAAACTATTCAGATGGGATTTAGTTGTTATGTCAGGATCACTGGCTGGCAGATAAATTTATTTAGTTCCGGATTCTTTTTCACGCTACATCGGAGATATCGGGGAGGTTGATAGTTACAATTTTGTAGATGCACTGCCTGAAATACAAATTTTCTCAACCCCAACGGGGTTGAAGAATGATAGCCCCTGGTGAAACCAGGGGTATAATAATTATAGAGCCCCCTACAACCCCGAATGGGGTTGAATTAAATCAGCAACATTGACGAAACATCAAACCAGTTTTTCCGGTTTCAACGGCAAATGGGTCAGTCTTTTACCGGTGGCATTATATACCGCATTGGCCAATGCCGAAGCGAAACCGATTAACGCAATTTCACCCACTCCTTTCGAACCCATCGGGTTGATCAGCGGATCAGCCAGATCCGGAAACCAGGTATGAATAAAGGGAACATCCCGGTGACGGGGTACCTGATAAGAGCCGAGTGTATCAGTCAGGTATTTGCCGGTAGTCTTATCAATCAATGCTTCTTCAGTCAGTGCCATACCAATGCCCCCTACGGCACCGCCAATCATCTGGCTGCGGGCAGTTTTCGGACTCACAATTTTTCCGCCATCGCCGGTGCAGACTACTTTCAGGAATTCAATCGCTCCTGTGGCCGGATCCACAGCCACTTTAATAAAATGCGCAGAGAACGAATTCATCGCGTATTTGCTGCGTACTGCCGGATCAGGACCACTTTCTTTCAGCACTTCAATCTGTGGTTTGCCACTGGCTTTGAGCAGTTCGGTCAGACTGATTTTCTTATTTGTCTCTTTTTTTGAACGGATGGACTCTTTATCAAATTCAAGATCCGCTTCCGACAATCCATTGAATAATGGCGATTGTTTTAAGGCAATCTCGGTAAACTGCGCTTTCAATGTATCACATACCAAACTGACCGCGGTTCCCATTGTGGAAGTGGTGGTGGAACCTCCCTGCGTAGGGCCGGGCGGAAATTCAGTATCACCCAGTAGAAAACTGATTTTAGATGATGGCATATTCATTACCTGTGCCGCTATACTGACCATAGCCGTTGCTGTACCCGGTCCCATATCGCTTACTGCACTATAAAGCAGGAGCTTTCCTTCGCTGGTGAAAACGGCTTTTACGGTGGCATTACCCCTGGAAGCGCCAAACGCACCACCGCCCATTCCGTATCCGATCAATTTACCATTTTCGGTCAGGGAACGGGGCGTAGCCGGACGGTTGGACCAGCCGATCATTTCACGCCCCTTATCATAACATTCCCTAAGGAACTTACTGGTCCAGGGTAGTTTACTCTGAGGATGAAGTACCGCGTAATTTTTTATCCGGAGTTCCACCGGGTCCATATTTAGTTTATAAGCTAATTCGTCCAGGATACATTCGAGCGCAAAAGCACCGGTGGCTTCACCGGGACCCCGCATCCAGGTGGGGGTGTTTACGTCCAGCGGGAGAATTTTATAACTGGTGTTGACATTCGGACATTCATACAGATAATGCGAAGCGTTCACGATCCCTTCACGGTAATCTTCATAGCGGGAAGTATTGCTGATGGCATGATGGGTGATGCCGGTGAGTTTGCCTTCCTTCGTGGCACCAACCGCTATTTTCTGCCAGGCCATGGGACGATAACCGACCATGGTAAACATCTGCCGGCGGGTCAGTTGTACCCTGACCGGACGTTTCACCATTTTCGCAGCGATGCAGGCGGCCGGTACATGCGGCCAGCTGCGCAACGAAGAACCAAAAGCCCCGCCAAGGAACTTTGTGATCACGCGTACATTTTTTTCTTCGATACCAAAAAGCCGGGCCAGTTCCGATTGTGTGCCTTTCGGACCTTGTGATTTATCATAAACCAGCAGTTTGTCCTCGCTATCCCATTGGGCAATGGTGGCATGCAGCTCGATGGGGTTATGCGTTTCAACAGGCATATAGTATTCGTTCTCCACAAATACTTCCGCCTGCTTATAGGCATCGGCCTGTCCTCTCTTATATTCACCTGAGGGCTTCAGTTTGCTTTCTGTTTTACGCAGGCTGTTAAAATCAGTCTCTGCCACTTCGTTGATATATTCTGCTTTTACGAGGGAAGCGGCTTTCACTGCTTTCTCCCAGGTTGTAGCTACCACCAGTGCAATCGGCTGGCCATAATGATACACGAGGTTCTGGTGGAAGGGTTTCAATCCCCTCCATTCAAAGCCCTTCTTTTTGGGATCTTTAGCCCAGGGATTATAGCCGGGCAGGGCAGGACAGTTCAGGTGCGTGATGATCTCCAGCACACCCGGAGCATCTTTCGCTTCGTTCAGCTTGAAGTTTTTAATAGCGCCACGGGCAATGGTACTGGTGACAAATACACCATAGACCATATTTTCGGGATGATGATCGGCTGTGTATTTAGCCCGACCGGTTACTTTGTCGATCCCATCCACGCGGTCGTCTTCGTCCGCTAAGAAATTCGTTATATATTCCTGATCCATACTGGTAAGTTGAAAAGTGCAGGTGATTAAATTTTTTGTCCGCTGTTCTTCGCCTCGCGTATCGCGGCCACGATATTAGGATAAGCCCCGCAACGGCAGATATTATCGCTCATATATTCCCGGATATCGGTTTCCGTGTTCGCCTGTCCTTCCCGGATACAGGCCACGGCCGACATGATTTGTCCGGGTGTACAATAACCGCACTGGAATGCATCATGTTTAATAAAGGCTTCCTGTACGGGATGCAGTTTGTCTCCATCGGCCAATCCTTCAATAGTGGTGATTTTTTTACCATTGTTATCCACCGCTTCCGTGAGACAGGAGTTGACCCGTTTCCCATCCACATGTACAATGCAGGCACCACAATGGCCCTGATCGCAGCCTTTTTTAGTGCCGGTTAATCCAAGTTGTTCGCGGAGCATATCCAGCAGACTAACACCCGGATCCACGAGGACCTGGACCGTCTTACCATTTACTTCCATTTGCAGCGGTGTCTTTTCAAAAAAAGAAGCAATCGCTTCATGGTTTTCACCGGCTTTTACCACGGCAATTGGCGTGAGGCTGATAGCGGTAAGGGCAGTGGATTTTTTGATAAAGTCACGCCGGCTTTTGCCGGGACAGGAATGAACATGTTGTTCCATAGAAAAAATATATGCTTAAAGTTAGGTTATAAATGCGCACATGAAAAAATAATCAGGAGTCGGGAAAAGGAGCTGGCCGGACTTTATTCCCTTTTCGGCAAGCCGGGCTGATTGCCTACCTTTGTCCCTGTTTTTTCACCGGCTTTGACAATCAATATGAACCGAATTTACCTCGATAACGCGGCTACCACGCCCATGGACCCCCAGGTGCTGGAGGCCATGTTGCCTTACATGACTTCACATTTCGGAAATCCTTCATCTGTATATTCTTACGGCAGGGAAACCCGCCTGGCGATTGAGAATGCCCGGAAGACTGTAGCCCGTATTCTGCAGGCGAATCCCGGGGAGATCTTTTTTACCAGTGGGGGCACCGAAAGCGACAATATGGCGATTGCATCAGCGATCCATGACCTGGGATGCCGGCATATCATTACTTCAGCTATCGAGCATCATGCGGTACTGCATACGGTGGAACATTATGATCACCGGGATGAAGTGACCATTAGTTTTGTGAAGTTGTTATCGGATGGACATATCGATCTGGAAGACCTGGAAGCTCAGCTCGCTGCCCGGCCGGAGCGATGCCTGGTGAGCCTGATGCATGCCAATAATGAGATCGGAAACCTGCTCGACATTTACGCAACCGGTGAGATTTGTAAAAAGTATAATGCCATTTTCCATTCCGATACAGTGCAAACCATCGGACATTATAAAATTGATTTACGGAAGAATCCGGTTCATTTTGCCACCGCGGCCAGTCATAAGTTTCATGGGCCCAAAGGAGTGGGGATCATTTATATTAATGATAATATCAAAATCAATCCCATCGTTTTTGGCGGGGGACAGGAGCGTAATATGCGGGCAGGTACAGAAAACCTGTATGGAATTGTCGGGTTTGCCAAAGCGCTTGAACTGGCCGACGCCAGCCATGAAAAGGACAGTACTTATATTCAATCGCTCAAACAATATATGATTGAGCAACTGGAACAGCATATACCTGATGTGGCATTCAATGGTGATTATAAAGGGCAGTGTTTATATACGGTGCTCAATGTGTCTTTCCCCAAGACCGAGAAATCAGAGATGATTCTCTTCAGCCTGGATATGCAGGGAGTCTGTGCTTCCGGCGGTAGTGCCTGCAGCAGCGGGGCTGATATCGGAAGTCATGTGATCCGGGCCATTAACAACAATCCCAACCGGGTACCGGTGCGTTTTTCGTTCAGCAAGTATAATACGAAGGAAGAGGTTGATGTAGTTGTAGAGAAGTTGAAGCAGCTGATTTGAGAGTTTGACGATTGTAGTTTGTTGTTTGGCGATCCTTCTGAGAAAATATTTCTTAAATCAGTGCGAATCCGTGTATATCTCCCGCATAATGCAGGACAGGCGTGTGACCTGCCTTTTTGTATTTCTTTCGTGCACATTTGTGTCATTTAGTGGCCACCTTATTTGCCGTAGGCAAATCAATCCGTGTTTATCTGTGTTATCCGTGGCTTGCCTTTTTGTATTTCTTTCCCCGCATGAGGCGGGACAGGCGTGCCTATTTGTGTGAATTCGTGGCCAAATAATCCCCGCAGGGGATTTTAACAAATAATAATTTGGCCGTCTACGAAAAATTCGTAGGTTTACGAAAATTTCGTAGAAAATGGAAAAACTCACCCATGCCGAGGAAGAAACCATGCAGGCCGTCTGGCGTACCGGGGAAGGCAATGTAAAAGCCTTTATGGAATACCTGGACAATGATATCCCTTATACTACCGTGGCATCCACCATCAAGAACCTGGAGAAGAAAGGCTACCTGACCAGTCGCTTGTTGGGGAATGCCTATCTCTATCATCCGGCTGTATCGGAAGAAGAGTACAAGGAAAAATTTATGGGTAAAGTGGTGAAGGAGTATTTCGACAATTCCTACAAGGAACTGGTCAACTTCTTCGTGGAGCAGAAAAAACTTTCTGCCCGGGAACTGAAAGAGATCATTCAACTGATTGAACAGGGGAAGTAGTGAGTGGTGAGTGGTGAGTGGGTGTACTAAAGATGTAAATGTCTCAAAGTCTAAACTATTTCCAATGCCTTTTATTTTTAGTTATTTATTGAAATTATCAATCAGCTTAAGCGTGGTATTCCTGTTTTACCATTTCGTATTGCGCAGGCTGACTTTTTATACCTGGAACCGCTGGTACCTGATTGGATATTCCGTTTTGTGTTTTTTCCTGCCTTTTGTCGACATTTCATTCGCCTTGGAGCAATCGGATATTAAAAACAGTCCGGTTGTAAAATGGGTGCCGGTTTTGGGTCAGCGTATCGGACTAGACACAGGTGCGGATAGCGGTCCGGTGAGTGGCTGGGAATATGCTTTGCTGGTATTAATGGCGGGGGTTGGGGTGATGCTGGTCCGGCTGGGTATTCAGCTGATTTCCATTTACCGGATGAGAAAACGTTCGTCCATGATTTCGCAGGACGGTATCCGGATCTACCAGGTAGATGCACCGATCATACCCTTTTCGTTCGGTGATTCCATTTTTATCAATCAACATCAGCATAGCCTGGAAGAACTGGAAGAAATCATCCGGCATGAATTTGTGCATGTCAAACAAAAACACAGTGTGGATATTATCTGGGGTGAGCTGCTTTGCCTGCTGAACTGGTACAATCCTTTTGCCTGGTTATTAAAGAAATCGATCCGGCAAAACCTTGAATTTATTGCGGACCGTCATGTACTGGAACAGGGGATGGACCGGAAGCAATACCAGTACCTCTTATTGAAAGTAATCGGGAACAATCATTTTAGTATAGCCAATCAATTTAATTTTTCGTCACTTAAAAAAAGAATTGCCATGATGAACAAACTTCGCTCTGCCAAATTCCATTTGGTGAAATTTATGTTTGTTCTTCCGCTGGTTTCGGTCATGCTGCTCGCATTCCGGAATGAATGGAAGAAACAGGAACCCCGTACTGAACAATTAATGACAGCAGTAATTGCGGGTAATGATACCATACCCGATAAATTACCACCACCACCACCACCGCCACCACCTCCACCAAAGGGGCAAGGGACAATAAAAGATTTTATCGACAGAAATCAAGGGGTGAAGAATCTGGGTTGGGTATATCACCATGATAATTCTGTAGCGATGATACATGTCATGAAAAAAGATGGAGCGACTGAAATCTATCATACTGATAATGCAGAAGAAATGAATGCAGGCGCTAAAAAATATGGCAAGTTTCCGGTTCCTCCGGGTGCAATGGCGCCTCCGCCACCTCCGGGTCAGGATAAGCATGTTTGGGTACAGGGATATCCGATTGCACCTGTCGATCCCAAAGATGTGGTAGTAGTACAGGGATACCCGATTGCACCCCCTGCCCCCGCAAGCGGAGTTGTGGTGGAAGGCTATCCGATAGCACCGGTCCCACCCCATGGAGAAATCGTGGTGACTGGTTATGCAAGACCGCCCGCACCTGTTAAGTTGCCGGATCATGTTAAATCCATTTCCATTAAAAACGGGGATAAGGCCGTGGTAGTGCTTAAAAATGGCAAGACAGAGCTATATGACCTGAACAACCCTGAGCAAAAGAAGAAATTTGATGCTCAATACCCGGCTCCTCCGCCACCACCACCGCCACCTGCAAAAGGGGTACGGGTGGAAGGACGTCCTTTGAATGGATCAGTAGGTGCAACGGTTGTGGAAGGCAAACCTCTGCCTGATAACCTGATCTATGTGATTGACGGAATTATTACTACAAAATTTGAAATGGAAAAGATCAGCCCGGATAAGATTGCTTCGATAGATATCCTGAAAGGAGAATCTGCAGTGGCCCTCTATGGCGAAAATGCGAAGGAAGGGGTGGTGCAGATAAAACTTAAGTATGAGGCACAGCCTTTGTACGTGATCAATGGAGAAATCTCATCCCGGGAAACAATGGACAAATTAAAACCTGAGCAAATTGAATCAGTCGATGTGCTGAAAGGGGAGAAAGCCACAGCAGCGTATGGCGATAAAGGTAAAAATGGTGTGATAATGATCAAAACAAAGAAATAAGTATAGCCCTGAAACCAACAGGCGCCATTCCTAAGGGAGTGGCGTTTTTTTTACAGGTAATACCAGGGATTGCGGCGGGCGGCCATTACGTATTTACGGACATTGCGGAAAAAGGCAAGCACCATATAAATGATAATCGGAGAGCCCATGGTCAGCACGGAGGCATACATAAAGTACTGCCGGATCCGGCTGGTGGCGATACCCAGGCGGTTGCCAATGGCAGAACAAACACCAAAGGCGTTCCACTCGACAAAGTCTTTGAATCTGTTCATAAGGCTAAAATAGAAAATTTAAACAAATGCCCCAAACCTGAGTTATAATAGATGACCTGTTTTTCGTACTTTTGCGGCACATTTTCAATTAGCCAATTAGCCGATTTGCCAATTAGCCAATTTGACCTTCCTTCGATAACTTCCCTAATGTCAGCAAATTGTACTAAAACGCCGGTTGTGGATGTTTAATTACCGCATTTTCTAATTATCAAATTGTATAATTACCATGGTATTCGATCTTGATCTTATCAAAAAGACTTACACTGAAATGCCCGCCAAAGTGGATGCCGCCCGTAAAGCACTGGGACGTCCCCTGACCCTGGCTGAGAAAATTTTGTATGCTCACCTTTTTGA
>JAKQJH010000309.1 GCA_029561255.1 Bacteroidota bacterium | reverse complement strand
TCATGGAAATCATGTTGGAGAGGCCGGCCGTTTTTTGCATGGATACTTTTTTATATGGTGTTAAATAATTTAATGTAACTTAGGCAATCTGAACTTAACTGTTATGAAAATAAGGACCTCGCTTTCGGTTTTTGTTTTAATCCTGGCACAATGCGTTGTATCTGCCCAGCAATCGCCTTACAGCATCAGCAAGACCGCCTTCAGCACTGACAGCTATGACGAGTTTGCCCCGGTGTTTTACAGGAACGGGCTGGTGTTCTGTTCTGACAGAGGGCAGGCAGTCAACAGTGAAGGCCAGGCTGTGGTGAAGTTGTTATATGTAGATACAACGGGCTCCGGGAAGAAGGCCAGAATGCTCTCCAAATCGCTAAAGAGCAAGCTGAATGACGGCCCTGCCACCTTTAACCGCACGGGTGATACAATCTATTTTTCCAGAAACCTGGTGGTTGAAGGAAATTTAAGACTGCTCTCAACCTACCGTAACAAGTTGGGACTCTTCTATGCGGTAGCTACAGAAAAGGGATGGGATAACATACGCGAGCTCAGGTTCAATACCGAGTGGTTCAATATTACCATGCCCACTCTCTCGCATGACGGACAGAGACTCTATTTTGCATCGGACAAGCCTGATGGTTTGGGAGGACTCGATCTTTACTACAGCAATTGGAGGAACGGTTACTGGGAAGACCCGGTTAACCTCGGACCTGAGATCAATACGGAAGGGAACGAGACATATCCCTTCATCAGCCAGACAGGTGAACTCTTCTTTTCCTCGGACGGAAGGGGAGGACTTGGCGGTAAGGATATATACGTCACCAAAGAAAAGGATGACGGCTGGTATACGCCGGTGAGACTGTCGGCTCCGGTGAACTCGGAGTATGACGACTTCGGCATCGTTACCACTGCGGATGTCAGGGAGGGCTATTTTTCCTCAGACAGGGACAAATCAGTGGATATTTACTACTTCAAATCGGAGATGCCGCAGGTCTGGTTCGCTGAAGAGCAGAAGAAAAACCTGTACTGTTTCTCGGTATCAGACACGGGAAAGATTGTGGTTGACACGGTCAGCCTGCAGTATGTGTGGAACTTCGGCGACAACACGAAGATGACCGGCACAAGTGTGCATCACTGTTTCCAGGGACCCGGGAAATACGCCATAGCGCTTGATATCATTGACCGCTTTACCGGCAAAACCTTTTTCCGCAAACAGACCTGGGACATTGAGATTGTTGACTATGAACAGCCATTTATTTCCGGACCGGACTGGGCCGTTGCAGGTGAGACTGTTGACTTTGACGGTATGAAATCGTACCTGCCGGGTTACTCCGTGACAGGATTTTTCTGGGATTTCGGCGACGGTAATCAAATGACGGGAGCCGGGCCAACACACACCTTTGAGCGTGCCGGGGAGTACAATGTGAGGCTTGGCGTGACTATCAGGTCTAATACGACTGGCGATGTACTAAAGCGTGCCGTAACCCGTAAGATCAGGGTTTTTGGCAGCCGTTCAGAGAGAGATTCGTGGCTTGTTGCCAGATCTTCTGCTGTTGCGGTTCCTGTCGATCTGAGGCAGTATGAGAATGTGTTGGTCAGGGGTCAGTATTCAGCTGAGGCTGAATTCATGAAGGAGGCCGTATTCCAGGTTGAGATACTCTCATCCAAGACCAGGCTGGAGCTCACGAATCCTTTATTCAGAGGTGTGCCGGTGAAGTACACCGTAAAGGAGGTTTATAACCCGGCGACTGGCACTTACAGTTATGTCATTGATCAGCAGATGAGTCTGATGGCTACCTTTCCAGCTTACCGTGAGATAATCCCGGCAGGATTTCGTGATGCCACTGTGAGGCTGCATGTGCTTACTGATCCGGCTGAGCGTGAGCTGAATGTATTGAAAAGGAATTACGGTGTCCTGACCGATACCTACTTTGATGCTCGTAACAGGCTGGTTACCAATGCTTATCTGATGCTTGACCAGGTGGTGATGCTGATGAACAAGTATCCCTCCATGAATCTTGAGATAGGTGTTCACACCGATAATCAGGGTACGGTATACAACTTGGAGCGTCTCTCTCAGACCCGCGCCCAGGTGATTGTTAACTATCTCATTAACAGGGGTATTGCCTCTGGCCGGCTCACCCCGCGCGGTTACGGCAGCGCGAGGCCTGTAGCATCCAACGCCAGCTGGCTTGACCGCCGCCTGAACAGAAGGGTGGAGTTTACGATAGTTAAATAGTTTTCCGGATAGTGACCTCCGGTGGCGCCTGCCGGCCGAACCGTGGAGGTCAGATTGAGTGGTGTCTTATAAGTTATCATTCCGGTTTTTTTTAGCCTGTATATGAACACAAAGGCTGAGATGCCTGTTGTCATTGTTTCAGATATTGCTGCAATGTAGTTTTAAAACCTGTTTTGAACAGTATATGAGGAATACACTGATATTGATTTTACTATCTTTTTCGACGGTCACTTTGTTTTCGCAGGTGCCTCTTATAATTGAAGGCCAGGTGATTGTAGATACGGAGACCGGTGTCTCAAACGGATATAATATTCCGAGAAACCAGGTTACTGCGCTGACATTTCGTAACAACAAGATGACCTCGGTAAACTCCTCGGGTTATATTTTGCAGGCTGGTGATGAGAAGCCGGGACTTAATAGCAATCATCTTGACGGTGCTGTAATAACCGGCAATATGCTTATATGGAACGGCACAGATAAGGACAGCTGGACACATGCTCTTTTCACAGGCTATAACCTGGGTGTAATTATCAAATACAATTACCTTCTCAATACCCCGAATGGAATTCAGAGAAAGTCAGATGGAATGACGGATGAGACAGGTGTTGTAGCCTACAATATCATAAAGAATCCAAAGGTAGGCATTGTTGTTAAGGGTATGAACGGGGTGAGGATATACAACAATACTCTTTATACCGACAAGACCACTGAACAGACCGGAAGGGGTTTGATAGATGTTCATACAAATATTGATGCCGGACTGAATGCACCATCTGCCGGCACGCAAATCTTTAATAATATCTTTTATACAAAACATAATACTTTATGTATTAATGTAATGGACAAGGAGAGCCTGGAGGGATTCAGGTCAGATTACAATATCTTTTATTCCGAATCAGGGTCTCCCGGATTCAATGCAGGAGGTGTTGTCGTGACCTTCGCTGAATGGCAGGCGCTTGGGTATGATCTCAATTCCGTTGTCATCAATCCGCGATTCAATGACTTTACTGACTTTGTCCCGACAGAAAGACTGGATTACGGGACAGATCTTGGTGATAATTTTGCCGAAGGACTGGCAATCAATGCTGAATGGGGTGCTGTAAGTCCAAAAACTGCTATGCAGAATGGCAAATGGCAGGCAGGTGCAAGAATTTATGAGGCTGAAGTGAATGACACAACCGTTTTACCGCCGGGAGAAACAAAAATATATCCCAACCCGGCATTTGGTTTCTTTTATGTACTGACAACTGATGAGAACCGGGCTTACAGTTCGCTCAGGTTATTTGATGCACACGGGCGCCTGGTGCACAATGTTCCCCTGGGATTTAACAGGAAAAACACCATCAATCTTCCGGGTAACATCAGCTCCGGGGTTTATACTGTTTTACTGGAGGCAAACGGGTTGACTGCCTTCCAGAGCAAGCTCATAGTATTGAATTGATAATCAGTTTATTGTTTGATAAACTTCTGGGTCAGGATTATTTCGTTGGACGAGATCATTACTATGTAGATGCCTGATACCAGGTACGAAAGATCGAAATGTTTCATGTACTGATCCTGCGACAACTCCTCAACCAGTACGGTGCGTCCCTGGGAATTTACTACAGCCAGTTTATACTCTTCGATATCATCAGGTGCATCATAATCAATTGAAAAGTTACCGTCATTGGGATTTGGATAAATCTTAAAGGAACCTTTTTCCGGTTTAGGGGCTGTCACCGTGAAATCCAGCAGGTTTGATCTGGTGGAAGCATTCATGTTGTCAGTGGCTGTTGCATAGATTGAATAGGAACCTTCCTCAATATCTTTCAGGGTAAAGGTAAAGGGAGGGCTGGTCTGTTCTCCAAGCTTTCTGGTCCCATCATAAAGGATGACCGACTTAACAGTCCCATCCGGATCATGGGCTGTTACCTCTATAATAATGGTGGCAGGTGAAGTGTATGAGCTTCCCTTGGTTGGCGAAGCAATGGATATTACCGGAGGTTGATTTGTCGGCGATGAGTTTGGTGGCGTTGTTGTAGTGGGATTTGAAGCAGGTGTAGTGGCAGGGGCTGCACAGTTGTTTGTAACAGACCGGGAGGTGAATGAGGCTGCCTGAGCGCCTTCAGTAGATTGAACCGGATTGTCAGAGGGCTTGGTATATGACAGGGTAACTATATCACCATGATTAACCCTGTTTGAGAGCGTCAGTGAAACGTTTTTTCCGGATACAGCGACTGAGCTGACTGGTTTTGCGGTGCCGTTCACCGTGACAGAGAATGCAGATGTGGCGGGTATTACCGGGGCAAGGTTAATGTTGTAACCTAGTACAATGACGGCAGGTGCGCTCTCTTCCACGGAGGCGCCTGAAACTGCAGGCACAGGCGGCGTATAGGGATTAGGGTCAGGCATCAGTATTACAGAGGTATATGGCAGCAGGGTGACAGAACCGGAATACTTTTTCCCTGTCACATCAACCATCGGCTGGTTCAGAGTGACAACCTTGTTTGAGGTTGACGGATTATAATGGAAGTCAATCCTGGAGGTGTCGCTGACTGTAACCGCCGATTTTTTTGAGTTGCGGTCCTGGCCTGTAAATGACTGCCAGCCGGCCAGTGTCCTGTATTTGCTCCCGGTTGAAGGTGAAGATGTATGAAAAACATTGCCATCGTCAATCGGCCGTGCATAATGGTTATTATCCGCGGTACCAAATTCAGGAATATCATCAGACAGGCTGAAAAATTTTAATGCAAGCTGTGTGGAACTTTTTGCAATGAAAAGGTTATTCTTCAGGCTATTATTTCTTATGTTGCTGCCGGAATTGTTCTGGAAATACATTCCATACCCGTTATTAAAAGCAGTATTGTTCTCAAGGGTGTTATCATGAGAACGATGAATCATATATCCGGCTTCAGAGCAATTGGCCACTGTATTGTTCGTAATGATTGTTTTGGTAGTGTTAACATCGAGATAGATGCCCCGGGCAATATATCTTCCCGGGTATGGAGTGCCGTCTGTGTTGCCGACCACATTAAGAATAATGTTACCATCTATTTTTCTGGAAATACCTTCAGCAACTGTATAGATAGCTGCTCCATCATTCAGAGTTAGCAGGACATTATTAATAAAATTATTCTGGATAGTAATAATATCCGCCGTAGAAGAAAGTCCAATACCGCAGTAGCCTATATTTTCTATTGTATTGTATTTGATTACACAGTTATTTTTGGCAACAGCAATAGCTGAGGCATTTGCACCATTAAAAGCCTGACCGGGTATCACTCCGATGTTTCGGATAATATTGGATGTTATAGTCTCGTCATCTCCCACTGCTCGTATTCCCAGTTGATTACAATGAGAAATGCTGTTATTGCTGATATTGCTTCTGTCACCGAGTAAATGAATCCCATCCTGTCCTGCAAAACTAAGGGTGGAATTCTTGATTGTCCAATAGTTACTGATATAATTAAGGCAGGTAATCAGGTTTGAGATTGAACCTGTAATGTGAAGTCCGTCAATAGTTATATAATCATACTCCGAAGTATAAATCAGAGTATTGAGTGATGCAACTTTAACTGTCTTATCGGCAGGGGATGATGTGCCAAAATATACATAGATTTTTTTGGCTGCATGATCATGAAACCATTCACCATATTTGGAAAGAGTTCTTAAATCATTCTGAATAAAATATCCATGACCCGGTACGGCATCCTGGACTGTCCCGAGTGACCTATAGGTCAGTTTTGTTCCGGTATGATCAGTTATTATACATCTGTCCAGAGACCAGTCATTTTTTCTGATTACTACTTCAGCCCCTGTCCAGTCAGTGGTTGCAGACAATTCATTATCAGTGATAGAGACATTGGTTGATGCGTTTTCAAAGATATTATAACCATTATCAGGCCATCTGCCCATTGCATATTGCACACCGTCAATAGTTACCATATTGGTCTGTGCTTCTGAATCTATTGCAGCAGAATATATTCCGTTGCCTTCTGATATCCAGGATGTTAACGTTGTGAACCCTGTAATTACCGGCTTTTCACCAGTACCATATGCTGATAGTGTAATGGGGGATCCGGAAACTCCGGACCTGGTAATATTTAATGTACCATAAAAGGTATCACCTCTTTTAAAAAGGATCCTGTCACCAGGTTTCAGAGAAGTGAATACTGAGTTTACCTTTGATATAGTAGCCCAGGCGGTAGCGTCAGAGGTCCCCTCGTTCAGATCATTGCCCCCGTTTTTTACATAATAATCGGTAGCTGTAATTAAAGTACTTATAGCCA
>JAKQJH010000303.1 GCA_029561255.1 Bacteroidota bacterium | reverse complement strand
CATGAGTATGTGCATATGGACCAGACCGTACCAATGAACTATCCGCGCTGGGAAGATCCGGCCTGGCAGAAAACCGATAAGACCCTCAACAACTGGGTAAAGAAAATAGAAGCGGAATACAAGGCGTTGCGCAACAGTCCTGAATCAAAAGAAAAAACGGCGAAGCTCACTGAGCTCACGGATATCATTAAAAAGCTGCAGTCTGAAGCGGTTAGTGTGCGCAACTCGATCAATGCAAATGTGAAAAACAAATCTCTTTCGCCCAACCAGCGCTGGCTGATCGATGATACTGATAAGCGCTTAGCCGCCCTGGTTGAATCACAGAAAAAATATGTGGCGGTGGGTAAAATGGTTCCCGAAAGTCCCTCCGCCAAAAAAGACAAAGGCTATTGGGAGATCGTGAGTGTACAGGCTTTTGATAAACTCAATCCAGGGGATAAAAACTACAGTCTCAGTGCCGGCGATGGAACCCTGAAAACCAATTGGACGCAGAACAATGATGTGTTTAATATCACCGCCACCTATACCGTACCGCCGAAGAAGATTTATCCATCAGATAAGATTCCCGTCACCATGAGTGTATCGGTCACGAACAGTGGTGACCAGTATTCCGGCAATGGAGACTTTGCCCTCTTCTTCGACAAACCGGATATCGATCCCGGATTTGTCAGTGCCCCGATCTCCCTCACCGGGGACAAAGGGATCAATGGTTATATCAGTTTCTCTCATAAACCCGGCAGCACGCCCAGTCCTGCTGCCACAATGAATGTATTTATCAATGGCGCCAGTCTTCCCACCGGCACCAAAGGTGCAAAGATCGCGTTGATTGCTTCGCTGTATAATGGACGGATTGCAGGGTATAAATATGTGTATGAGTGGAGAGATAGCTGGTAAGGACAGATAGAAAATATAAGGTTCCTCCTTCGCGGAGTCTGATCGGGTGAGGTGTCGGGTGTCAGGTGTCAGGTGTCAGCAACAACCCATACTAAAAGCATAATCCCAAGGTACGTCAGCGTACTTCGTACCTCGTACTTCGTACTTGCTTCCTCGTACTTAATTTTAGGTATTTCCCTCCTCCCTTTCCTTCCCCAATTTAGCACCGTAAATACTCCATTTCATTTTCAAACACTGAGTCATGAAATTTAACCTGAACATTTATGTGTGTATTCTATTGATTAGTCTGTTTGTATCCTGCAGTAAGGAAAAGGCAGATGATACCAATAATGGCGGAAGCAACAAACTCCAGGCTTTCTGGAAGGGCAGTACGTCCCCGATGCAGACTTCATCCGCTTACGCGGTGGGTGTGCTGTTGAAGCAAAACGGTGCGGCACGGGCTTTCCGTTTTTATGGGAGCAGTGTATTTCCTTCCGACACCAGCCTCTCCACTGTTTTAAAAACCAATGGCAGTTACCTGCTTACCAGCGACAGCCTGATCATTACCTGCAATAGTGGCGGTGCCGTATTTGTATACCGTGCTGCCGCAACCTCCGACACCAGTGCCCTGCAGGGCAAACTCAGTTATGGTGAGAGCGGCGGATTGGTGTTTAATAATCTTACGGTGAATATGAGTAAATAAGGGTACGATACATCACCTCCTCCTGCTTAATACAGACGAGGCCGGAAGCCTCGTTGAGCGGTATCGCATGCATTTTATTGCGTCGCTGAAAGCGACAACATACAACCACACAGCTGAAAGCTGTCCGGGCCCGCTATTTCCATCCCGTTAAAAACCGCATTTACAAAATCATTCTTAACACATAAACAGCACCATGAAAACTTTTTCATATCTCCTCATGTTCGGTCTGATTTTTATCGCCCTTATTTACCAACGTCATCAAATAATCAGTGAATTAGGGGCATAGACCCGGATGAAGGTTGTCCGCCGTCTTTAAACCGCGGAGTTCGCAGAGAGCGCAGAGAAATACAGAGACTCCCCGCTTTATGTTTCGTACTTCGTACTTATTCCTATATGCCCGGAAAAACCCAAATTCAACAAACCCAACATTACTTACACCCTGGTGCCGGTATCTCCTTATACGGTTCTGTATAACATCTTCCTGCATAATACAGCAGATTCACTGCTTCCAGCAACAACCGGGTCGCATCTTCTTTACCGCAGGAAGCATAAGCGCTCTGGTGGTAGATGGAACTCAGTATCGCCCAATGATGCGCCACCGAAAGATTTTCGATCACATTGCGCATCCATTGCATGATGCCCGA
>JAKQJH010000300.1 GCA_029561255.1 Bacteroidota bacterium | reverse complement strand
AAACAATGGTCCATAGAAGAAAGTTCATTCAGTCCTCCGCGCTGGGTTCATTGGGGGTATTGTTCAGTAAAATCGCGGCAGGTGCCGGCACTCCCTCATCCGTAAAAGGCCGTCCCGTGGTAATCTCCACCTGGGATGCGGGACTGGAAGCCAATAAAGGAGCCTGGGAAGTGCTGGGTAAAGGGGGAAGAGCCCTGGATGCCGTTGAGAAGGGGGTGATGGTGACCGAGGCTTCACAGAATTGTTGTGTGGGACTTGGCGCGAATCCGGACCGGGATGGCTTTGTTACCCTGGATGCCTGTATTATGGATGAGTTTTCAAATTGCGGAAGTGTGGCCTTTCTCGAACGCATTAAGCACCCCGTTGCAGTCGCCCGTCGCGTGATGGAGAAAACTCCACATGTAATGCTGGTGGGCAGCGGTGCGCAGCAATTCGCCGTGGCAGAAGGTTTCCCGCTGGAAGAACAGAAACTCTCTCCCGATGCGCAGCGTACTTATGAGGAATGGCTGAAAAAATCTGATTATAAATCTCCCATAATCAATGTAGAGAATAAAGGTCATGGGCCTTTTGCCCCTTACAAACTGGATAATGGCGAATGGAATCACGATACCATCGGTATGGTGGCCATGGATACATTCGGAAACCTGAGTGGCAGTTGTACGACCAGCGGTGCCGGCTTTAAAATGCGGGGCCGTCTCGGCGATTCACCCATCATCGGCGCCGGTCTGTTTGTCGATAATGAAGTAGGGGCCTGTACCGCCACCGGCCAGGGCGAAGACGTAATCCGCGTGGCGGGTTCTCACTCCGTAGTGGAACTTATGCGCCAGGGATTAAGTCCGGAAGCCGCTTGCAAAAAAATCATCGAACGCATTGCCCGGATAAAAAAAGAAAAAGCAAAAGATATCCAGGTCGCTTTCCTGGCCCTGAATAAACAGGGAGTAGCCGGCGCCTATGCCCTCCATCCCGGTTTCAGTTATGCAATCAAGAGCGGAACGAAGGAAACATTGATAAAAGCGAAAAGTTATTTTGGGAGTTGAGAGAGCGTGAAAGCAGCAAGTTTCTGAAAGAAGGGTTTAGGAGGTTTAGAGAGTTTTTAAATAGAAAGAGTCTGAAAGAAGGGTTTAGGAGGTTTAGAGAGTTTTTAAATAGAAAGTTTCTGAAAGAAGGGTTTAGAGGTTTAGTTGTTTAGAGGTAGAATCTCTTTGTATTCCGCCCCGTTAGGGGTGGCCTGTTAATAGAAACAAGATTTTACAAGGATCCCAAAGAGCCCTGTAGGGGCGAAATATTAAATTGTTTGGGGTTTAGAGAGTTTTATAGATGTAAGCGGTTGAAAGCAAAGTTTAGTTGTTTAGATGACATTTTTCAGAAAGGGCTGTTCCCTAACACCTAACAGCGAACAACTTTTTATATGAACGACAAAAAATACATCATCGAAATCGCCACCTCCGATTTTTTGACCACCAGATCCGCCGTGGAAGGCGGTGCCGACCGGATTGAGCTCTGTGCCAATTTAGCGGAGGGTGGTACGACCCCAACTTATGGTACGGTCAAACAATGCCGTGAAGCATTTTCAGTTTTGCTTTATCCCATTATCCGTCCAAGGGGTGGTGATTTCCTGTACACCGACGAAGAGTTCTCAATCATGCTGCAGGATATCAAACTGTTCAAAGAACTGGGTTGTGATGGGGTGGTGATCGGACTGCTGAACCGGGATGGAAGCATTGATGTGCCGAGATCAACCCAACTAGTGGAAGCTGCTTATCCATTGGGCGTAACTTTTCACCGGGCTTTCGATCGTTGCCGTGATCCATTTGAAGCGTTGGAGCAATTGGTGGAAATGGGCTGTGAACGCATCTTAACTTCCGGACAATTACCCACGGTAAGCGAAGGGGCTGACCTGATCGCTGAACTGAACCGCAAGGCGGAAGAACGAATTATCATCATGCCCGGCAGTGGTTTGCGGAAAGAGAATATCAAATGGCTGGCGGAGAAAACGGGTTGTCAAGAATTTCATTCTTCATTAAGAGGCAAAGCCGCTTCATTCATGGAATTCATCCATCCGGGATTTGCCGGCTCCGCGGAGAGTTATACGAACAATGCCATTGATCCGGAGGAAGTGAGGGCATTGCGGGCGGCATTGGATTAAAATATGGAAGAAAAAATAAACCCGGAAAAACTCCGGGTTTATTTTTATTAAATTTTCACTGTCTTCATGTAATCCGCATTCACTTTCGCCGCTTCCAGTGAAGATCCATTTGGATAAGCTTCCTGTTCCACGATATAATATTGCATACCGTATTTTTTGGCGGACTTCAGGATGGTTGGCCAGTCGATACTACCGGTACCCAGGTCAACGGAATTCTTGCCGTTATCGGTTCCGGGATTTTTACTCCGGTCTTTCACATGGCAGAGACGGAAACGTTTTTTATAATTTTTAAACCAGGCTTCAATATCCACGCCGGCAGCTGCCACCCAATAAATATCCATTTCAAAATCCACCAGGGATGGATCGGTGCCGTTCATCATCACATCCTGGGGCAACTGACCATCCATTGCTTTGAAGGAATAGTCATGGTTATGGTAAGCGAAACGGATGCCGTTCTTTTTACAGATTTCACCTTTCTGATTGAATTCATCGGCAAAGCGTTTAAAATCATCCAGCGATTTCTGCGGACCTTTCCAGGGACAGATCAAATATTTCATCCCGATTTCCGCGGCCTCCGCGGCCTTTTTTTCAAAGTCCTTGGTGATATCACAATGGGAAGAAACGATTTTCATTCCCAATTCATCCATGTAATTTTTAAATCCGGTATGTCCCATACCCCAGAACATCCCTTTAGCGCCTTCATAACTTTCAATTTGTTTATAGCCAAAGGAGGCGAGTTGTTTCAGAACACCTTTCGGATCACCAGGAATCACATCGCGTAAAGTGTACAACTGGATGCCGAATTGGGAGATGGGTTTTGCGGTTTCCGCTGCAAACAGGGAGGAGCTGCCCAGGCTGTTTAACACCAGTCCGGTACCCACTGCACCTGTAAATTTTAAAAAGTTTCTTCTGTTGTATTGCATAGCCTCGTTTTTTAATAATTATTCAGCCCAGGCTTTATCTCCTTTTTTGTAGGGGAAAGCTCCATCATACCGGCCTGGTACCGGGAGATGTCTCAGGGTTTCTGTCATTCCAGTTTTGGAGGTAAAGAATCCCCAGAGCGTCAACTGTTTCATCATGGTATAGTAATGAGGAGGGGCGCCCACAAAGGGTTGCTTTGTTGCTTTGGCAATTTCCCGCTGTTCTTTCTCCGCCTCGTTCTTCTTGTCATTAAACTGTTTGGCTTCTTTTTCAAGACTCAGGAGCAGGTCATGCCGTTGCTGTGGCGTACATTCCATAAAGGATTTATCATGCATTTTTTTGCTTACCTCCTGGAGTTTTTCAATGCCATCGGTGAAGACCTTCTGCTCGGCTTCCGTATAACAGTCGGTGATCATTACTTTCATAAACTCGCCAACGGCCGCCGCTTTGGCACCGGGTGTAGCCGTAGCCGGAATAATGGTTTCCCCGATTTCATCCAGGAGCGCAATGGTTTCAGGAGAAAAGGCACTGGCTTTTGCTCCCGTAGTACATCCGGATAAAAATACTTCTCCTCCAATCACCACACCACCGGTGAGGATGGCTATTTTCTTTAAAAGTTCGCGTCTGTCCATAATATTTAACCCCCCAACCCCCTAAAGGGGGCTTTACACTCCGCTATCAGGCGAAGCGTTTAGATTTTTATTATTAATAATTAATTTTATGTCTGCAAGAATTCTATTCAATACAAAATTTATTTTATTAAAAACTTCTTGATTGCTGAACCTGATCACCTGGTATCCCCATTCAAGCAAGTCAGCTTCTCTTTTATTATCATTTTGCTGAACTTCTTCTAACTGATGTATTGATCCATCCAATTCAATAATCAGTTTTGCCCTATGACAATAGAAATCAGCAATATAAATTCCTATTGGATGCTGTCTTCTGAACTTATAACCTTCCAATCCGGCTTTCAGGTGCATCCATAAAACAGTTTCTGCCGGTGTCATGTTTTTTCTAAGTTGCTTCGCTTT
Organism: Bacteroidota bacterium; assembly: GCA_029561255.1. Lineage (GTDB taxonomy): Bacteria > Bacteroidota > Bacteroidia > Chitinophagales > Chitinophagaceae > JJ008. The sequence goes on along the minus strand of JAKQJH010000300.1, from coordinate 10,352 downwards.
TTCAAAGATTAAATACGAGGCACCTTCAAACATTCCTCCCTTTTTATATGGATTTCCTGATGACATTTCAACTTTAAAGACTGTTCCCAAGTCTCCCTTTAGGGAGATTTAGAGGGTTTTTGTATTATAAATTTCCTTTTTTCAATTCACTTACGGCGAAATCCGCAGCTCTGGCTGTCATGGCCATATAGGTCAGGGAGGGATTCACACAGGATGCACTGGTCATGCAGGCACCGTCCGTGACAAATACATTTTTAGCATCCCATACCTGGTTGTTGCCATTGAGTACTGATGATTTTGGATCACGTCCCATACGGGCGGTCCCCATTTCATGGATGCCCATACCGACTTCATAACCATGATCATAAGAGTTAACGTCTTTTACACCGGCGGCTTCCAGCATTTCCTTCGCATCATTCATCATGTCAATCCGCATCTTATGTTCATTCTCTTTGATTTCCACATCCATATTCAGTACCGGAAGCCCCCAGGCATCTTTCACGTCTTTATTCAGGGTGATTTTATTATCATGATAGGGGAGCATTTCGCCGAAGCCCATAATGCCGATATTCCAGTTGTCAGTTGGTTCAGTGAGCGCATTTTTGAGATCTGCCCCAATGGTGAATTCGGCCACTTCCATTCCCCGTCCACGACTGGCACTGCCCTGGTAGCCAAAGCCACGTACATAATCCCGTTTATCTTCATAAATATTCCGGAAGCGGGGAACATAAACTCCTGTAGGTCTTCGCCCGTATACATATTTATCGCTGTATCCTTCCACTTTACCACCGGCGCCACAACGGAAATGGTGGTCCATCACATTATGTCCGAGTTCTCCGCTGCTGCTGCCTAGTCCTTCGGGCCAGATATCCGAGGCAGAGTTCATCAGCACCCAGGTGGAATTAAAAGCGGAGGCACAGAGGAAAACAATCTTCGCTTTGAACTCGTATGTTTTTTTATCCATGGTGTCCACGATCTCCACACCGGTGGCTTTTTTCGTGTCCTTGTTATAAAGTACTTTGGATACAATAGAGAAAGGACGGAGTGTGAGATTGCCGGTCTTCATCGCAGCCGGCAGGGTAGCTGATTGTGTACTGAAATAACCACCAAAAGGACAACCTCTCCAGCACCGGTTCCGGTACTGGCAATTGGTCCGGTCATGATGCGGCTGGGTCAGGTTGGCACTCCGGCCAATAATCATATGACGGCTTCCTTTGAAATGATTTTTAATCTTAGCCGCCACATCCTTTTCCACGCAATTCAATTCCATGGCGGGCATAAAGTCTCCGTCTGGTAAAACCTCCAGTCCTTCCAGGCTGCCTTGTATTCCCGCAAAGCGTTCCGCATAGCTGTACCAATCTGCCATGTCCTCATAACGGATCGGCCAGTCGGTACCGAATCCGTCTTTCAGGTTGGCTTCAAAATCCCACTTATTAAAGCGGTAACTCTGACGACCCCAGGTTAAGGAACGTCCACCTACATGATAGCCCCGGAACCAGGAAAAAGGTTTGGTTTCCGTATACGGACTTTCTTTGTCCTTGGCCCATAGATCCAATACAATTTCATTCAGGGGATAATCCCGCTTCAAGGCCGGATAATCATTGATCATCTGTTGCGTGGGTTTCAAACCGCGGTGCGGGAACTCCCAGGAATCTTTGGTGGCATTCACATACCCTTCAATATGTTTGATATCACGGCCCCTTTCCAGGAGCAGGACTTTCAGTCCTTTCTCGGTCAGTTCTTTGGCCGCCCATCCGCCACTAATTCCGGAGCCGACTACAATTGCGTCATACTGGTTATCTGCCATCGTTAGATCGTTTTATTGGTTTTTATTTCAATTTCAGTTGTTAAGAATCAGGTGTTGGGTGTTAGCTGTTAGTTGTTAGGAAACAGCCCCTACTAAGAACTGATTCTTTCAAGGACGTCAGTCGTACTTCGTATTTCGTACTTCGTACTTACCTTCAGACATCACATATCTTAATCGCCTTCTCCAACGCCGCTATTTTCTCCCCGGTATTCTTTCCCGTCGTAATAAATTCCTGCGCCACATACCCCTTGTAACCGGTTTCTACTATCGCTTTCATGATCGCCGGATAATACAGTTCCTGTGATTCATCAATTTCATGACGGCCCGGTACACCGGCTGTATGATAATGGCCGAAGTACTCATGGTTGTCCCGGATCGTCCGGATCACATCGCCTTCATTGATCTGCATGTGATAGATATCATAAAGCAGTTTGAAGTTAGGGGAACCAATCATTTTGCAGAGGTTCACCCCCCAGGCACTCTTGTCGGCCATATAGTCTTTGTGATCCACTTTGCTGTTGAATAACTCCATCTGGATGATCACGCCTTCCTTTTCGGCCAGCCCGATAATTTGTTTCAACCCTTCCGCACAGTTCTTCATTCCGGTCTCGTCATCCATGCCATTCCGGTTACCACTGAAACAGATCAGGTTTTTATACCCGGCTTTTGCAACGAGGGGGATTGCTTCATTAAAATCTTTTATCAGCCAGGCATGGTTGTTTTTATTATTCCAGCCTTCTGTCAGACTAATCTTCCCGGCCGTATAACACATCGAACAGGTGATGCCGTGCTGCTGAACTGTTGGCCAGTCTTTGGGCGTCAACAGATCGATCGCGGAAAAACCCAGTTTTTTTACCGTCCCGCATAATTCATCCAGGGGCATGAAATTAAAGGTCCATGAACAGACGGAATGGTTGATATTGCCTTTCAGGGATTGTTGTTCCTCCATAGCTTGATCGGTAAAAGAAGACAATGAAGTCAGACTTCCCGCTGCCAGGGATCCGGCAGCCAGCTTTTTTAACGCCTCACGTCTTGATGTTTGTTTATGCATAAGCCTGTTTTGCCGGTCAGGATTTGGTTACTTTTTCATCTTTAAAACTCAGGGCAAACAATAACATGACTGCCGCTGCTATCGCTGCCGGAATCAGCCAGATCATTTTATAATCAAAACCATCGGCGGTCTTGTACGCATCCGTGATCATACCGGCCACTTTAAAACCGATCAGCATCCCCACACCATAGGTAGCGAGGGTGATCAGTCCCTGGGCCGCACTCTTATATTGTTCACCGGCTTTTGAATTGGTATAGATCTGACCGGATACAAAAAAGAAATCATAGCAAATACCATGCAGGGCGATACCCGTGATCAGCATAAAGCCCAGTTCGCCGGCATTGCCATAGGCAAACAAAACGTAACGGAGTGCCCAGGCCAGCATACCTACCAGGATGGTTTTTTTGAAGCCAAAGCGGGTAAAGAACACAGGCAGGGCCAGCAGGAACAACACTTCCGAACCCTGTCCTATGGTCATCTTACCGGTAGGATTTGACATACCGATATTGGTCAGGAAAGGGTTCGTATTCTGATAGTAAAAGGCGAGCGGAATACAAATAGCAACAGAAGCGAGGAAAAAGATGGCAAAGTTTTTATCTTTTAACAGCTTCAATGCATCCAGACCAATGATATCGCCGACGCTGACTTTCTCCCCGCTTTTTTTGGAGGGTGGGGTTTTAGGCAATGTAAAACTCAGTAATCCTAAAACCAATGCGGCGGAACCGGATAACAAGAAAGTGTTTTTCAGCATACCGGCCGCAATATTTTCTTTAGAATCCCAATGAAAAAGATAACTGATCAGCAAACCAGCCACGATCCATCCGATCGTTCCCCAAACACGGATACTGGAAAAATCTTTTTCCGGATTTTTCATCTGATTGAAGGAAACGGAATTTACTAAGGCCAGTGTGGGCATATACAGCACCATATAACCGAATACATAGGGATAAAAAGTACTGATATTATCTGCCGTGTACATCTGGTACATCAGAATCGCTCCGGCAATATGCAATACCCCAAGGATTTTTTCCGCATTGAAAAAACGATCGGCGATCAGGCCAATGATAAAGGGTGCAATAATGGCTCCCCAGGATTGTGTGGAAAATACCTGTCCGATACTGGCACCATCGGCCTGAAGGTTCGTGCCTAAAAAGGTACCCAGTGTCACAAACCATCCTCCCCAGATAAAGAATTCAAGAAACATCATGACCGACAGCTGGATGCGTGTAGTGGATTTCATGTGAGAGCCTTTAAGTGAATCGTTAGTTTTTTAAAAAGTGATTTCGGAAAACTAAATGTACTATTTTTAACCACATATTTTATTTATCATTTATCAAATTTTACCCGCAGTAATCTTTGTTTATTCACATTATTCATTTCAAACGTTTGCGATGCAAAACAGAAAACTACGAATGGCGATGATCGGTGGAGGTATCGACGCTTTTATAGGAGCAGTACACCGGATTGCGCTCAATATGGACGGGCAGGTGGAACTGGTGGCCGGGGCCCTCAGTGTCAACCCTGAAGTTGCACTTGAATCTGGCCGGCAACTCTTCCTCAGCGAAGACCGGATCTATACGGATTACAAGACCATGCTGGAGAAAGAAGCAGCCATGCCCGCTGATAAACGTATCGATTTTGTGACCATTGTGACGCCCAATTTCGTGCATTTTGATCCGGCTATGATGGCCCTGGATAAGGGCTTCAATGTTGTCATAGAGAAACCCATCACTTTTTCCCTGGAAGAAGCCAAACTGCTGAAAGCAAAACTGGAAGCAACCGGCCTCAGTTTATTGCTCTGTCATACCTATAACGGGTACCCCATGGTGAAGCAGGCCAAACGCATGTTACAACAGGGTGTATTGGGCAAAATCCGGAAAGTATATGTTGAGTACCCGCAGGGATGGCTGAGTACCTTCCTGGAAAAGACCGGTCAGACACAGGCGGCCTGGCGAACCGACCCGAAAAAAAGTGGGAAGGCCGGTTCGATGGGCGATATCGGTACCCATGCATTTAACCTGGCGGAATATGTAACCGGTTTGAAAGTAACCAGTCTTTGCTCCAATGTAAATATTATTGTGGAAGGCCGGATGCTGGACGATGATGGCGCGGCATTCCTGAAGTTTGATAATGGAGCCACAGGTGTTTTAATGGCTACCCAGATTGCCGCCGGGGAGGAAAACAATGTGAAGATCCGTGTATATGGCGAGAAGGGCGGACTGGAATGGAAACATGAAGATACCAATACCTTACTCGTGAAATGGCTGGATAAACCGGTGGAAATTTACCGCGCCGGTACTGGCTACCTGGATTCTTTTGCCAGTCATAACTGCCGCACACCGGCCGGTCACCCGGAAGGATTCCTGGAAGCTTTTGCCAATCTCTACCGCAATTTTGTACTGACCGTACGGGCAAAAATAAATGGCGAAACGCCCAAACCGGAATGGCTTGATTTTCCGGGTGTGGAAGAAGGGATACGGGGCATGGCTTTTATTGAAAATATTATTGAATCCGGTAAGTCCGATACCAAGTGGACCCCATTTGTCGTATAATTTTTTTTTGAACTATTTATTTTAAACCGATGACAACCATTAAAGGCCCCGGAATATTTCTGGCCCAGTTTATGGGAAATGAAGCCCCTTTTAATAATTTAAAATCCATCTGCCTCTGGGCGGAATCTCTTGGTTTTAAAGCCATCCAAATACCCACCTGGGATGACCGGTGTATTGACCTTAAACTGGCTGCAGAGAGCAAGACCTATGCGGATGAAATAAAAGGGATCGTCAACGATTGCGGACTGGAGATTGCTGAATTGTCCACGCATCTGCAGGGGCAATTGGTGGCGGTCCATCCGGCCTATGACACTTTGTTTGATGGTTTTGCCCCGGAAGCCCTGCGCGGTAATCCCAAAGCAAGAATGGAATGGGCCATTCAACAGGTGAAGTATGGCGCTAAAGCTTCACAAAACCTGGGACTGACCGCGCATCCTACTTTCAGTGGTTCGTTGTTATGGCATACATTTCATCCATGGCCGCAACGACCAGCCGGACTGGTGGAAGAAGGATTTAAAGAACTCGGAAAACGATGGACACCCATCCTGAATTATTTTGATGAATGCGGGGTGGATGTCTGCTATGAAATTCACCCGGGAGAGGATCTTTTTGACGGGGCTACTTATGAAATGTTTCTGGAAGAAGTAAATAATCATCCGAGAGCCTGCTTATTGTATGACCCCTCACATTTTGTATTGCAACAACTGGATTATATTCAGTATATCGATTTCTATCATGAGCGGATCCGGGCCTTCCATGTTAAGGATGCGGAATTTAATCCAACTGGCAGGCAGGGCACATTTGGCGGGTACCAGTCCTGGGCCAACAGGGCCGGCCGTTACCGCTCACCCGGAGACGGGCAGGTGGATTTCAAAACCATTTTCAGCAAACTGACTCAATACGATTATCCCGGCTGGGCCGTGATGGAGTGGGAGTGTTGTATTAAACATCCGGAAGACGGTGCCAGGGAGGGGGCTGAATTTATCAGTAAACATATTATCCGGGTTACGGAAAAGGCTTTTGATGATTTTGCGGCCAGTGGAACGGACGAAAAAGCAAACCGATTATTGCTCGGGTTGGATTAACCACTAAATTCGTACAGCAAAAAAATTATAATTTAAAATATTTTGTATGAAAAAGATGATTCTTCCATTATTCGCGATTGTTATGCTGGCCTCCTGTGGCGGAGCAGATACTTCAGGTGGGAAAACGACTGAACCTGTTGCCGAAAAGCCCAAAGATCCGGCTTATGATAAGGGACTTGCTTTAGTGGCACAGAATGACTGCCTGACCTGTCATAAAATCAATGAACCCTTTACCGGACCCAGTTATTCGCAGGTAGCGGAGAAATATGCGGGTGCTGATGCGGCCAAAATAAAAGAAATCTCCGAGAAGATTATCAAAGGGGGTACGGGTGTTTGGGGATCAGCCCTGATGACGCCCCATGCCTCCCTTTCTCAGGAAGATGCAGAAGCGATGGTAAAATATATTTTATTACTTAAAAAATAACCAAGGATGAAAACCCTGCTCATCGGCACTATCGTAGCCCTGTCTGCGGTCTCGTGTAACAACAGTTCCGAGACTACGAAAAATGCGGAAGGCGACAGCCTGGTGCCTCCAACGACTGCTATGGCCAATGTATTAACGGAAGAACAGCAAAAAGAAGGCTGGCAATTATTATTTGATGGCCAAACCACTAAGGGCTGGCATAAGTATGGTGGTAGCCCTGTTGGCAGTGCCTGGAAAGTGGCCGATGGAATGCTCTACCTGGATACTACCGATAAAAAGGACTGGCAGATCAGGGATGGGGGCGATATAGTGAGTGATTCTGCCTATGATAATTTCCATCTCAAACTCGAATGGAAAATTGCCAAAGACGGTAACAGCGGGATCATCTTTTATATTCATGAGGATACCGCTAAATACGAATGGCCCTGGAATACCGGTCCTGAAATGCAGGTGCTGGACAATAGCGGACACCCGGATTCCAAGATCATTAAACATCGGGCCGGGGATCTGTATGACCTGATCTCCTGCAGTAAGGAAACCGTGAAACCGGCGGGCGAATGGAACCTGGCGGAAATCAAATCACAGAATGCTAAACTGGAACTATCACTCAATGGTGAAGTAGTGGTGAGTACCACACTCTGGGATGATGCCTGGAAAAAACTCGTGGCCGGCAGTAAGTTTTCCAAAATGCCTGGTTTCGGTACGTATCAGAAAGGAAAGATCGGATTGCAGGACCATGGCAACATGGTATGGTACCGGAATGTAATGATCCGGAAATTATAAGTTGACTGATATGAATGATAAAAGGCTGGCCATTGGCCAGCCTTTTATCATTATTCGACTTTAGCGATCTTCAGCACATTCGTCGGCAGGTGCAGGTGGATCGGCGTGGAGCCGGTACTGACCACCACATCGCCGCTACGGACAAAGTCTCTTTCTTTTAAGATATCGATCTGGTCGGAAAAGATATCATCCAGGCTTTCCTCTTCATCATAATAGAAGGCGCGTACCCCCCAGCTCAGGCTCAGCTGATTGACGAGTGAGCGGATTTTTGTGAAGATATACAGGTGAGCTTTGGGACGGTAACTGCTCAGCATAAATCCGGTATACCCACTCTGGGTCATCCCGATCAGGGCGTCGGCATTTACATCTTCAGCCAGTTTACAGGCATTATAACAAATCGCATCACTCAGAAAAGAAGGAGAGTGCGATTGGGGTTTCAGCATTTCCTCCCGGTTGTAATCGTAGGCTTTTGTTTCCACTTCCATGATAATCTTGGTCATGGTCTCCACTACCAGTTTGGGATACTTGCCGGTGGCCGTTTCCCCACTCAGCATCACCGCATCGGCGCCTTCCAGTACCGCATTGGCCACGTCGGTGATCTCACTCCGGTTGGGTTTGGTCCGTTCGATCATGCTCTCCATCATCTGGGTGGCTACGATCACAGGTTTGGCCCGGTGCAGGCATTTTTTGATTATATCTTTTTGGATCAGGGGAATCGCTTCTACCGGCAGTTCCACACCGAGATCCCCCCGGGCGATCATGATGCCATCACTTTCCACGATAATATCACGCAGGTTCACAATCGCCTGCGGCATTTCAATTTTGGCAATCACTTTGGCAGAGTGGCCTGCTTTTTTAATCTTTTCTTTCAAACCGGTAATATCATCCGGACTGCGTACAAAAGAAAGGGCAATCCATTCCACCCGTTGTTTCATGATAAATTCCAGGTCTGCCAGATCTTTTTCTGTCAGCGATGGCAGTGAAATGCGGGTATCCGGCAGATTCATTCCTTTTTTGGGCAACAGCACCCCACCCAGGGTCACTTCCACTTTTACTTCCTTTGCGGCGGTGATTTCCTTCACGATCACTTCCAGTTTACCATCATCAAACAGGATTTTCTCTCCCACTTTCACATCGGTGTGCAGATCGGGGTAGGAGACATAGATCCTTTCCCGGTTCCCGATCACTTTTTCATTGGTGAACGTGAGTATATCCCCTTCATTAATTTCCAGGGCACCGCCTTCCAGGTCTCCTACACGGAGTTTCGGTCCCTGCAGGTCAGCGAGGATGGCAATATTGTAGGGCTCTGATTTATTGATCTTGTGAATCAGTTCGATGATCCGGGCCTTGTCTTCATGGGCACCGTGAGAGAAATTCAGGCGGAAAACATTCACGCCGGCTTTGACCAGTTCCAGTAATTTTTCATAGGTATCACAGGCCGGTCCAACAGTGGCGACAATCTTGGTTCGTTTAAAAGCGTGTATACGGCCGGCTTCTTTGTCAAATGATTTATGGAGGTATTTGTCAATGTTTTTATTCATAATAAGTGGCGGTCTTTAGTAGAGGTGAAAAGGCGTACGGTTCAATCAGCTGGCGAGGATCTTCACAATCTTCATCCATTCATCACTGATCTTACCTTTATTTTTTACCGCTGTTTCCAGCGGGATATAATTCATTTTATTATTCTGGATGCCGACGAATACATTATGACGACCTTCCAGCAGGCATTCAACGGCATGATAACCCATCCGGCTGGCAATCAGGCGGTCCATACAACTGGGAGCCCCGCCACGCTGAATATGACCCAGAATACAAACCCGGATCTCGGCTTTCGGTAGTTTTTCCTGCAGTACGCGCTGCACTTCATTGGCCCCGCCAAACTCATCTCCTTCGGCTACCACGATCAGGTTCACCATTTTTTTACGACGTTCCTTTTCCTGCAGGGAAGAAATGATGCCATTGATATCGGTTTTACGTTCCGGTATTAGAATGTTTTCCGCCCCGGTGGCAATCCCGCTATGAAGGGCAATATAGCCTGCATCCCGTCCCATCACTTCAATTATAAAGATCCGGTCGTGTGCATCCATGGTATCCCTTACCTTATCAATGGCTTCTACGGCTGTATTTACTGCCGTATCAAATCCGATGGTAAAGTCGGTGCCCGAAATATCTTTATCAATGGTACCCGCCAGGCCCACACAGGGAATATCAAACTCTTTACTGAAATTTACCGCACCCCGGAAGGAACCATCTCCCCCGATGATCACGAGCCCGTTGATCCCTCTTTTTTTGAGGTTTTCATAACCGGTTTTACGACCGGCGGGTTCATAAAATTCCTTACAACGGGCGGTTTTAAGGATGGTTCCACCCCGTTGGATAATATTGGCTACGGAACGGCCTTCCATCCGGAAGATATCATCATCGATCAGTCCCTGGTAACCCCGCATGATCCCGAATACTTCCAACCCGTGATAAATACCTGTACGAACGACTGCCCTGATTGCGGCATTCATACCGGGGGCATCACCTCCCGAAGTAAGAACGCCGATTCTTGTTACTTTCTTTTCCATCTTGAATTTTAAAACTTGGCAAAAATAGGCTTTTGTTTTGTAATGTGTACCAGGCACACAATCGTTAGTATTAAACAGTT
>JAKQJH010000295.1 GCA_029561255.1 Bacteroidota bacterium | reverse complement strand
TACTGAATGATTGGATTGCCGGATTGCTTTTCCCACTCCTTTATTCTTGGAGTTTTAGCCAAAAGGTTGCCACTCGCAGAGCTGGCTGCAAATGGCTTTACACCTGAATCCTCAAACCGGATGAAAGGAAATGGACCCATTATTTTTAATTATACACCGTCAAAGTGGCTTTGGTTGGTTGGATTATAGTAGACATTGGCCATTAATGGATACGTCCGTAGTCAGCGTTAGCGACCCAGACCTGTTAACAAAATTGATTCGAAGGTTTGAACTGGAAATGGCTGTAATTCCCATAACTTCCGGCTCTGATAATTGACCAGAAACCACGTGGTCGCCGGTTGGGATGAATGGGAAATCCGAATCCGGAATTTCAACAAACCCCGTATTGGCCGTAGTAAAATCCATTGTCACTCCAGTAAGCAGGAATGAATAAGAAAGGACGTTGCCGTTCTTTGAAATCTTGCCCGCCGAAAGTGTGCCGGGAGATGTAACAACACTTCCGTCAGAAGTCGGCGTTGGTGCCCATACGGATGCATTGGGGGTGAATATGTCGGTGTTGGGATCGTAGGTTCCGAAGTCGCCACCGGACCAATCGGGTCCGGGGGAATCAAGGGCTTTTACATTATCGAAAACAATAGCAGCCGGATCGCTTTGAACTTCGGTTTGAAAATAAAGACTCCCATCCGTCAGAAATATTGTGAGGCCGGGATTAAATTTCCAATTATAACTTCCAATATACCCTAGTATTTGCGCACCCGTGAGGGCCATTGTTGGATATGAATACAGGAAGAATCCGGGGTTGGCAAAACTGGCATCCGTTGTGTACGGCACGTAGAAGTCACCAAACAAAACATAGGCGGTCGCCTCAATTGTATTAATCGTATCCGCCGTCACCACAATATCTTTGAACCCGAAGGCATCGAATTCGTATGCCGAGGTTACCCGATACCGCCACCCCGGAATCAATCCATTGGCAGCAACCAAGGCGGTCCAATCAACTAATGAAATAGTCGTATAAGTCCCTTCTGCCAAAAGTATACATGAATCAATCCAGTCTTTATTGAATGCCTTTTCCAGTGTTGGGGTAATATCGCCAGTTGTATTTTCAACAAATAAAGCTGCGTTT
>JAKQJH010000293.1 GCA_029561255.1 Bacteroidota bacterium | reverse complement strand
TTCGAAACTGGATTGCCCGTCGCCAAAGTCCCATAGCCAGGTAGAAATGATACCGGTAGAACTATCGCTAAAGGTCACAGTCATGGGGATTTCGCCGCTGGTGGAGTCGGCGGCAAAGGCGGCCACCGGCGGTTGTTCGCGGACGATAATATACCCGGTTTTGATTTCCGTATCGGAACCTCCCGGCCCGGTTACAGTGAGAGTTACACTGAACGTATCAGCGGTAGTGTAGGTGTGGATGGGATTTGTATCGGAGCTTTGCACACCATCGCCAAAATCCCATACACGGGAAGTGATAACGCCTTTGGAGCTATCGGCAAACGCTACCGTCAACGGTCTGATACCGGAGGTGAAATTGGCGGCAAAGGCGGAGACAGGCGGCGCTTCTTTGACGATAATATAATCAATTTTTGTCATGGCATCCGACCCGCCCGGCCCGGTAACCGTCAGGGTTACTGTAAAGGTATCGGCTGTTGTATACACATGCACAGGATGCTGTTCGTTACTTGTGCCCCCGTCGCCAAAGTCCCATGCCCGCGATGAGATGATGCCGGAGGAACGGTCGTAGAACTGTGCGGAGAACGGACGCACGCCGGTGGTGGAATCGGCCTCAAATTCGGCTATAGGCTGGCCGCCGGTGACGATGATGTTTTGCGATTTTGAACTGGAGCCGCCGGGTCCCTGCACCAGCAAGATGACGGTAAAGGTATCGGTTTTAACAAAGGTGTGGGAGGGATTTTGCTCGGTGCTGAAATCGCCGTCGCCGAAATCCCACTGCCAGGAGGTAATGATACCGGTGGAATTATCGTGGAAATTAAGAGTCAGTGGCGGCTCGGCGACTTCTTCATAAGTGAATGCGGCAACCGGCGGGGCGTAGGCGATGATAAAATCGGTTTTGGTTTCTGTATCTGCGCCTCCTGGGCCTGTCACAGTCAACGATACAGTTAACGTATCGGCGATGGTATACACATGCACGGGATTCTGTTGGTCACTGGTCTGGCCGTCGCCGAAATCCCACAACCAGGAGGTGATGACGCCGGTGGAACTGTCGGCAAAGGTTATAGTCAGCGGTACAACTCCGGCAGTGGTATCGGCAGCGAAAGCGGCCACCGGGGGTAGTTCCGTAACCTGCACCTGGGCGGAATCGCTGTCCATCCCGCCCGGTCCAAAGACGGTAAGGGATACAGTAAAGGTATCGACGGTAGTATAAACATGCAGGGGATTGGATTCAACACTGCTTTGCCCGTCGCCAAAATCCCAGCGCAATGAGTCGATCTCGCCGCTGGACTGGTTGGTGAATTGTACGGACAGGGGATGGACACCCTGTTTGGGAGTATAGTCGAATACGGCGATCGGCGGCAGCGGTTCTTGCACATCGATCAACACGATATAATTGCTTCTTGCTCCTTCTGCACCTCCGGCGAGGTTGCCGCCGAGGGCAAAGAGTCCTGCGGGTACGTGTTGGCGCCACACCCGCAGGGGACTGGCGAAGTCGAGTACATCAATGCTGAAACTGGTTTGTGTAAAGTTGTCTGCCAGCCAGGGCGGTAGGGTCGTGCCGCGATGGTCATAACCGATAAATACATCTGCCGGGCGGTCGACAGAAATCTTTAATAACGAATCTGCCGTACTGTTTTTATCTTCATTGGCAGTCTTGATCCACACCAGGTTACGCAGGCTGTCAGCCATGTTGAGAATGTAATAATCGCGGTCAAAGTAATACTGGTCGCCTTCCCTGAGCCATTCGGCTTGACCTTTTTCATGGGTAAGCACTTGTACATCTTCTACCGTTAAATCGGACTGGCGGAAAGAGCGGACAAAGAATGAATCCGGCGGAGTTGCATTGTCTACGGTCTCGTAAGTAAGCGATTGCCCCAGCCAGTTATTCGAACCGAGCCAGAGACGCAAGTGACCGGGATAGTGTTCGGTGGGGTCGTCGATCATGACGATATAAAAATCCTGTTCATTGACATATTGAGTCACATCTTTCCAGGCGCCGATACCGAACAGTTGCTGCTGAGTAAGTAATTTACCGATAGTGGCTAGTTGCCGGGTCGTGCCGTTGCTGTAGGCGATCACCTTGTCCGCCGTATCGTTAAGGTGCACTTTGATCTTGTTGCCTTTGGTGAGATTGGTTTTGCTGTATAGATCAAAGCGATACAGGTAATCATAATCGCGGAACTGGCTTATAAATTCATCGGCACCATCGGTCATGAACAGCGTATCGATATCCGGTTGGGTAACCGGTTCGTAAGCGAGGTTACGAGTTGCAAAAGTAACTTCGTTTCCGATCTGGTAACCCTGAATGGTAAAACTCCGCGGGGCGTCCCAATTTTCAATTATATCATACAATAGAGAATTACCAAGTGATGATGAAAAACCCATCCATATATTAATACTATTACTACTATGTGAAACCCAATTCACCATTATCCTGGCTTTTATATCCGATCCGTTACACCAGGGTGTTACATCCTCCCAATCCACATCTTCAAGTTCGTGGAAAGCGGCAGGAGTACCTATTCCGGCCTGAGACATACCATCAGTGCTAGAGGCAATGACTTTAGCCGGAGTATGCCCTAAATGCATTAAAACCGCGGTTGTTCCGGCTTCATATCCGCTATAACTACTAATTCTTATTCGATAGATATAATTTTGTATAAAACCTGCGGAAAAACTGCCTGCGCCTTCATCAGCAAACAGATCATCCAGCGCGGCTTTAGTAATGGTATTATAAGTGATCGGCGCGGAACTGCCTCCTGATACCTGGTATCCCTGGATTGTAAAAGATTCCGGTCCGTTACCGTTGCCAATTATTTCATATATTAAATCACTTCCCAGAGTAGATGAAAAACCAATCCATAACGAAATTTTCGCCTGGTCATGGAGTGCAACATCTTCGGTCATTTGTAGATAGACATCACTGCTATCGCAATAACCATATAATAAATATTCCCAACTTGTTGAATTGAATTGATACATATCAGATGTATTTTTACCAATTTTTACCGGCATAAATTGCCTGCCGTTGCTTTTTCCTATAAAATGTTTTGCCTCCTGACCAAAGTGAAATTGTATATCGGTTCCGGTAGAATGATTATAATAACTTGTTGCGGTGATTTTATAAACGTATTGATCATCAAACAAAGGCACATACTCTGCAGCGCCATCAGCAATCATGATTGAATGTAAACCGGTTATATTCACCTGGGTATATGGGATTGGCACAGATACAATATCCGGAGAAATTACATAACCCTGAATAGACACTCTTTCCTCGTTAAACGACCCTTCAATTGTATCATAAGTAAAAGAGTACCCTAAAGAGGTGTTGCTCCCCAGCCAGAGGGTCATGTACGATGTCCCATCCGTTGGCCCGCTGGTTTCGACTTTGGCATATATATTTGCAGAGTTACAATAAGGAGTCAGATTTACCCAGGAACCGGTGTTGAAATTATGCATGGCAGCCTCTGAAGCGCCGATTGCAACCAGTGACACTTCAGAACTGGCATGATTGGCGCCATACCCGATGACAAAATCCGGAATTACCCCGAGGTGCATAAGCATTTTATCAATTGAATGCTCTACATCCCACTGACTTTCAATATGAATTTGGTAAACAAAAGGCTGATCGAATTGGGCAGTAAAGGCGCCGGCGCCAAAACCTGTTAACATGGCATCCAGTTCCGCTTTATTGCGTGTGGCATAGGGTAAATAATCAGTACGGGCAAAACTTGATACTACCCATACCAACAGGCAGAGTAACAACATATATTTTCGCATTGCTAATCTCCCAATATTTAAGACTGTTCATTATTCAGAACAAAATCAATATTTGTAAAATTCAAACTACTTTACCAGCACACATTTATTCACCTGTACAAACGAACCGGCCTGCATTTTAATGAAATAGACGCCGGACGGCCGGTTAGCTGCATTCCACACCAGGGTGTGGTACCCGGCCGGTTTTTTGCCGTCGTACAGAGTTTCGAGCCATTCGCCTTTGAGATTGTATACCGCTACCGTAACCGGGGACGTTTTCGGCAAGCCGAATACAATGGTAGTCTGTGGGTTGAACGGATTGGGATAGTTTTGCCGCAACTGGAATTTATCCGGAATCCCGCTCCAAATATCGTTTATGCCCACCGGCAGTTTGGCGATAATATACCCAGCTTTTGTTGCTGTATTGGTCCCGCCTGGCCCTGAAACAGTG
>JAKQJH010000284.1 GCA_029561255.1 Bacteroidota bacterium | reverse complement strand
AAATACCATGGCCGTACAGGTGCAAAGAGCACACTCACTGCATTATTAACCGGACTGAGCAGTAAATGGAATGCCAGTGGCCAGATCCCTGACCGGGCCGTTGCTGATGGTAGTATCGGATTTTTTGGGGCGATAGATGATAATGAAGGTGGAAAGACCAGCCGGTATAATGCTTCAGCAGAATTGATGCACAATCTGGGCAATGGAGCCGTCTTACGAAATCAGTTCTTTTATTCCCACTATAATTTTGAGTTGTATTCCAATTTCACCTTTTTTAAGGAAGATCCGGTAAATGGCGATCAGATCCGCCAGAAAGAAGACCGGCACATAACAGGTTATAATATGTCCTACCAGCAGGATCATGAATGGTCCGGAAGGAAAGCCCAGTTCAGCACCGGCTTACAAACCAGGTATGATATTATAAATGATATTGAACTTTCACGCACAAAGAACAGAACACAAACCACCAATCCGCTGATGCTGGGAGATATTCAGGAGCTGAATGCTGGCATATATATACAGGAAAAACTAATACTAAACTCTCGCTGGGATATCACCGCCGGTATCAGGTCTGATTATTTCACCAATCGATATGATGACAGGCTGGCATTTACAAAATCATCCTCCACTTCCGTGATTGTAAGTCCAAAATTTAATATTAATTACCGGGCCAATGATAAAGTTCAGTTGTACTGGTTCAACGGTCAGGGATTCCACAGCAATGATACACGGGTAGCTGTTGCACGTAACGGAAAGGATGTAGTTACCCCAGCCTGGGGCAGTGACCTGGGCGGTATCTTCAAACTTGGAAAAAAAGCGATGATCCAGACTGCATTCTGGTATTTATGGATGAAACAGGAATTCGTTTATGTTGGGGATGAAGGGGTGGTGGAACCGGGCGGGAAAACACAGCGAACCGGTTGGGATCTCTCTTTACGATATGAACTGGCTAAAAATCTTTATTCGGATATCGATATAAGCCTCACAAATCCCCGTGCATTAAATACGCCTGAAACTGAAAATTACCTGCCACTCGCACCCCGTTTTACAAGTGTGGGAGGAATTACTTACCGTAAAGCTGACGGATGGAATGGAAGTCTGCGCTATCGGTATATGGGTGACCGTCCGGCGAATGAAGATAATTCAGTAGTGGCAAAAGGCTACTTTGTGACCGATGCCGCCATCAATTATACCATGAAAAAATGGGAAGC
>JAKQJH010000158.1 GCA_029561255.1 Bacteroidota bacterium | reverse complement strand
TTGAAGGCCAGTGTCTTGCTGAAAATGACTTTATTGTCTTTGGCGGTATACGAACCCGTGACTTCATAGTCTGTTGTTTTCTCGCTGATCGGTGCGGGTAACGAAGCCACTTTGTACCCGGCTGGCAGGATCAGTTCGGTTTCATCCACGGATACATAGCTGGAGGAGAGGGCATAGTCCTGTTGCCGGTCTTTTTCCGGTTGCAGTCCCCGCAGATTTTCCGGGAAAAAGTCAATACCCAGGTAAAGTTCCTTGTCTTCGGTAATCACATAATTACTGAGATCAATATCGCCTTCAAATACAATTGGTATTTCGCGGTTGTTCAGGTCCGATGTTTTGACATTTGACACGACCAGGTTGCGGTTGCCAAATTCGAGATAGCGCTGGATCATTTTCTTTTTATCATCATTGGGCAGATCATGATAGAATTGGTGGAAACCGGTCCGCTGCTCCCCGGTGAGGGTGACTTTCACATGCCCTTTGAGCAGGTTATCTTTTAACTGGAAACTGGTCTGGGTCAGTAATTTATTTTTCTCCTTATCCTGAACGGGAACTTTTTTTACTTCATACTTGTCGCCCTTGCCGATCAGGACCTCCTTGCCCTGGATCCGCCAGGCATATTCGCCAAAGGGTACATACTTTTCCGTACCATCCAGGAAATATTCCTTGCCTCCAAGCATAACTGTACTGATACAGTGATTGTCCACCGCCAGTGAAGGGAGCGTATAATCATATGGAATATGCCGTGTGCCGATCCATGTCATATAGGCTTCGAGTCCGGCCAGTTTCAGCATCTCCGTCATCAGGTTGGCCATGCCTTTGCAATCCCCGTATTTTGATTTGAATACATCCTGTGCGGTGGCTGGAATAAAGCCGGCCAATCCGTCTTCAAAAGCGATATACCGGATATTATCCTGAACCCAGTAAAAGATGGATTTTACTTTATCGAGGTCGGTGGATTTACCTTTGGTCAGTTCAGTGACTTTGGCTTTTAATTCCTCCGGTTTGTTGACACATTTTTTATAGAGATAATTATACCAGCCATAGAGATCGCCCACATCTCCGAATCCTTTCTCTTTCTTGCCTTCGAAATTGAAAGACTTCACTACAAAAACAAGGTGAGGATACTGGTAAGCCAGACCAATAGCCCGGCGTTCATTTTTCATGGCTATCAGGTTCTGAATCCGGTACGTAATGATGGTTTCTCCTTTTTCCTGGGTTTTTTGTTTCGTGATCTTGTAACCCTCGAAGTTGAATTCCCGGATATCAAGATCCAGCCATTCAGGGATCCGGACCCTGATAATTTTCTCTTTGGCGGGAAACCAGGTGTGAAAATATTCGGATGTGAGGTATTTGCAGTCGAGGTATTTTTTCTCCGTTTCCACCCGGGCAATATCACCATATCCTGAAAAACCGATATTGAAATACTTAACCCGGCTGTCATCTGAGAATAAATCACTGGAACTGGCCGACCGGTCGATCGCATAGCCCACATTATAGTTTTTCTTGATCCCGAACATCCCTTTTCTTTTTTCGAGTTGTTTGAAGGAAGTGATCCGGGTAAAAGAATTATAAAAGTCAAAATACTGGATGCCGGCTCTTTCCCGCAGGGCTAAAAAATTGATACCAGTGGATTGGGTGGCGGTGACCACCGGCAGCCGGTCTTCGGACCGGGCCCGGTCAAAACTGAACTCATCCTCCACCAGGGTGGCGGCCACCCGGTCATCGGGGAATACTTTTTTTAGCCGGTTGGCTTCAAAAAGGTCATCATCATTCTGGGCAGGTGCTATTTGCGGCCAGGACAGGCAAAATACCAACAGGAGGCGGATGAATTTGTGCATAGGGAAAATTATAAGGAACAATATAGGAAAAATTATGACTGATTTTCCTCAAAAAACCACCGATTTTAACTGATAAAAATCAGTAGGTGAAGCTTGCCCAACTTGTGTTAAATTCGCAGAATAACTAATACCCAAATGGCAAGAAAACAGGAAGTTTTACAAGACGTGGTAATCAAGTTTGCCGGAGACAGCGGCGATGGTATGCAGCTGACCGGAAGCCAGTTTACCAATAACACAGCATTATTAGGCATCGATCTGGCTACTTTCCCGGATTATCCGGCGGAAATCCGCGCTCCCCAGGGTACCCTCGCCGGTGTGAGCGGATTCCAGCTTCGTTTCTCTTCTGATAAAGTGTTTACACCCGGGGACGCCTGTGATGTGTTGGTGGCCATGAATGCTGCCGCCTTAAAGGCTAATCTGAATGCCCTGAAAAAGGGGGGTAAAATTATCGCTAATACTGATGGCTTTGATGCAAAGAATCTGCGCCTGGCCAATTATCCAGAAGGCGTTCATCCTCTCGAAGACGGCAGTCTCACCAATTATGAGCTGATCAAAATGGATGTGACCAAAATGACCCGCGAGGCATTGAAGGACGCGACATTGGGGATGAAAGAAAAAGACCGGGCCAAGAACATGTTTGTACTGGGTTTCCTGTACTGGATGTACAACCGGGATATGGAGAATACCATCGATTTCCTGAAAGATAAATTCGGTAAGAAGCCGGAGATCATGGACAGTAATGTAAAAGTGCTCCAAGCCGGTTATAACTATGGCGATACTACCGAAACTTTTACCACTACCTACTCGGTGGAGAAAGCCAAAATGGATGCGGGTAATTACCGTTCCATTATGGGTAACCAGGCGGTGGCCCTCGGACTGATCGCCGCTTCAGAAAAGAGCGGATTACCCATTTTCCTCGGCACCTATCCGATTACTCCTGCTTCCGACATCCTGCATGACCTCAGCAAGTATAAACAGTTTGGCGTTCGGACCTACCAGGCAGAAGATGAGATCGCGGGTATTGCCTCCGCTATTGGTGCCAGCTATGGTGGCGCTTTAGGCGTGACCACTTCCAGTGGTCCCGGTATTGCCCTGAAAGGGGAAGCCATGGGACTGGCCATGATGCTGGAAATTCCCCTGTTGATTATTAATATTCAACGTGGCGGACCTTCTACCGGATTGCCCACTAAAACAGAACAGAGTGACCTGATGCAGGCTTATTATGGACGAAACGGGGAGTGCCCGATGCCCATTATCTCGGCTTCCACCCCGGCGGATTGTTTTGATTCCGTATATGAGGCAGTACGAATTGCCGTACAGCATATGACCCCGGTTATTTTCCTGAGTGACGGATATATTGCCAATGGAGCTGAACCCTGGAAATACCCGACCAGTGCCGACCTGGCGCCCATTCCGGTTACTTTCAAAAAGGAACTGGCAGAAGGGGAAGAGAAATATAAGCCCTACGCAAGAGATGAAAAACTCGCCCGCCCCTGGGCCGTGCCCGGTACAGCCGGACTGGAGCACCGGATTGGTGGTTTGGAAAAACAAAACATTACCGGTAACGTAAACTATGAGCCGGAGAATCACCAACTGATGGTGAACCTGCGCCAGGAGAAAGTAGATAAGATTGCCAATTATATTCCTGATCAGAAACTGGATAGTGGCCCTGAGAAAGGAAAGATCCTGGTACTCGGATGGGGTTCCACTTATGGAGCCATTAAATCCGCGGTAGCCGAATTACAGGCACAGGGACAGGCAGTGAGTCATGCTCACCTGCGTTATATCCGTCCGTTCCCCAAAAATCTCGGAACGATCCTGAAGAACTTCGATCAGGTATTGATTCCTGAAATTAATAATGGCCAGCTGATCAAGATCATTCGTGACGAATTCCTGGTGGATGCCAAGGGATACAATAAGATCATGGGTGTGCCTATTACCAAGACGGAGCTGGTGATGAAGCTGGAGGAAATGCTCGGCAGGGCTAATTAAAAGCTACATAATAAAATTTCAATCCATCCTCAGACGGGATGGATTTTTTTTGCCACTGCAATTTTGGAATGCCCGCTTCGCGGTCATAGGGTTGGCCACGAATGGCCACAAAGTGGCACGAAAAAAATACAGGGCCACGGATAACACAGATTAACACGGATTGAATAGCCTGCGGCAATTTTGGGTGGCCACGAATGGCCACAAAGTAGCACGAAAAAAATACAGGGCCACGAATGGCATTGAAAAAGTTGCGAGATGTCAGTTGCGAGATGCGAGTAATCCCGTAAAACGAGTAACAGCTTTTTAACCAGATTCAGCCTCCTAAGGAGGTGTATTGACTGCCGACTACTAACTCCCGACTGCCGACTAGTTTAACCTGGGGCATACACTTCCGTTGCCTG
>JAKQJH010000252.1 GCA_029561255.1 Bacteroidota bacterium | reverse complement strand
AGAAAGAACAAGGGTGGTTACGTATAACCGGCTGCACAAACGCGTCTGCCAGTTTGCCCAGGTATTAAAGAACAACGGGGTGAAGAAAGGGGACCGTGTTTGTATTTATATGGGAATGGTGCCGGAACTCGCTTATGCGGTAACCACCCTTGTTCTTTCTTCCGGGTTATTGGGTTCCCAGATAATGGCGGGCTTATCCCCCATTTTTTCGAGGTGACGGTCAATACAATTTTCAGTGATGTTCAGCTTCGCCCCTTTAAACCACTCTGTTTTGGGTTCACTGAAATTCCAGTCCAGCACTTTGTCCCACTTCTTGCGCCAATAAAAACCTTCCGCTACTTCACTCCAGAATCCTTCCGGATCCTCCTTGCTTTTTTTATAGGCATCCTGGTATTGTGCTGCACTTTTAATCTGGTAGGTGTATGACATAGCGATCATTTTTTGATGGACTAAAAGTAAAGAAAGATCAACAGTGGCCTTGCTTTTTATTTGCTAAATAGGTATATTTATGCTAAACTGGTATAGCTGACCGGTTTTTATCCTTTTTATGAAACAGATTGCCTGCCCCAAATGCAAGAGTGAAACACTCATTAAAAGCGGAATTGTCAAAGGGAGACAACGGTTCCGCTGCAAAGACTGCCATTATTTTTTTACGGTACTCAAAGAAGGTAAAAACATCGATCCGTATTATGTGATCAAAGCCCTTCAGTTATATATCGAAGGAGTCACCTATCGTGAAATTGAACGCATTCTCGGTATCAGTCATGTGTCGGTGATGAACTGGGTAAAAAAGTACAATATTAAAGCCCCGGAAAACTATGAATACCGGCCTACCTATAAAGTATTAAATCATACAGAGCTCATAGAGTATTTCAAAGAAAAGGACAGTCTTAAAAGTTCAGGCTGCATGATCACCGAGCTGGGCGATAAATTTATGGTGATCAAATGGGAGCGCTTTCGTAAAAATGCACTTTGAAAACTATAGTAATTAGCAGCAGTATACTCCTGTTTTGAATGGCGTGAATAGTTTTTTGAATTTGGCCTTGTTAAACACAAACGCACTGCCATGCTTCAAAAAACGATTGCTCTTGCTTTAACTGTACTGTGTGCCGGGTCACTCTTTGCCCAGGGGAATGCCAATCCCGGTGTCGACCACAGCTATAAGCCCATGCTGATCAAACTGGATGAAAAAGGAACCAAGTTTATCCGGCTGATCACCTGGCACCAGATGTGGATTTCCCATACCAGCAATAATCCGGGTACTCTGGATGTAAATGGAGAACCGCAAAAATCAGCCACGGATATGTCCATCCGTCGCTCCCGTTTCCTGATACAGGCCCAGGTATCTCCCCGGTTTATGATCATCAGTCATTGGGGAATCAATAACCAGAGTTTTATCAATGGAGGTTCCGCCGGCACCCTTGGTACCGGATCGAGTGCTTCCGGACAGGGAGGTAAACGTCCGCAACTGTATATGCATGATGCCTGGACGGAGTTTGCTGTGAAGCCCGGAAAACTCCACCTGGGTACCGGTCTTCATTACTGGAACGGAGTTTCCCGGTTCAGCAGTCACAGTACCTTAAATTTTATGACCATTGATGCTCCCGTTTTCAACTGGTATAATATTGAAACTACGGATCAGTTTGCACGTCAGCTCGGCGTTTATGCCAAAGGGCAACTGGGTCGTCTGGATTATCGCCTGCATCTCAACAAACCTTTTGCGTTTGGTTCGGCACTGTCGTCCGTTAGTTCTGCAAACGCGGTGAATGTGATCAATGAAAAATGGAGTACCGGTGGTTATTTCAATTATATGCTTTGGGAGAAGGAAAGCAATGTGCTCCCGTTTTTTGTAGGCACCTACCTGGGCAGCAAAAAAGTATTGAATATCGGGGCAGGCTGGTACAGTCATAAAGGTGCCACGGCCAGTAAAGCCTCCACGGCCTCATCACCAAAAGAGTTTACGCAACGAAATTTCGGACTGGATGTGTATATGGATATGCCCCTGAATAAAAAGAAAGGCACGGCACTTAACGCATATTCTGTATTTTACAAGTCTGATTACGGAAACAATTACCTGCGCAATATTGGCATACTCAATTTACATCCCGGCACTCAGGCTGTATCGGCTAACCCCGATGCAAGTTGGGCCGGTGGTGGAAACGCCCAGCCTACAATCGGTACAGGTAATATCTGGTATACCCAACTGGGTTACCTGTTGCCTAAACTGAAAAACGGAACCGCCTTTATGCCATATGCCACATTCACGTATAAAAATTTTGACCGCATCGGGAAAAGTTCGGGCCAGTTTGATCTCGGTTTGAACTACCTGATCAACGGGCATAATGCCAAAATCACCCTGCAATACAGTACCCGCCCGGTTTATAAATCAGTAGGGGGCGATCCGGTCCGCAACGGTTCCAAAGGTGAAATGATCCTGCAAACACAAATCTTTCTATAATACCTAAAACAAACAAGCATGAGTTTTCAAACAGAGAAAAAGGGTCTGGCCGGTATTATTGCCGCCTCCTCGGTTGGTACGCTGATCGAGTGGTATGACTTCTACATTTTCGGAAGTCTGGCCGTCATCATTTCTACCAAATTCTTTCCCGCAGGCAATCAGACTCTGGCCCTGCTTTCCACCCTGGCCACTTTTGCGGCCGGCTTCGTGGTGCGTCCGTTCGGTGCCTTATTTTTCGGAAGACTGGGCGACCTCATCGGAAGAAAATATACGTTCCTGTTAACGCTCGTATTAATGGGACTATCTACCTTCCTGATCGGTTGTATTCCCAGCTATGAATCGATTGGCATATTTGC
>JAKQJH010000219.1 GCA_029561255.1 Bacteroidota bacterium | reverse complement strand
AGGGAAAAAAGTTACTTTATTCAGAATTCTCCAGGAACAATTGAAAAATATTTTGAAGCATAGTTCGGCTACCCGTGTGGAGGTGTTACTTGAAAGTGATGATCAGTGGGTCCGGATGCTCGTTAAGGATAACGGGATCGGCTTTGAAGCCAACCATACCTTCAGGGGCATTGGCTTGTCAAATATTTATGAGCGGGTGCGCTTTTATGACGGTGCCGCTGATATCAAAACGGCTGCAGGTGAAGGTTGCCAGCTAATAGTCAGTATACCGATCCTGTAAAAAAATCTATTTATGCCTTTTTTCAAGTGTATGGACCACATCCGCGAGTGTGAACCCTTTGTGTTGCAGTAAAACCAGGTAATGAAAAAGCAGGTCAGCGGCCTCCCCTAAAAATAGTTCCTGGTTGTCATCTTTACTCTCAATCACCAGTTCCACCGCTTCTTCCCCCACTTTCTGCGCCACTTTATTAATGCCTTTTGCAAACAATGACGCCGTGTAGGATTTTTCATCCGGATTATTTTTCCGGTCAATGATTATCCGCTCCAGTTGTTGCAGACTGAAGGGTGGATTTTTTTCATTGAAGCAGGTGTCAGTGCCCGTATGGCAAACCGGGCCTGCAGGCAGTACCCGGATCAACAACGTGTCATTATCACAGTCGGCTTTTATCTCCTGTATATGCAGAAAATTGCCGGAAGTTTCTCCTTTGGTCCACAAACGCTGTTTGCTGCGGCTGTAAAAAGTGACTTTACCTTCCTGTTGGGATTGCAGGAAGGCCGCTTCATTCATAAATCCCAGCATCAACACCTGTAAGGTTCCTGCATCCTGTATGATCACGGGTATAAGGCCATCGTTGTATTTGGAAAAGTCCGGTTGCATAGTATTCGTTTGATTAAGTATTCGTATGCTTGTTATCTTCCTTCTCGCTGATTATTTTAAGGAGTTGTTCGTAAGCATCTTTTCGCTTCTCCTGCTGTTCCTTCAGCCGGTCTATTCGTTTGTTTTCAAAATACTGGTAAAAATACCAGGCAATACAAAGGGATATGAACAGGATCAGTATCATAAGCGTACCGGTATCTGTCGTTCCTGTAAATATCGTTTTAATTCCTGAACCGGTATTTCCCGGAAGTGAAAAATACTGGCTGCTAGGGCCGCATCGGCATTGGCTTTTTTGAATACATCGGAAAAATGTTCCATCGTTCCGGCTCCACCTGAAGCGATGACGGGAATGGCTACTGCTTCACTGATGGTTTTTGTGATACCCAGGGCAAATCCGTTTTTCGTACCGTCATTTTCCATCGATGTCAGTAATATTTCACCCGCCCCACGCGCTGCAGCTTCCCGGGCCCAGTCCAATGCTTTTAATAAAGTCGGGGTGCGTCCGCCATGTGTGACGACCATCCAGGTATTATTTATCAGCTTTGCATCAATAGCAACCACCACACACTGACTGCCAAACTGCATAGCCAGTTCATTAATCAGTTCCGGGCGTTTCACTGCCGAGGTATTCACGGATATTTTATCAGCCCCGTTATCCAGCAAGACCCTAACGTCTTCCACCGTATTAATTCCACCACCTACGGTAAAAGGGATATTGATATGGGTGGCAATCTCCCTGACCATGGCCGCAAGTGTTTTCCTTTTTTCAGTGGTGGCCGTGATATCCAGGAATACAAGTTCATCTGCCCCCTCTTCACAATAGCGCATGGCCAGTTCCACCGGGTCGCCGGCATCACGGAGTTCCAGGAAATTGGTTCCTTTCACCGTACGTCCGTCTTTAATATCCAGGCAGGGTATGATCCGTTTAGTGAGCATTTTATAAAAAGCGTTTTAGATCGGCCAGTGTAATCCTGTTTTCATAGATCGCTTTACCAATAATGGCGCCATCACAACCCGCCTGCCTTAATTCATCCAGTTCCGCTACTTCAGTAATACCGCCACTGGCAATCAGGTCAATAGAGGGATGCTGATTCAGTATTTTTTTATATAGTTCTATTGCCGTTCCCTGTAATAGTCCATCTTTCTCCACATCGGTACAGAAGAACTGTTTCACCCCTTTGGTTTTGTATCGTCCGATCAGTTCAGCTACGGTGAGGGTAGTGGATTCTGTCCAGCCACGGATCACGACTTTGCCTTCTTTGGTATCGGCGCCAATTATAAATTTTTCAGCACCAAATGCCAGTAACCACCCGGAAAAAGTGAATTCATCTTTTACCGCAATACTGCCTACTGCGGCAAAGGCCGCCCCGGAATTAAAGGTGATCTCCACGTTTTTCTGTGTACTGATCCCTCCACTGAAATCAATGGCCAGTTTGGTTTTGCCGGCAATTTTTTCCAGCACTTTCCAGTTCTTTACTTCACCGGCTTTGGCGCCGTCCAGGTCTACCAGGTGGAGTCTTTTCAGACCGGCGCCCTCGAACTGAAGTGCTACTTCCAGCGGATCTTCGTTATATATCTTTTTCTGTTCGTAATCGCCTTTTGTCAGGCGCACACATTTTCCGTCAATGATATCTATGGCGGGTATAATCGTCATCGTCTATAGCGTTAAAAAGTTTTTTAAAATCTGTTCGCCGGCTTTGGCACTTTTTTCGGGGTGAAATTGCACGCCGTAAAAATTGTTTCGTTGCAGTGCCGAACTATACGGATGAATATACTCCGTAGTACCGGTGGTGAAGGCGTTCAATATGGCATAATAGCTGTGGACAAAATAGCAGTATTCATTTTCCTTTACCTGGGAAAAAAGAGGTCCTTTTAATTGCTGTATGGAGTTCCATCCGGTCTGGGGGACTTTAAAGGCCTTTTTTTCATTCCGGAATTTGCGAACGGGCACCTCTTCAAATACACCGAGACAAGGGGTGTCATTTTCTTCGGAATACGCACAAAGCAATTGCATGCCCAGGCAGATTCCCAATACGGGCTGTTTCAGTGAAACAATGAGTTTATCCAGTTCCCGTTCTTTCAGGTATTGCATTGCTGTACTGGCTTCACCCACACCGGGAAAAATTACCTTTTCCGCCGCAAGGATTTCCTCCGGATCATCCGTTACAACAGCCTGGACCCCGATGCGTTCCAGGGCAACGAGGACCGACTGTATATTTCCTGCGTTATATTTTATGATGACGGTCTTCATTATAAAACTCCTTTGGTACTGGGTAGTTGCATATTTTCCGGATCTCTTTTCAAGGCCATTTTCATGGTTTTCGCCAGTGCTTTAAATATGGATTCAATTTTATGATGTTCATTTTCTCCTTCCACTTTGATGTTCAGATTACACTTTGCGGCATCGGAGAAGGATTTGAAGAAATGATAAAACATTTCAGTCGGCATGTCCCCGATTTTTTCTCTTCTAAATTCGGCTGTCCATACCAGCCAGCTGCGTCCGCCAAAATCCAGCGCTACCTGGGCCAGCGCATCATCCATCGGCAAAGTGAAACCATAACGAGCCACGCCTTTTTTATTCCCAAGAGCCAGGGAAATGGCTTCTCCTAACGCGATACCGGTATCTTCTATGGTATGGTGCTCGTCGATATGCAGGTCTCCGTCTACCGTTATGGCCAGATCAATACCACTGTGCCGGCCCAGCTGGTCCAGCATATGATCAAAGAAATGAAGCCCTGTGCGGATGTTGGTTTTACCTTGTCCATCCAGGTTCAACGCAATACGGATCTTCGTTTCATTGGTATTTCGTTCATGTACCAGTTCCCGTTGTCCCAGGCGCAGGTATTCCCAGATATCTTTCCAACTGATTGTTTCGAGACCAATCACATCGCGAAGGGTGGTCATGTCATTATTTACTTCCGCTGCACCAAGGCTGGCATCATTGTTCAGCCAGATCGCTTTGCAACCCAGATTTTTTGCGAGCTGCACATCGGTGATCCGGTCGCCAATTACAAAAGATCCGGGTATATCATAGTCCGGATTGTTCAGGTATTGGGTCAGCATTCCGGTAGCAGGTTTACGCGTAGGGGAGTGATCTGCAGGGAAAGTACGGTCTATATGCACATTGCTGAAAAATATCGATTCATTTTCCAGCGCCGTCATGACAAATTCATGCACCGGCCAGAATGTCTCTTCCGGAAAAGAGGAGGTGCCAAGACCATCCTGGTTGGTCACCATTATCAGTTCAAAGTCCAGTTCATTAGCAATTTTCTTCATCCAGGTGAACATGTCCGGGTAAAAGGCCAGTTTGGAAAAAGAGTCCAGCTGGTAGGTGGGAGGGGCTTCCTGGATCAGGGTGCCATCCCGGTCGATGAATAAAATCTTTCTCATGCCATATATTTTTTAAGGGCTTCCAGTAATTGGTTGTTTTCCTCGGGGGTGCCAATAGTGATGCGCAGGCAATCGTCACACAACATAACTTTAGAACGATCCCGGACAATAATCCCACGGCCAGCAAGATATTCATAGATCCGGCGGGCATCGGTCATTTTTACTAATATAAAATTGGCATCAGAGGGATATACTTTTTCTGTAACGGGCAAAGCGAGCAAGGCTTCACTCAGGTTGTCTTTCTGTACTACGGTTGTTTTTGTCCAGTTATTAACGCTACTGATATTACTCAATGCTTCCAGTGCCAGCTGTTGAGTGGCGGTATTTATATTATAAGGGTACTTGACCTGGTTCATATAATCAATTACTGGCTGCCCGGCAAAGGCCATGCCCAGCCGCAGTCCGGCCAAGCCCCAGGCTTTTGACAGGGTTTGTAGAATCACGAGATTAGGGTACTCCGTTAGTTCAGTAATAAACGTTTTCTGGCGGGCGTAATTAATATAGGCTTCATCGATTACTACCAGTCCGGCAAAATTATTCAGCAGTACTTCGATGGCACCGCGTTCAATACTGTTGCCGGTCGGGTTATTGGGTGAACAGACAAAAATCAGTTTAGTGTTTGCATCAACAGCCGCTTCCGTGGCCTCCAGATCCAGTTGGTAGTCCCTTGTCAGCGGAACTTTTTTTACCGCCACGTTATTGATTTCGGCACATACTTCATACATGCCATAAGTCGGCGGGAAGATGATGACATTATCCTGCCCCGGTTCGCAAAAAATCCGGAAGAGCAGGTCGATGGCTTCATCACTGCCATTGCCCAGGAAAATATTGGATGGGGGCACGCCTTTTATCTGACTGATTTTTTCCTTCAGTGGCCATTGCAGCGGATCCGGGTAGCGGTTATAGTTAACTGGCAGTGGGGATCCGAATGCATTTTCGTTGGCATCCAGGAACACCGTGGCTGCCCCGCTGAATTCGTGACGGGCGGAGGAGTAGGGGGTCATCTTTTTTATATTCTCCCTGACCAGTGTATCGAGATTAAATTCCATGTTGTGTATTTAAGCGGATGGCGATGGCATTTTTGTGAGCATCCAGTCCTTCAGCGGCGGCCATAGTCATAATGGCATCGCCTATGCGCTGCAGACCTTCCTGACTCAGTTGCTGAAAGGTAATTTTTTTCATAAAGCTGTCCAATGATACCCCGCTGTACATGGCGGCATAGCCGTTGGTGGGCAGGGTATGGTTGGTGCCACTGGCATAATCTCCGGCACTTTCCGGTGAATAGTGACCGATAAAAACGGAACCGGCGGCTGTTACCTGTTGTGCGATGGATTCCGCATCGTCACAGGACAGGATAAGGTGTTCCGGTGCATAGTAATTGGAAAATGCCACGGCTTCCTGCATGTTGTTGAAAAGGATTGTTCTGCTGTTGGCCAGTGCCTTTTCGGCAATGGCTTTACGTGGAAGCTGGTTCAATTGCTTTTCGACTTCTTTTTCCACCTCTCCGGCCAACGCGGCAGAGGGGGTCAGCAGGATTACCTGTGAATCGGTACCATGTTCGGCCTGGGATAATAAATCCGACGCGACAAAAGCGGGGTGGGCACTTGCATCGGCAATGACCAGTACTTCAGAAGGGCCAGCCGGCATATCAATAGCAACACGATCCTGTTGTACAAGTTGTTTGGCCAGGGTGACATACTGATTACCCGGGCCAAATAGTTTAAAAACCCGGGGAATGCTCTCTGTTCCATAGGCCATGGCCCCGATTGCCTGAACGCCCCCTGCCTTGAAAACCTGTGTAACCCCGCATAGGGCGGCTGTAAATAATATCGCCGGATGTACAGCGCCGTCTTTTCCAGGGGGCGTGCAGAGAATGATTTCTTTGCAACCCGCTAAACTGGCCGGTACCGCCAGCATCAGTACGGTCGAGAAAAGAGGGGCGGTGCCCCCCGGAATATAAAGGCCTGTTTTTTCAATGGGCAATGACTGCCGCCAGCATCGTATACCGGGCATTGTTTCAGTTACGGTTATTGCTTCACGTTGTGATTGGTGAAACCGTTCAATGTTTTCTTTTGCCAGGCGAATGGCGGCTTTCAGCTCGTCCGGGAGGAGTGCCGCGGCGGTTTTAATTTCTTTTTCGGAGACCTGCAGCTTCTTCAGTTTCACTCCATCAAATTCACTCGTGAATTTCCGTACAGCACGGTCTCCGTTTTCTTTAACTTTCCGGAGGATCCTGCGTACCGTCTTTTCCAACGCGGAATTGTCCGTTACGGGTCGTTTTATGAGTTCTTCCCATTGATCAGGGGAGGGATAGTTGTATTGTCGCATTATAATATCATCTTTTCAATCGGAATAATCAGGATGCCTTGAGCCCCGTTAGCTTTTAATTGTTCAATAATATCCCAGAAGTCACCTTCACTGATGACCGAGTGTACTGAACTCCAACCGGATTCTGCCAGCGGGAGAATGGTCGGGCTCCGCATACCAGGCAACAGGCTGCAGATCTTTTCTAGTTTATCATTCGGGGCATTCAGCAAGACGTATTTATTGTTCCTTGCTTTTTTGACCGAACGGATGCGGAAAAGCAGGCTTTCCAGTATGATTTTCTTTTCGGCTGTCAGCTTTTTATTGCTGATAAGCACTGACTCAGATTGCAGTAAAACTTCCAGTTCCATCAGCTCATTGGTGAAGAGTGTGGAGCCGGAACTCACGAGATCACAAATTGCATCTGCCAGTCCGATACGTGGTGCAATTTCCACAGAGCCACTGATCTCATGTATGGAGGCATTAATGTTTTTCTCCCTTAAATAATCCCTAAGAATGACCGGATAACTGGTGGCTATTTTTTTGCCATCCAGATCAGCCACCGATTTCAATGTGCCATTTTTTGGAATGGCCAGCGATAATCTGCATTTTCCAAAACCCAGTTTTTCCAACGGATCTACCTGTTTGTTTTTTTCCCGGACCACATTTTCACCGACGAATCCGATATCTGCCACGGCATCCTGCACATATTCAGGA
The DNA here is from genome assembly GCA_029561255.1 of Bacteroidota bacterium. Taxonomy (GTDB): domain Bacteria; phylum Bacteroidota; class Bacteroidia; order Chitinophagales; family Chitinophagaceae; genus JJ008. The sequence continues at coordinate 12,439 of JAKQJH010000219.1, read as the reverse complement.
ATATCATCATCACGAAGGAAGAAAATCTCTACGGGGAAATTGGCGGCTTTTACCCTTAACTGGTTGTTTCCGTTGCTGACTTCTATCCCGCATTCTTTCAGCAATTTCATTGATCCTTCGTATAACCGCCCTGATTTCTGTACGGCTATTTTTAATGTCTCACTCATATAAACAGTTTAAAATAAAAAAAGGGCCTACCTGAAGTAAGCCCCGAACTATGTTAACACATAATAACAACATGGCCTACCCTTGCGAGGGAAAGTGATGATGATGGTTATGTGTGTAATTTCTCATTGCGGTGCAAAAATAAGGATTATTTTAATTGATAGCTTAACGGCAGATGATTTTCTGTTTGTATTGAGTCTGCGGGATCATAAAAACGAACATTCATTACTTGTTTTTAGAAACCCTTAAGCTCAGGCATTTAAAATCTGGTCCTGTAGTTCATCCGGAGTGATTCCAAGATGGCTTTCATCATAGACACATTTCCCATTTTTTATCAGTAATACCTGGGGCGATTCGTGTTCCACATCCAGGGCAACGGCTATCTGACCTGAAAGCGGACGATGAGCGAGCAGGTCCAGGTAGTAAAAGTCGGCTCCTTTCAGTTTTTCAGTGTTTTTAAGCCGGTTCCAGGCTGTACTGCTGATACTGCATCTGGTGCTGTGTTTGAAAATTACCTGGGGTTGCTGGTGGGACAAACCGATGATTTCGTCCAGTTGTTGGGCGGTAAGCAAATCTTTCCAATTCATATTGATTGGGACTAACCTCTGAATTTATAATTAGCCTGGGGATTACCGGGACAGCCATATTTCTGTGAAGCACAGGATGAAACGACAACTACCAGGGTCAGTAATAAAAGGGCAATCAGGGATCTATTTTTCATAAAAGGGATATTTGGTGGATAAACGATTTAATAAACGGATTATTTTGTTACTGCAAAGATAAGTCCCTTCCCGGCTTTTCAAAGTGTATTTTATCAGTCTTTTACCTGATTTTGGGTAGTTAAATGACTGGTTTTCTTAGGTTAACCCTTATTTTTCCGAATAATTTCATTTTGCGGAGTTTTACAAACAGTTAACTTTACCGCCTCATTTAATAAGAAACACAACCCTGATGTTGCAACTGAAAAAACCATTGGCTTTTATTGACCTGGAAACCACGGGTATTAACCTGGGAACAGACCGCATAGTTGAAATTGCCATAGTGAAAATCCTGACCGATGGAACCCGTAGTGTGAAGCGTAAACTTATCAATCCCGGAATTCCCATTCCCAAGGCTTCCAGTGATATCCATGGGATCACGGATGAGATGGTCAAAGATGCCCCGCTTTTTAAACAAGTGGCCCAGGAGCTGAAACAGATGCTGGATGGGTGCGATTTTGCCGGTTACAATTCAAACCGGTTTGATATCCCCTTGTTGATGGAGGAGTTTCTCCGTGCCCAGGTGGATTTTGATATGAAAAACCGCAAACTGCTGGATGTACAGAATATTTTTCATAAAATGGAGCCCCGGACTCTTGGAGCCGCTTACCGTTTTTATTGTAACAAAACGCTGGATGGAGCACACAGTGCGGAAGTGGATGCCAGTGCCACGCATGAGATTCTGGAGGCACAGATTGAAAAATATGCGGAGCTGGGAAATACCCTTGATTCGATACTGAAAGTGATCGGAGAGGATCAGGTGGTGGATTTTGCCCGCCGTTTCGTGATGGAGAACGGGATCGAAGTTTTTAATTTCGGGAAATATAAGGGGCGCCCGGTGGCAGATGTACTGAAAACGGAGCCCCAGTATTATGATTGGATGATGAAGGGAGACTTTCCCCAGCATACCAAACAGAAGCTGACAGAGATTTATACCCGAACCCTGCTAAAAAAAGGGTAAACCCTTTACCTGAATTTTAACAGGGCTTGATTACTGTTTATCTTACTTTTGTTAGTAAATTTTATATAGCCGGGCGTGGAAAAACTAGTCATCATACCGACCTTCAACGAAAAGGAGAATATTACGAATATCCTCCATGCTGTTTTTAATCTCAACGAAGGCTTTCATGTGCTGGTCATTGATGACGGTTCGCCGGATGGCACTGCACAAATTGTAAAAGACCTTCAGGTGAAATTTCCGGGACAGTTATTTATTGAAGAACGCCGGGGTAAACTGGGGCTGGGTACGGCTTATATCCATGGATTCAAATGGGGAATTGCGCGGGATTATGCATTTATTTTTGAAATGGATGCCGATTTCTCCCACAATCCCAATGACCTTCCCCGGTTGTATAATGCCTGTAAAAATGAAGGGGCGGATGTGGCTATCGGTTCCCGTTATATAAAAGGAGGAGGGGTCGTCAATTGGCCGGCTAACCGTATCGCTCTTTCCAAGGGAGGCGGTTTATATACCCGGCTGATTACCTGGATGCCGGTGATGGATCCCACGGCAGGATTTGTCTGCTATAAAAAAGAAGTGCTCGAAACCATGAGTCTGGATAAAATTCAGTTTGTGGGTTATGCCTTCCAGATTGAAATGAAATTTGCCGCCTGGAAACTCGGTTTTAAAATAAAAGAAGTGCCGATCATCTTTCAGGACCGCACATTCGGTACTTCAAAAATGAATAAGGGTATCATAAAAGAAGGGGTGATCGGGGTACTCAAACTACGCTGGAACAGCCTTTTCAAAAATTACCGGAAACGGCTTAAAAATACGGATACCGAAGCACCTGCTTCTTCTAAAGTACTGGTCAATTCCGAACAATAACCAGCCATTCATTCATTCCTTTTTCCTAATTTACAGGCAATGAAGAAAGCCTTCCTGCAATTGCATATTGCTGTCTTTCTGGCGGGATTTACAGGCATTCTCGGACTGCTGATTACCCTCAACGAAGGATTGATTGTCTGGTACCGTCTGCTGATCACTGCGCTGACTATGTGGATCCTGTTTGCCCTGTTGAAAAAACTGCAGGTGATATCATGGGCCGACCGGTTGAAAATTATGGGTGTGGGCTTTATTGCAGCTATGCACTGGGTAACTTTCTACGGGGCCATTAAATATGCAAATGTATCCGTGGCCCTGGTCTGTTTCTCCGCCATCAGTTTTTTTACCGCTTTATTTGAACCGCTTATTCTCCGGAAAAAAATAAACTGGACCGAATTATTGCTCGGTCTGGTTACCCTAAGCGGGATCTATATCATTTTTCATTTTGATACTCAATTCAAGACAGGGATAATGATCGGTTTGGTTTCCGCTGTATTGGCTGCCCTGTTTCCGATTTTCAACCGGGAGTTTTTAAAACGGGTGAATGTAGAGACCTTACTGAGCTGGCAACAGACTGGCGGCTTTCTTACGCTCTCTTTCCTGTTGCCTTTTTATCTGCAAAAATTTCCGGCCGGTCATTTTATACCCACCTGGAGTGATTTCGGCTGGTTGCTCGTACTGGCCTGGTTTTGTTCTGTACTGGCCTTTCAGCTATCCGGTAATGCTTTAAAAAGATTGTCGGCCTTTACAGTCAATCTGACTTATAACCTTGAACCGGTTTATGGAATATTGCTGGCTTTTGTAGTATATCAGGAGAATAAATACCTCAGTCATTGGTTCTACTGGGGGTTTGCCATCATAGCAGCCGCCCTCATCACCCATATATTTATTCTCATACGGGTTGAACGTAAACTGACACAGGCGGAGATTAAAACTCCACAATAAACCCGATTGTCGGGATCACACTCGCGTCGCTGTTATCAAGGAAAACGGGGATACCATTGGAACCATCCTGCCGGATGGGTTGTCCATCTGTAGTCAGAAATGCGGTATTGTCCGCTGTTCTCCTGAACGTATACTGCGGGAAAGAAGGATTGATCGCTTTATACCAATTGGTGATGTCCAGGAAAAGATTCAGGGTGGTCTTCCGGTAATTCCATTTTTTATCGATCCTGATATCGCTGGCATGGAAGGCTTCCAGCCGTTGACTGTTGAGCTGGTTGTAGTCCAGAATGCCGGTGCCGAATGTCAGGTAATTCAATTGGGAAGTGGTCAGATCAAACGGCGTATAAGGTGCGCCGCCCTGGTAACGGAATTTAAGTCCCAGTTCCCAGTTGCGGTTAAATTTATACCCCCAGATAAAAGAGAGGAGGTGGCGGTTATCCCAGGCACTGGCGATTTCTTTTCCATTCAGGCCACTATAGCGGCTGACAAAGAACGTATATGAGAACGTGCCGAAGAACCGTTTAGTCAGTTTTTGCTGGGCAAAGAATTCAAAACCGTAGGTAGTCCCTTTTCCAGTAGTCACGACTTCTTCATTTCCTACCACGCCAAAATCCCCGCCGAGGTTTGCCAATGATATTCCATCTCTGACAGAGACTGGTACCTGGTTGTACTTTTTGTAAAAGGCTTCCAGGGTAAATCGGGTACTGTTCGAAGGGAGGTATTCAGTGCCAATGGTATAATGGGTACTGCGGGTATAATCAGCCTCTTTATTCAGCAGGTTGCCATTATTGTCCCGGAAACTAAGGACGGTGTAGGGGGCCAGTTTGTAGTAAAGACCGACGGACGCATTCAGGGTCCATTTATCTGCCAGGACGTATGAAGCACTGATACGGGGAGAGAGCGTTCGCGACGGATTCATCCCTTCATTGGTAAATCCATTCATGTCTGAACGCAGACCGGCGCTAAGGCCCAGCCGGTTGTCGAAATAACGACGGCTTACCTGGGAGAATAGTCCATAACGCATGAATGCGATATCGGACGTATAATCGAGCACCAGGGCGGGTTGAACGACGGTACCATTCTGGTCCAGAATTTCTTTTCGCAGGCGTTTGTAGTTGTCATTATTACTCTTAACATACTGTGCCAACATCCCATAAGCGATCTTCCAACCGTTGACAGTTTTGTTAACGTCAAAGCGTAGTTTGTTCTCGATTTCCTGTGACAAGATACCCAGCCGGCGTTTGCTTTCGTTCCCTTCATCGTTGTCGTCAAATTTCTCAATCTTATTGTCAAACATATTCCGGCTGATGGACAGGTTCCAGAAACCGTTTTTGATTTGTTTACGCAGGCTGGCGCCTACAGTATAATTCCATTGATGGATTGGAGCGGTAGCGTCGATTATATAGAGTTTTTCGGGGGTAGCTTCTTTAGGGGCCGCAAACGTAAAATCATCGATGGCGCCAACACCCAGGAATGTAAGGGTGGTCTTTTTATTGATCCGGTGCGTTACTTTATACTGGAAATCCCAATAGTTTGGACGAATGGGCAGGTCTATGGCTTTGAAGAGCAACTGGAGATAGGAGCGACGGGCTGACGCGAGGAAGGTTGTTTTTTTTGAGAGTGGCCCTTCCAAAGTTCCTGCCAGTTCTGTGGCGCTGAGCCGAACATTTCCCTGTACTTTATTCGGGTTGCCCGTGCGTTGCCGGAACTGGAAAACAGAAGAGAGGGCATTATCAAAGCGGGCATCAAAGGCCGAAGAACTCAGTTTTACTTCTTCCAGGAAACTCACATTCAGGATACCGGTGGGACCACCAGCACTACCCTGGGTGGCGAAGTGATTGATCACCGGAATTTCTATCCCGTCGAGGTAATAGACATTTTCGTTAGGTGCGCCACCCCGTATGATGATGTCGTTACGGAAACCACCCACACTTCCTGCTGTTCCGCTCACGCCCGGGAGCGCCTGAATTACCCGGGAGATATCGAAGTTACCGCCAGGATTACTCCGGATTTCTTCAGTGGTCAGTCGCTGTACGCTTAGTGGGGTTTCCAGGCTTGCAGCCACTGCAGTACGACGGCTACTACGTACCTGAACATCCTCCAGATTGGTCACCGAAGGTTCCAGTTGCACATTCAGGTTCAGTTCATTACCGGAATTGATCACAATATTGAAAAGTTCAACCGATGTATAGGAAATAGAGCTGAATCGGATCGTATATGATTTAGGCGTTATGCCAGCGATCCGGAAATTTCCGGCTGTATCCGTACTGGTAGCCAGGTTGGTTCCGACGATTTCCACGCTCACTCCACGGAGGGTGGTTTGCAGGTTTTTGTCGGTCACAGTACCAGTCACCGAGCCGGTTCTTTGTGAAAAAGCGGCCAGGTTGGACAAAATCAACAGGAAAAGCGCAAAAATTTGTTTCATATTAGGAATTGCTGATATAGAACAGCTAAGTAATTGAATTGTTTGCTTTAATTTGTTGACCATCATTATTTATTATGAGAAAAACTGCTTTTTCCCTGATCGCCCTGTTTGTGGCCATTTTTAGTTATTCCCAGAAAAAACCATTGGATCATACAGTTTACGACGGCTGGCAACGGATCGGCGAACGAATGATCAGTAATGACGGGAAGTGGGTTGTGTATACCGTTGATCCCCAGGAAGGGGATAATGAGCTGGTGATCCAGTCGTCGGATGCGAAATACAAAAAGACCATTGCACGTGGGTACAATGCCGTAATCACGGAGGATGCCCGCTTTGTGATTTTTAAGATCAAACCTTTTTTTAAAGATACCCGTGAAGCAAAAATAAAAAAGAAAAAGCCCGAGGATACCCCGAAGGATTCACTGGCCATCGTGGAACTGGGCAAAGACAGTATATGGAAAATTGGAAAAGTAAAAACGTACAAAACACCGGAGAAAGAAGCCGGTTGGGTTGCTTACCACTTAGAAAAAGCCATAGAGAAAAAAGAACCGGTTAAGAAAACAGATTCACCGGAGAAAAAAATAGCAGATAGTCTTACTAAAGTAATTGATTCGTTAAACAAGGTTATTCAGTCGCAACCACAAAAAAGAAGAAAGAACAAGGATGAGGATGAAGAAAGTACGAAGTACGAAGTACGAGGTACGGATGCGGAAGGTGATGAACCTGGAGGAGCAGGGGCGGATGCCGGAACTGACCTGGTGTTGAGGAATCTTTCAAACGGGCAGGAAAAGATATTTGCCAATGTGGTTGAATATTATTTCAGTAAGAACGGAGGTAAGTTGTTGTTGGAGCAGGCAAAGAACCCGAAAGATTCATTGAGTAAACCCACTGTTTCGTTGGTTGAATTAGCGACGGGGAAGTCAACGGTACTGAGTCGTGGTGGCAATGATTTTAAGAATTTTGCATTTACAGAAGACGGCGATCAGGTGGCTTATGCGGCTGAGCGGGATGCCAAACCAAAGGAGTTGCAGAAATTCTATAAAATATGGTATTATAAATCCGGGATGGACAGTGCTGTGTTATTAGCTGATAAAAATACAGTGGGGATGAAACTGGGCATGACCATCAGTGAATTCGGGACCATCAGTTTCAGTAAGACCGGAAAGCGTTTGTTCTTTGGCACTGCCCCTATTCAGCCGCCTAAGGATACCAGCCTGGTGGACATGGACCTGGCCAGACTGGATATCTGGCATTATAAGGATGATTACCTGCAAACCCAGCAATTATACAATCTGCAGCGTTTATTGCAGACTAATTACCTGGCGGTTTATCACCTGGATAAAAAAGAGCTGAAGCAATTAGGGTCAGAAGAAATTCCTACAGTGTATCCAACCAATGAAGGGGATGGTGAGCAGTTTGTGGGTGTTACTGACTTTGGAAAAAGGGTAGAAGGCCAGTGGACCGGGCGTACAAAAAAAGACATTTATGCGATTAATGTGAACAGTGGCTCGCTTCAGTTAGTTAAAAAAGACCTGGAGGGGTTGATTGCGCCTTCATTCATTTCACCAAGTGGTAAATATATTATGTGGTATGACAGTAAGGCCCGTCATTATTTTGCCTGGGATGGCAGCATTACCCGAAACATCTCTCAAAAAATAAAGTTCCCGCTCTGGAATGAGGAGCATGACACGCCGGATGATCCGGGACCGTATGGGGTGATGGGATGGCTTCAAGGTGATACAGTCGTATATGTTTATGATAAATTCGATACATGGAGCCTGAGTTTGACGGGGAAATCAACTCCTGTTGATATAACACAAACTGGACGAAAAAACAATATCAGTTACCGATACTTGCGAATCGACCAGGAAGAACGCTTTTTTATTTCTGGCCAAAAATTGATTTATCGTGCTTTTAATGAAAAGGATAAATCGGCCGGAATTTTTATTGGAGAACTGGGGTCATATCAACCATTAGACTATATTTATTTCTCAGGAAATTATTTGCTTTCTGCTATTCAGAAGGCGAAAACTGCAGATGGATTTATCTACAGTACCGAAACATATCGTTCCTCACCTAACTTATATTATGATATGGGTGATTTTATTATTCAGCGTGGAGATGAGCGTACAAAACAGGTAAAATCAGTACAATTATCGAATATTAACCCCCAGCAAAAAGACTACAACTGGGGCACCGCCGAAATATACAAATGGAAAGCCTTTACCGGTAAAATGGAAGAAGGGGTCTTGTACAAACCCGAAAATTTCGATCCCACAAAGAAATACCCGATGATTCTTTATTTCTACGAAACACATTCCAATACCCTGCATAGTTATATTCCGCCTACACCCACCGGCAGCCGGCTGAATATTTCCTTTTTTGTAAGCCGCGGTTATGTGGTTTTCTCTCCGGATATCCGGTATACAGTCGGGCATCCGGCCAAAGATTGTTATAATCATGTGGTGAGTGCGGCGCAGGACCTGGCTAAACAGAAGTGGATCGATGCAAAGAATATTGGTATCCAGGGACAGAGCTGGGGTGGTATACAGGTGGCACAACTGATTACCATGACCAATATGTTTAAAGCCGCCTGGGCCGGGGCACCGGTGGCCAATATGACCAGTGCCTATGGCGGTATTCGCTGGGAAAGTGGCGTGAACCGTCAGTTCCAATATGAAAAAACACAGAGCCGGATCGGGGCCACTTTATGGGAGAAGCCCAATCTTTATATTGAAAACTCGCCCTTATTCCATGTGCCAAAAATTAAAACACCATTGGTGATCATGCACAATGATGCCGATGGCGCCGTTCCCTGGTACCAGGGTATTGAACTCTTTACCGCCATGCGTCGCCTGGGTAAACAGGTATGGATGCTGAACTATAATGGGGAAGCCCATAACCTCCGCGAACGTAGAAATCAAAAAGATATCTCCATCCGCGAACAACAATATTTTGACTGGTTACTGAAAGGGGAGAAGCCGCCCAAGTGGATCACAGAAGGTGTACCTGCGGTGAAGAAAGGGAAGGATTGGGGGTTAGAATTAGTCAATTAGTGTGCAAGGTTTAAGAAGTTTAAAAGGTTTAAGAGGTTTAAAGGGTTATAAAGACATTCCCCTAATCACGCCCTTTTTTTTCTCCTTTCATCTCTTTTGACCTCTTAGCCAAAATCATTCGCTAATAAACCGCACTAATCTCCGTTTCGCCACAGGTAACAACGTTTCTTCAACCGGAAAATTCAGATCCGTTTCAATGGAATAAACCGCGGGGTTGGGCAGATCACGGAGGTTGCGGATCAGTTCGGATTTGATATGTTCGTACGTGTTGCTGAAGCTGCGGACCCAGTTGTCGATAAACCGGGTTTTGATACTACGGTATCGCTCGTCATGTTTCTCAAAAATGGAAAGACGGTAGTGGTAGACACGGGTACTTTTTACATTTCCGGCACTCAGGAAAAAATAACCTTCCTTGGTATCCAGGGGTATCAATCCGATCGGGGTGATGCATATTTTGTCCTCCACAAACTCATAGATCTCGGTTCCATTACTGATCGTTTTTTTGATCCGGCTGGCAGAGTAGTGAATGATGTTTTCCAGTTCCTGCATCAGCTCATCATCTTCCAGCATTTGTTCATAGATCACTTGCAGTTTCTCCATTTGGAGTCCGGTCAGTTTTTTAGGAAAATGCTCCTGCAGGTATTTCTTATTTTCCCGGAAGGCCACGATATTGTTATAGTGGAAAATGATATCGGCTAATTGCGGGTAGAGTTTGTTTTCGTCAAAATACTTATTGACTTCCTGCAGGTAGGCGAGCAGGGTGTATTTTTTCAGTTCAAAGTCGATACGGCCTTCGGCGAACCAGGTTTCGGATAGTGACTTCATATTGCGGATTTTTGTTAACCTAATTTACTAAAAAGACGGAAAAAGTGCAAATGAGGTTTAACTTTAACTTGTTAAAAATAGTGTATGAAATATCTCCTGCTGTTCGCTCTGTTTACTCTTGGTGCCTGTGGTAATACTATTTATATCGTCCGGCATGCGGAAAAAGAGCCCGTGCCTGCCGGTTCCACCCAGATGATGGCCAGTAATCCGCCCTTATCAGAGGCAGGGAAGGTCCGGTCCTATGCATTGCGGGAGATACTGCGGCATGAACGTATCCGTTATATTTTCTCCACAAATACGACCCGTACGGTGTCCACGGCTCAGCCACTGAACGAATTATTGGGAACCACCCGGATTGAACTGTATAGCAGTAAAAAGGATTCCGCTGAATTATTTATAGCACAATTAAAATCCATTAAAAAAGGAAATGTACTGGTGGTCGGTCATTCCAATACCATTGATGATATAGCGAACCAGCTATGTGGCAAGACGGTGGTGAATGGGGATTTAAAGGATCATCAGTATGACAATCTCTTTGTGATAAAAAGAAAAGGACGGGTTTACCAGTTTACCGGGAAAAAATTCGGCCAGTTGAGTGCTGACTAATCCATTGATGCGGGTACTTTCTCCCCGGTTTTCTTTTTGGCTTCTAATTCGAAAAGGAAAGATAGTTGCAGAAAATTACGGCCGGTCTCGTCATTTATTCTATAATCAAACTGACTCATATACCCGAGTTGCAGGCTGAAAAGATTCGAAAATTCATGACCAGCCCCAACGAAGAATCGATTCCGTTCAAAGTAAGGGGCGCGGTTGGTGAAAAATATTTCGTCGGAGATATTCAGGTAAAAAGTGCCGGGTTCAATTTTTTTACTGTTTAGCGGATAAACTGAACTGAAGCGGTACCTGAAACGGTTCCGGAAACCATCACTGGTCCAGCGTTGTTCGGCCCGGTAGCGATGTTCAAATTTCAGCCGCTTTTCATACTGCGACATATTCAACTGCAACCAGGTCCGGAATTCATCATTTACCTGTGGACTTTTAAAATTTCCTCCGGGGGAATAGGTGTCAAAAATCCCAAAGCCAGTGGTGAGTGAAAAATTTTTACTAATCGAAAAACTGGCTCCTGCTTTGAGTTCATAGTAATGAAAGTCATCGTAAAATCGAAGGGAGCGGAGCTGTGCTTCCCCAAAAAGATTCCACCGGTCACTCAGATCGAGTTTTGCATTCAGGATATTCCAGCTGCCGGTCTGTGCAGCCGCTGAAGAACAAAACAGCAAGAGGAAAATAATCAGTTTGTTTTTCATCCTATAAAAAACTCCGGTTTATATCCGGAGTTAGCAAAAAAATCAGGTGGTTCAGTATTCCCTGTCCGGGTTAAAGTTTTCGAGCTCTTTTGCAACGGCTGTCAGGAAGGTAGCACCCAGGCTGCCATCTACTATACGATGATCGTAGCTCATGCTGAGGTACATCATATGCCGGATAGCAATGCTGTCTCCGGCAGGCGTTTCAACCACTACGGGTCTTTTCTTAATGGCCCCAACGGCCATGATCGCTACCTGTGGCTGGTTGATGATGGGTGTTCCCATCAGGCTGCCGAATGTTCCTACATTGGTCATGGTGAATGTCCCGCCCTGGGTATCATCTGCCTTAAGTTTTCCATTGCGGGCTGCATCGGCCAATCCGGTCACTTGTTTGGAAAGTCCAACCAGGTTGAGCTGATCTGCATTTTTAATTACCGGAACAATGAGGTTGCCACTGGGCAGGGCCGTTGCCATACCGATATTGATATCTTTTTTCACGATGATCCGGTCTCCGTCCAGGGAGCAATTGATCAAGGGGAATTTCTTAATACATTTTACAATCGCTTCGATAAAGATCGGGGTGAACGTGATCTTAGTCCCTTCTCTTTTTTCAAAATCCTTTTTCACTTTTTCACGCCATTGTACCAGGCTGGTTACATCGGCTTCGGTAAAACTGGTTACGTGCGGACTGGTCTGCTTACTGCGCACCATATGATCGGCGATCAGTTTACGCATACGGTCCATTTCGATGATCTCCACGTTCCCGGAGTAAGTTGTTAGCTGTTGGCTGTTAGATGTTGGGGTCGGAGATTCTTTAATAACTGTTACCTGCTGCTGACTGCCAACTGCCTGCTGGGGACTGCCGGCTTTCCCTGCTTTCTTCTCTTGTACATACTGCAGTATATCCTTCTTCGTGACTCTACCTTCATTGCCCGTGCCCGGAATATATTCCAGCTCGCTCATGCTTACGCCTTCACTGGCAGCAATGTTGAGGACCAGGGGGGAGTAGAAGCGGTTAGTAGTTGCAGGTTGGAGGTTGGAAGTTGGAGGTTGGGGAACAGGCACTACGGTTGCAACCGATTCCACTATTGGAGCTGGTATAACAATCTGTGCTGGTTGAGTTGCTGGTGCAGGAGCCG
>JAKQJH010000202.1 GCA_029561255.1 Bacteroidota bacterium | reverse complement strand
AAAAAAATAGACTAAGAGGTCAAAAGAGAGAAAGAGGCGACGGGTTCTTAAAATTGAATAGTCATTGACATATTTGTCAGGCGTGATTTTTAAATTTCACGAAATTCGGATCAGTAAGACTTACCCTGTTATAGAATACTCTTTTATTTCTTTTTCTCTTTTGACCTCCTTGCCAATAAATTCCCGCGTAGCGGGTCAACGCTGAATTCAAATCAAATGGTTCAAATAGGAAATTTCTTTTTCAAGTACCGTAACTGGATCTTCATCCTTTTCTACGCCGCTTTATTCATTCCCTCCTGGCCTTTGTTTCCCAAAGCACAATTCGGGGAACAGTATTATCTTTTCCCGATCATCCTCGGACTTTTTGTAACCTGCCTGGGACAGTTGATCCGTGGACTTACCATTGGACTGGCTTATATAGTGCGGGGTGGTAAGGAAGGCAAACCCTATGCGGAGGGACTGGTTACGGAAGGTATATTCACCCATTGCCGCAATCCCCTGTATGTGGGCAATATTCTGATGCTGCTGGGAGTGGGTATTCTGGCCAATTCCCTCTTTTATGTGGGAATTATGATCCCGATATTTCTGTTTATCTACCAGGCCATTGTGTTGGCGGAGGAAAATTTCCTGCGGGGAAAATTCGGACCGGGCTTTGATGAATACTGTAAAAAAGTAAACCGCTGGTTTCCCAATCTCAGTGGGATCGGCAAGACCTTTGGCAGTATGGCCTTCAACTGGAAACGCTGGATCCTGAAGGAACATACCACCCAGTTTATCTGGCTGATTGGTATCACCCTGATCTTATTACTCAACTACCCCGAACTGACCGGCCATAATGAAGCCTGCCGCAATCTGTGGCTGGGGATCGTGCTGGGGGCGCTGCTGGCCGTATATGTGCTGATCCGGTACCTCAAAAAAACCGGCAAATTCAAGGAATAAGCCACTGAATAGATTTGAGAAGCAGCCTGCGGCTGCTTTTTTTTGGCCACGGATCACAGGGATCAGCACGCCTGCCTGCCGGCAAAGGCAGGGATTCTTTGCCTTCGGCAAAAAAGTGTGGCCACTAAATCACACGAAAACTCACGAAAAAGGTTTTATTATGTATTCTTTCGTGTCAATTCGTGTGTTTTCGTGGCCCAAAACTTTGCCAGCCGCCGAAGGCGGTCTGGCAAAAAAATCCGTGTTGATCCGTGAAATCCGTGGCAAAATACGCCGTAGGCGTCTGTTTCCGGCCTTCGTAAACATAAGCCCGGAATTCTTGTTATTTTTACAGCATAATTCGAGCGATATGATCAAAACAGGCAATCCTATTATCAGCATTTATACCGAGATGACCCCGAACCCGGAGACTATGAAGTTCGTGGCTAACAAGCTGTTATACCCCGGAAAGAGTATCGATTTTCCGGATGCCGAGAGCGCCAAACCCTCTCCCCTGGCTACCGAATTGTTCGGTTTTCCCTTCATCCGGGCCGTATTTATTGCCAGCAATTTCGTGACCCTCTCCAAAACCCCCGATACGGACTGGAACGATGTGATTCCGTCCATCCGCCAGTTTCTGAAAGATTACCTGGAAGAAGGTAAAGCGGTGGTGAACGAAGAAGAACTGGCCACGGTAAAACAGGTGAGCAGCAACGAAGTGACCGCCGACGACGATGATGTAGTGAAAAGAATCAAGGAACTCCTGGATAACTATGTACGCCCGGCCGTGGAAATGGATGGCGGCGCTATCCAGTTTAAAAGTTATGAATCCGGCACCGTGAACCTGGCCATGCAGGGAAGTTGCAGTGGTTGCCCCTCTTCCATGATTACCCTGAAAGCCGGTATTGAAGGCATGATGAAACGAATGATTCCTGAAGTGAAGGAAGTAGTGGCTGAAGCCGAATAAAGTGCATTGAACAAATACTAGCGATACGCCCCTGGCTACGGTCAGGGGTTTTTATTTTTTGCCTGGTCCGCTTTGATCAGTTCCATCACGGTCTCAATCTTATAATCGGCATTTCGCCGTATGGCATCCATGCTGGGTAGCGACAGGATTTCAGGCTGTACCCCGTGCCCGTCTTTGGGAATATTTTTATCAATAACAAGCCTGAATAAAGGCAGACGAAAGCGTACACCCGTCACCGGTAAAGTGACATCTGGTATCAGCCAGGCTGAATTCCCATAGGCGCCGCCACCGGTCTCTTCTCCAACCACTATCACATTTTCCTGACGGATAAGTGCAGAAGTAACTAAGGTCGTAGCCGAAAAGGAGTTACCCCCGGTGACGATATAGGTCTTGCCATCAAAATGATGACGGCTCTTTGGTTTGAAATAATGGCGTTCAAAATAACCAAAATGAAACTTGCCATCTTTTTTCCGTTTGGTAAAAAATGATATAAAGAGTTTATTCCAGAAATGATTCTGGATATGCCGGTAATAAGAACTTCGTTTATGGATGGCATATAGTGAATCAGCGGTGCGGAATGGCTGGTTGGCCAAATAGCGGGTAAGCAGGGTCGAGTTATTGACATTGCCTCCGCCATTGCCCCGCACATCCACAATAAAATGGGTGATCCCGTTTTTTTCCAGGGCTTCAAATGACTGACGGAAGAATTTACGCAACCCATACCCCTTACCAAATGTGGAAAGCGTCATCATTGCCGAATGATTCACGGTATCGATCCGTAAAAGGCGGATCGTGCTGATCTGCTGCCTGCGTCGCTCTTTCTTAGAAGGCTGAGGAATGCGGGCTGGTGGACGTACTGCCATTCTTCCCACCGTATCAGCTGCCGGATTGTAAACCGGAATGGTTATCGTCTTTGCCGTTCCTGTAGTGTCCAGGTACTCCAGCTCATACTTTTCCTTCGGCCCATAAATCGTGGTATAAAGCGAACCAAAATAACCCCGGTTGCTTAATGACTGGTATTTATGGGTCCGGTTATACCCATCTGCCGAAAGGTACTGAAACATGGTGTCCGTCAGTTCAGCAACCGTCTTTCCATTTAATTTAGTGATCATAGTACCCCGGCGCAGGATACTGTCTTTACGGTTGAGGTTAGCCGTTACCAGCATGGTATCATTCCAGAGCTTCATGCTGAGGGGAAACATCTTTCCTACACGAACGGTATCACTGTATTTGGACCAGGCTTTGGAGGAGCGTACTGTTGTATGACCGCAGTTGATTTTGGCGGTTACAAAGCTCAGCAGTTTCCGGAACTGAGGCTCGGTCATTGAATCCGACAGTTGACGGCGGCCAACATCAAAATAATAATCGATACTGTCTTTAGAGGTGTACCAGTACAGACTGGGGTGATGATGCTCCAGAATAGCCCGGTAAAGATCATAATCCTTTTGCAACTGATCCGGGGCAAATTTATGGGCCGGGGAAAAGGAGGACTTACTCACGCCACAGGCAGTAAGCAGGATGGTACAACAAAACAACAGTGTTCTCCTCATAGGATCTCAGGTTCCCGGTTAAGTTTTAAGACCGGAGATGGTTCCAGCCCTGTGCAGTAACCGGATGTTTACTACCGCCCTTGGTAATGATATGTGCACCCTCTTCGGGTCCGGTCATATACCCTACCACGCTGATCTGCTCATTCAGGACCAGTTTCTCGTAATCTTCCTGGGCCACTGTAAAGAGCAGTTCATAATCTTCCCCGCCACTTAACGCACAGGCGGTGGGATCTATTTCAAATTTAAAGGCCGCTTTTTTCATTTCCTCCGATACAGGAATTTTTTCTTCATATAAAACACAGCCCAGATTACTGTCTTTGCAGATATGCAGGATTTCTGAGCTCAGGCCATCGCTGATATCCATCATGGCCGTTGGTTTGATCTGGTTGGCGGCAAAAAACTCCACAATGTCTTTCCGGGCTTCGGGCTTAAGCAGGCGGCCGATTACATAGGTTTCTCCTTCGAGATCAGGCTGCACTCCCGGACTTTCAATAAATATTTTTTTCTCCCTTTCCAGGAACAACAATCCAACGTAGGCCGCTCCGAGATCACCACTTACACAAAGCAGGTCGCCTTTTTTAGCGGTGCTTCTTTTTACATAATTATCCGGCGCCACTTCCCCGATCGCCGTCAGGGAAATAATAAATCCTTTTTGCGATGAAGTGGTATCACCCCCCACCAGGTCCACCCCGTATTTCTCACAGGCGGCATATACCCCTTCATAAAACTCATCCAGGGCTTCGAGACTGAAACGGTTGCTGATGCCGATACTTAAGATGATCTGTGTGGGAATGGCATTCATCGCATATACATCACTGAGGTTGACCACCACGCTTTTATAACCCAGGTGTTTCAACGGGGTATAGATCAGGTCAAAATGCACGCCTTCCACGAGCAGGTCAGTGGTCAGTACGGTTTGTTTGCCGAAATGATCGATCACCGCAGCATCATCGCCCACTCCCAATACAGTAGAAGCGTTTTGTATTTCGATATTACGGGTGAGGTGGTCAATCAGGCCAAATTCACCCAGGTTGCTGATTTCTGTTCTTTCTGTACTCATAATTCTTTTTCATTATTAATAACGGCCAGCATTTCCTCATGGATAAAACCATTGGTGGCCAGTATCCGGTGCTGGTAAACGGAATAAGGGGCGCCGGTAAAATCAGTGACTTTACCACCCGCTTCTTCCACCATCAGGAAACCCGCCGCACTATCCCATGGTTCCAGTTTATGTTCATAAAATCCATCAAAGCGACCCGCTGCCACCCAGCAAAGGTCAATGGCGGCCGAGCCCAGCCGGCGTACCGGTACCCCCTTGCGGATGAAACGGTCAAATATTTCCAGCGGCCCATTGGGCATATTGATATACGTATAGGGGAAACCCGTCACCAGGCAGGCTTTCACCGCCGCCGTTTCTTTACTTACCCGGATCGGTTGATCATTCAGGGTGGCACCCTTGCCTTTCTCTGCAAAGAAAAATTCATTGAGGTGCGGATTATACACGGCACCCATGATGATGTTCCCTTCATGCTCCAATCCGATTGACACACAGTTCAGCGGAATGCCATGAGCAAAATTCACCGTCCCGTCGATCGGGTCAATGATCCATTTATAAACAGAATCCTGTACGATCTCACCGGTTTCTTCCGCCAGCACCTGGTGATCCGGAAAATGGGATTTAATCACCGAGAGGATGGCTTTTTCAGCTGCATGATCAGCTTCTGTAACCAGGTTGTTGACCCCTTCTTTATTACTCACTTTAAATTCCCCGTTGAAAAACCGGAGAATCTCTGCTGCGCCGGCTTTGGCAGCTGTTATCAGGGCAGTTTTAAGCATGGGCAAAGATAGAACGCAGAAGGCGATGCGGGAAATGAATTTATAGCAATGGTAAAGGCTATTTTGCACTCCAGTAAAAAACTTCGTACTTCGTGTCTATAAGTATGCCCCGCTTGGAGTTGTCGGTTATCATAGTGAATTATAATGTAAAACACTTTCTCGAACAGTGTCTTTATTCTGTCCGGCAAGCCCTAAAAAAAACAAGCGGGGAAATCATTGTCATCGACAATTGCTCCTCAGACAACAGCCTGGCTTACCTGCAGCCGGATTTCCCGGATGTACGTTTTGTAGCCAATAAAGAAAACCTGGGCTTTGCCCGCGCCTGTAACCAGGGCTGGAAAATGAGCTCTGGCCGTTTTGTCCTGTTTCTCAACCCGGATACCATCCTTCCGGAAGATTGTTTCGAAGCTTGTATCCGTTTTTTCGATGAGCATCCGGAAGCGGGAGCCCTGGGCAGTAAAATGCTGGATGGCAGCGGTACCTTCCTCAAAGAATCCAAAAGGGCCTTTCCATCGCCCCTGACCTCTCTCTATAAGTTGTTTGGTTTATCAAAACTATTCCCACGATCGGCTCATTTCTCCCGGTACCACCTGGGTCACCTGGATGAAAATAAAAACAATGAAGTGGATGTGCTCGCAGGGGCCTACATGATGATCAGAAAGGAAGTACTGGACCAGGTAGGTGGTTTTGATGAACGTTTCTTTATGTATGGGGAGGATGTAGACCTGAGTTACCGGATTCAGAAAAGCGGGCAGAAGAATTATTATTTCGCCGGAAGTCCCATTATCCACTTTAAGGGAGAGAGTACCCGCAAGGCCAGCATGAACTATGTCCGGATGTTCTATTCTGCCATGAGCCTGTTTGTGCGCAAACATTACGGTGGACGGCAAGCCGGATTGTTCAACAGTCTCATTCACCTCGCGATCTGGTTCAGGGCTGCACTCAGCGCATCCGGACAGTTTATCCGGCGGATCGGTTTGCCCCTGATCGATGCGGTACTGATTCTGTTTTCGTTCTGGATCATCAAAGAAGGCTGGTCGGAATATGTCCGACCGGATATTCAATATGAAAACCGCCTGTTGTGGATGGCCATTCCCGGGTTCACTTTGTTGTACCTGGTCACGGCCTATTATGCAGGACTCTACGATAAATGGTACCGCTGGAGTGAATTGATCCGGTCCACCGCGGTGGCAACGATTATACTCCTGGCGGCCTACTCACTTTTACCCGAACAATTCCGTTTTTCAAGGGCCATTGTTTTATTCGGTGCGGTGCTGGCTTTTATATTAATCAGTACGCTTCGTTATTTATTGATAAAAGCCGGAACGATCAGCAGTGAAAAGAATAAAGAAGCACATACCACTTTTGTGGTGGCAGGTTCGGTCAGTGAGTACAAAGAAGTCATCCGGTTATTGGAAGAAGCCGGATTCCGTCAGCAGGTATTGGGACGGGTAGCTGTGGAAACCAACGATACCACTGCCATCGGTCATATCAGTCAGCTCCCGGCATTGGCCGCCAGTCTTCCGTTCCGGGAAGTGATTTTCTGCCAAGGCACCCTTTCCTTCACCGCAATCATTGAAGCAATCCGTGGACTGCCCCGCGGTATTACAGCAAGAATACATGCGGCAAATAGTCACAGTGTAGTGGGCAGTGATTCGAAAGACAGTTCCGGTGAGGCCGTATCAAAAGAAAATGGTTACCAACTGGCCGATCCCTATCAGTTACGTCTGAAAAGAGGAGCAGATGTATTGGTGGCACTCATAAGCCTGGCGGCTTTTCCTCTTTTATTATTCCTGGTCAAGAAACCCGCCGGATTGCTTGTGAATATTTTTATGGTATTACTGGCCCGTAAAACATGGATCGGGTATACGGGTGTGGCGGAAGGGCTTCCGGTTATCCGAAAAGGAGTACTAGGCTGCAACGGCATGCCGCCGCATCAATCATTACAACTGTCCGCTGAAAGTCTGTACCGGGCTGATTACTGGTATGCGCATGATTATACGCCGGCGGCAGATATCAAACTGATTATACGGTTTTACAGAAACCTGGGTGGTTGACATCTCTGAGTTTCATAAGCCTTATATTCGCCCTTTTTAACGGTAACAATACGTAACTTTAAGCCTAACCGAAAGCTCCGAATGGCCAACATACTTGATATTAAACTTCCAAAAGCGATTGCGGCCGCCCTGCGTCTTCCGCCCAATGACCCGAGGCGACAGCAATTACGGGTACTGAAGAAACTGCTGAAGAAAGCCCGTTTCACTGAATTTGGCCAGCAATACCATTTTGATGAAGCCCTGCTGAGCAAACATCCCGGGAAAAAATTCCAGGAACTGGTCCCTGTTCATGATTACAACAAGATTTACGAAGAGTGGTGGAAGAAAACCCTGGATGGAGTACCGGATGTAACCTGGCCTGGCAAAATAAAATACTATGCGTTGAGTTCGGGTACTTCTGAATCCGCGAGTAAGTATATTCCGGTTACCAAAGAATTACTCCGCAGCAACACGATTAATTATGTCCGCCAGTTTATCAGTCTCATCAAATACGAAGACGCGAATAAAAAAGCTATGACCAAGGGCTTCCTGATGCTGGGAGGGGCTACGGATCTGAAAAAAGGAAAAGCCGGCTGGTATGCCGGTGACCTGAGCGGGATCCTGGCGCGTAAACGGCCTTTCTGGTTTCAGACTTTTTACAAACCGGGAGGACGGATTGCCGCGCTGAGCGACTGGAATCAGAAGCTGAATGAAATCGTGGAACATGCCAAAGAATGGGATATCGGCTATATCGTTGGTGTACCGGCCTGGTGCCAGATGTGTATGGAAATGGTGATTGATCATTACAAGGTTCAACACATCCACGAGATCTGGCCCAACTTCAGCTTCTTTGTTCACGGCGGGGTAGCTTTTGAGCCGTATAAAAAAGGGTTTGAAAAATTACTGGGCAAGCCCATTGTCTATGTAGAAAACTATTTGTCCAGTGAAGGCTTTATCGGGTACAAAACCCGTGAACATGCCAAGGGCATGCAACTGATCCTGAATAATAATATCTTCTTTGAATTTGTCCCATTTGATGATAAGAATTTTGATGCGGATGGCAAAATGATCGCTAAGCCGGAAGCTAAAATGATTCACGAAGTGGAAGAGGGAAAGGAATATGCCCTGTTGATGAGTACCAATGCAGGTTCCTGGCGTTACCTCATCGGGGATACCATCAAGTTTACGGACCTTGAACGAAGTGAACTGGTCATTACCGGACGCACCAAGCATTTTCTCAGTCTGACCGGCGAACACCTCGGAGTAGAAAACATGAACAAGGCCATTGAATTGGTAAGTGACGAGTTTAATGTAAGCATACCAGAATACACCGTAGTGGGATTTCCTTACCAGAATTTCTTTGCTCACCGCTGGTATGTGGCTACCAATGATAAAGTGGATCCGGAACAGTTGCGAAAACGAATTGATGAAAACCTGCGGATGCTGAATGATGACTATGCCACGGAAAGAGATAGTGCCCTGAAAGAAGTGTTCCTGGAAATACTCCCCGAAGAAACCTTCATGAAATTCATGGAACTGAAAGGCAAACTCGGCAGCCAGCATAAATTTCCACGGGTGATGAAAGGGAAGATGCTGGAGGAATGGGAGGGGTTTCTTCAAAGTGGGAAGGTGCTTTAAGGTAGAAACAGTCTGAAAGGAGAAAGTACGAAGTACGAGGTACGAAGTACGGGGGTCGTTTAAAGTAGGAAAAGTCTGAAAGATGCAAGTACGAAATACGAGGTACGAAGTACGAATGGCCTAAAGAAGGAAAAACCTTAAAGATAGAGGCAGTTTTAAAGAAGAAAGTACGAAATACGAGGTACAAAGTGCTTACAGAGGAAGAGGTTTCAAAATTGGGAACAGTCGGAAAGTAGAAAGTACAAGGTTCATAGAAATAATTTTTAGCAGAAACGGCGACGGTAGCCATTTTAAATAAAAATCATGTATAGGTTGCGGGTCAAAACCTTACTCTATGCAGGATTTAAAACAGCGGACGTTCGGATTTGCAGTAGCTGTGGCAAGGCTGATACAGGAACTACCGTTCAATACAGTCAATAAAGCATATGCGAATCAGTTAATCAGATGCTCTTCCTCTGTGGGTGCGAATTATAGGGCAGCCAGGAGAGCAAAATCAGATGCTGATTTTATAAATAAACTTAAAATAGTCGAGGAAGAAGCAGACGAGTCAGTTTACTTCCTGGAATTATTATTAATCTTTAACCCGGGATTAAGCGAACAGATTAATTATCTGATCAACGAAGCAACAGCTTTACTTAGAATTTTTGTCGCTTCTCTTAAAACGACCCGATCAAACCTTAATAAAAACTCCGGGTAAACGCCGTACTTCGTACTTCGTACCTCGTACCTTTTTTATGATCGAAATTATTGCGAAAGGACTGACCATCGGACTCCTGCTGAGCTTATCAGTGGGACCGATCTTCTTTTCGGTAATTAAACAAAGCCTGACCAACGGGCACAAAGGCGGCCTCGCTTTTGCCTTCGGGGTATCGGCCAGCGATATTACCCTTGTTCTCCTGGCAAATGTATTTACGGAGTTATTCCTGAGTCTGCAGGTATATGAGAAACCGATCGGAATTGCCGGCAGTGTTCTGCTGATCGTATTTGGTCTGTATTTCCTTTTTTTCAAGAAAATTAAAGTCAATGAAGACGGAAAAGTGGTGTTCAAACACCGCAAAAGGGATTTATTAAAAATCTCCATTTCCGGTTTTTTTATGAACCTGATGAATCCTGGTATGATCATCCTTTGGTTCACCATCTCCACTTCGCTGATCCATTTTTCCACCCGGAATAAAATTATTATTTATACCACGGCCCTGATCATTGTATTGCTGGCCGACCTTTTCAAGGTTTTTCTCGCCGGAAAAATCCGGAACAAACTGACCCCGCATAATATCCATATATTGAACCGGATCAATGG
>JAKQJH010000197.1 GCA_029561255.1 Bacteroidota bacterium | reverse complement strand
GGTACTCCATCAATTACATAGAAGGGGGCACCCGGACTGTTTACGGTTGATGCACCCCGCAGGATTACAGCAGCCGGACGGTTAGGGTCACCACTGGCGGTAATGTTCAGTCCCGCCACTTTCCCCTGGAGCAACTGACCTACGTCTGCAATGGCGCCACGGTTCAGGTCACCGGGTTTGAGGGTTGTGACTGAACTGGAGAGGTTCTTTTTACTGCTCTTACCATAACCTACCACTACCACATCCGTCAGGGTGCTGGCAGTTTGAGTAATGGTCACGTCGTAGTAAGATTCACTTCCCGTTTTCAGTTCTTTGGTTTCAAATGAAATGCCGGTAAACACCAGGGTGCTTCCGTCTTTTACTTTAATGGTGAAAGAACCATCCGCACCGGTAGTCACCCCGTTACGAGTACCTTTTTCGGTCACCGTAATGGATGCGGCCGGCTGGCCCTTATCATCCGTCACTTTTCCTTTTACTTCCCGTTGGGCCTGAGCAGTGGCTACCAGGGACAAGAGCAGCAACAACGTAATCGTTATGCCGCGGCATGCAGTTTGCATCGATTTTAGCAGAGTTAACATGGCAGATGTTTATCGTTTTAGGTTAATAATGAACAGTTAGAATTTTAATTTGGCTGGCAGGTATTTAGCAACCAGTTCTTCATAATAAGGCCGCAGTTTTAACCAGTCCGGCGGCTCCGGACTTTTAGAATAGAGATCGTAAGGATTAAAGAGTTTGACCCATTTCAGCATTTCGCGGTCATGGTCATCCAGGAGGTATTCATACCCTCCTTCACGATGCCAGGAATAGAAAGAGTGATAACGGAGCATGTATAAACCGGGCTCGGGGATATAATCCTTAAGCATCTGGTATACATATTCATCGTGTCCCCAGGACATATCTACGTTCCGTAAACCACAGTTCTCCGTATATACGCCGAGTTTTGTATTGTAGCGTTCATCCGCATGATCCGGATTGGCTGAAAAATATTCCGGATAAATGATTTTGTCAGAAAATGCACAACCTACCGGGAAGGTATCCCCTACGACAGCCCACTGTGGTTCACCGAACAGGCATAAGACTTTCCCCATATCATGCATCAGACCGGTCAGTACCATCCAGTCGGGATGACCATCCCTGCGGATGGCTTCGGACGTCTGCAACAGGTGTTGAAGCTGGTCCAGGTCAGTATCCGGATCAGAATCATCCACCAATTGATTCAGGAAATCGAAAGCGTCCCATACTGTCATTTCCTTTTTGTCAAACTTCAGAAACTGGCTTCTTTTTTCCTGTACAAATGCATATGTCTGGTACTGGTGATTCAGCCGGTAAAATTCTTTCACCGTATCACGGGCCGGCTCTTCATAATTGCGATAGGCTCCGGTGGCTTTCGCGGTGGCAATGGCCTCCGGATCAGGATAGCGCCGTAAGAGATCATCCTCCCAGTCATCGAGATTTGTCAGTGGAACAGATTCAAACCTGGCATTACTCATAGCTGCTTTTTTAAATAGTTGTGCTGATTAAATGATAGTTGCAGAAGACCGGCGATTGCTGAAAGCTGAGGTGCCCGCTTGAAGAGGTGGCTGATTCTGCGGGTACAGAACAGCATTTAGCAGAGAGATGCGGCAAGCATTTCATACTACAGACAAATCGTTGGTTTCTTGTTATAAATGTTAAAAAGACACTTTTTATCTGAAACCTATTGCATCTGTGTCTGATTTTTTTGCGAAACCGTTTTCGCCAATTAACCTATATTTAGGGCGACAGCAGACTGATTCACACCCTTTAACATATGAGTAAACCCACGATTAAAGTACTGGCGAAAGAACTGGGACTGGCGGTTTCCACTGTATCGAAAGCACTTCGGGACAGTCACGAGATCAGCCAGGATACAAAGGATAAGGTATTGAAACTGGCGGCGCAACTCAATTATATACCGAATCCTTATGCCAGCAGTCTGCGCCGGCAAAAAAGCCGGACGATAGCAGTGGTCATCCCTGAAGTGGCGGATAGTTTTTTTTCCATTGCCATCAATGGGATTGAAGAAGTAGCCAGGGAGAAAGGCTACCATGTGCTGATTTATCTCACGCATGAAAGCCTGGAACGGGAGACCGAGATTCTGAATGAATTTAAAAGCGGCCGGGTTGACGGGCTATTAATTTCTGTTACCCGTGATACCTGCAGCGGTACGCATATCACCGAAGCCATTGAAGCCGGATTGCCCGTGGTCTTTTTTGACCGGATGTGTGAAGACATCAAAGCGGCCCGTGTGCTTACGGATGATTATGAAAGCAGTTACCAGGCCACCCGCCTGTTGATTGAACGGGGTTGTAAAAAACCAGCTTATCTTTCTATTTCCCCGAATCTGTCCATCAATCAAAAAAGGGAAGCCGGTTATCTCGCCGCAGTGAACGAAGCCGGTATTGAAACCAGTCAGGCCAGGATCATCAGTTGTGACGGACCCGACGATAAAATCACCGAACAAATACTTATCCTGCTCCGGCAGCCAAACAGACCGGATGGCATCATTGCCTCTGTGGAAAAACTGGTGCCTCCCGTTTATTTTGCCTGTAAAGAACTGGGTATAAACATTCCTGAAGAGATCCGGCTGATCGGCTTTACGAACCTGACTGCTTCCCCGATCCTGAACCCTTCACTCAGTACGGTAACCCAGCCGGCATTTGAAATTGGTAAAACAGCTGCAGCCCTTCTTTTCAAAGGCATTGAAAAAACCAGTTTCGACCTGAGCCGGGAAAAACTGATCATCCCCTCTCAATTGCAATTGCGCGACTCTACTTTGTAAATGACTTTTGTTTATTCATCCATTGCGGGTATTTTTGACCCCACTACAACTACATGACAAAAGCATTCCTCTTTGATCTCAATGGTACCA
The DNA here is from genome assembly GCA_029561255.1 of Bacteroidota bacterium. Classification (GTDB taxonomy): domain Bacteria; phylum Bacteroidota; class Bacteroidia; order Chitinophagales; family Chitinophagaceae; genus JJ008. The sequence goes on along the minus strand of JAKQJH010000197.1, from coordinate 2,531 downwards.
TGGTGGATGATATGCATTATCATATTAAAGCCTGGCACCGGATATCCAATGAACTGGGCGCCTCACTCAGTATGGAAGCCGTAAAAGCGGAATGCTACGGAAAGAACGCAGAAGTTATGGAACGGATTTTCCCCGGCCGTTTCAGCCCGGATGAAAAAAATAAGATCAGTATCGAAAAAGAAATCCAGTACCGCGCGGAATTCAAACCTTTTCTTAAACTGATTGATGGCCTGGACCTGTTCCTTGAAAAAGCCAAAGCCAATGGCTGGAAGATGGCCATCGGTTCTGCCGCTATCATGTCCAATGTGGATTTTGTACTGGATGGTTTACAGATCCGGCATTATTTTGATGCGGTGATCAGTGCAGACGAAGTGACAAACAGTAAACCGGATCCGGAAACTTTTTTACGATGTGCTGCTGCCCTCGGGGCAGATCCTGCACGTTGTATCGTATGGGAAGATGCCCCCAAAGGGGTGGAATCCGCCCTTAATGCCGGTATGAAATCAGTCGTGCTGACCACCATGCACGAAGCCCATGAATTCAGCCAATACCCTAATATTCTGCTTTTTACACATGATTACACCCACCCCGGTCTTCAACAAATTCTGATTAATAATTAATAAATGTGTTTTTTACACTTATTAATTATTTTCCTATATTCGGTTTTAATTCAGCTTGTCAACACCGCATATGGAACCAGCAACTTATGTGATCGGCGCCGACTTTGGAACAGACTCAGTCCGCTCCGTAATTATCAACAGCCGTAACGGTCAGGAAATCACTTCCTCCGTATTTTATTACCCCCGCTGGAAACAGCATTTATATTGTAACCCGTCCAGTCAGCAATACCGGCAGCATCCGCTCGATTACCTCGAAGGGATTGAAACATCGGTACGTCATTGTGTGGAACAGGCAGGACCGGAAGTAGCTAAACGCATTAAAGCAATTTCAGTAGATACCACGGGGAGTACACCCGTTGCCGTGGATAAAACCGGTACCCCGCTTTGCTTCTTACCGGGGCTGGAAAACAATCCCAATGCCCTGTTTGTACTGTGGAAAGATCATACGTCCACCGGTGAAGCAGAGGAAATAAATAAACATGCAGCAAAATATCCGGTGAACTATCTGCAATTCGTGGGCGGCATTTACAGCAGTGAATGGTTCTGGGCCAAACTGCTGCACATCCTGCGGGAAGATGAAGCGATCCGGAATAATATATACAGTTTTGTGGAGCATTGCGACTGGATTCCTTATGTGCTCACCGGAGGTACGGATGCAGCTCAATTAAAAAGAGGCGTCTGCAGTGCCGGTCATAAAGCACTTTATGCTGCCGAATTCGGAGGTCTGCCGCCTGATACTTTTTTCAGTGAACTGGATCCTTTATTAAAGGGATTTACTGAACGCCTTTTTACCCGCACTTATACCTCGGCAGAAAAAGCCGGCACCATCTCCCCTGACTGGGCCGTTAAACTCGGTCTCTCCAATGATGTGGTGGTTGGCATTGGTGCCTTTGATTGTCATATGGGGGCAGTCGGCGGACAAATCGAACCTTATTACCTGAGTAAAGTCATGGGTACATCCACCTGTGATATACTGGTAGCACCCAAAGCAGATATGACCGATAAATTAGTCCGGGGCATCTGCGGTCAGGTAGACGGCTCTGTTATTCCCGGAATGATCGGTCTCGAAGCCGGACAATCCGCTTTTGGTGATGCCTATGCCTGGTTTAAAAATTTACTCAGCTGGCCTTTACAGGAAATTGAAGACGAAACACTCCGGAACAACATCACAGATAACCTGATCAACCGGCTTTCCACTGAAGCAGCAAAAATTCCGCTGAACGAAAAAGATGAACTGGCCCTCGACTGGCTCAATGGACGCCGCACGCCTGATGCTGATCAGTTGGTAAAAGGTGCATTCACCGGGCTTGATCTGAGTACCGATGCCCCGCGTATGTTCAAAGCACTGGTGGAAGCCACCTGCTTCGGCGCCAAGGCCATTACTGACCGTTTTGTTGAAGAAGGCATCCCGGTAAAAGGACTGATTGCTCTTGGCGGGGTAGCCCGTAAATCGCCGTTTGTAATGCAGACCATGGCTGATGTGATGAATATGCCGATCCGCATACACAGCAGTGAGCAAACCTGTGCCGCCGGTGCTGCTATGTTTGCCGCAACGGCTGCCGGCATATATGCAACTGTAGAAGACGCCATGAAAGCCATGGGACAGGGTTTTGATAAGGAGTATAAACCCATTCGTAAAAATGTGGCGCTCTATAAAAAAAGATTTAAACGATATAAAAAACTGGGCGTATTCGTGGCCCGTTAAGTTTACCGACAACTATTCGATATGAGTAAATACACAGCTATTCAGGAAGAAGCCTATGCCGCCAATATGCAGTTGCCGCAACTGGGACTGGTCCTGTTTACGTTTGGCAATGTCAGTGCTGCCGATCATTCACTGGGCGTATTCGCCATCAAACCAAGCGGCGTGGCATACGAAGAACTGAGTCCGGATAAAATGGTGATCGTGGA
>JAKQJH010000193.1 GCA_029561255.1 Bacteroidota bacterium | reverse complement strand
ATATCGATCATCGCAGTCAGTTCGGCGATCAGCTTATCATCACTGCCACTGAATCCAACGGATTTGAAACGGATCACCCCGTTCTTATCAATTACAAACTTGGTGGGAATGCCGTCCACTTTGAATTGCTCCACCACTTTGTTGTCATTGTCCATCAGCACATCAAAAGTGTATTTATTGCTGCTGATAAATTCCTGCGCATTTTTCACTTTCTCTTCTTTGGTTTCCCAGGTGTCAACAAATACAAATTTCACATCTGGGTTGTCTTTGTATTTAGTCACCATTTTCTGCATACCCGGGAAACTGGCAATACAGGGGCCGCACCAGGTGGCCCAGAAATCCACCACCACTACTTTGCCTTTCAGTTCTGCGATATCCACTTTTTTGCCTTCCAGGTTGACCAGGGCAAAAGAAGGACTGTTTTCATTCAACATGGATTGTTGAATATCTTTCAGCATTTTCAACCGGCTTTCTTCTTTCAACGCTGTGATATATTGCTCGAAACCATCTTCTGTTTTCTTTTCACTGGTATAGATCCTTTTCAGGATTTCCGTCATTTCACTGGTGGATTTTGCCTCTTTTACAAATTGCTCCAGTTCCGGTTTCAGTTTTTTGGCCGGCATTACTTTTTCTGCCAGCAGGGCATAGGTATTATTATAATCCGCATCCTTTCCCTGTTGAATTTTAATCGCAGCTTCTTTGGCAAAGGGAAGTCCTTTTTTGAACTGTCCCATCCGGTACAGCACCATGCCATAGGTATCCGCGTTCTGCGCATAACTGAATTCGGCATTTTTCTTCCATTGCTTCTCGGTCATGCTTTCCGGTTTTTTTGCCGTTGGTTTGAGCCACTGTTCGCGACTGTATTCCGTAGCAAACCGGGACATTTCCTCTGCTATCTCAAGGTTTTCGCCTTTCTTCTGCATTTCCCAGGCGGCGGAATTGTAGGTTTGAGCCAGCGTTGCCTTGTCTTCAATTTTTGCTGCATACGCTCTCATTTTCTCCCAGTTCTTCTTTGTGGCATACCCGCTTACAATGATTGTCTGCAAACGGGGAATACTTTGAATGACTGTTTCCCACTTTTTATCCGTCTTCGTTTTCTGTATGATTTCATTTAACATCACTTCCCTTTTTTCCGGGTCAGGTTGTGTATAATACGCCTGTAGTGTTTCATTGACAGTCCACTTGCCGTCCGGATATTTTTCTTTCCAGAGTTGGGAAATCCATTTCGATTGTTCCGGCAGTTTTGCAAGACTGTACAGGCCAGCCAGGGTTTCATAGTCAGTTTCTTCTTTCAGTCCGCCTTTGATCAGACGCTCGATCTCTTGTAAGGCCAGGGCATTTGTTGCATCCTTTTTTACCGTGTTCTTAAGCCGTATATAGTTTCCCAACCAGGGTTTCCGGTTATCCGGGTATAAGCTGAACTCAGTTTCCATGGCGGCCAGCGCTTTTTCATTATTTCGTTCCACTCCGGCCCCGCTGCCATAAAACTGGTAAAACATAAACTGATTGATATTACTGCCTTTGCGTACTTTATCATTTTCATACAAATGAATGATGTATCCTTCATTGGCATTATTATCAAACTTTTTGTCGGCACTAAAACTGAAGTAAATAAAGTTAGCTGCCGTATCCGCTATAAAACTGGCGGTAAATCCATCCGCTGTTTTTTTGAGGAGCAGGTCATCCGCTTTTTGTGAACTCTGTCCATGCTGGTAAACGATGGCTTCCACCGGTAGTATCGTATTGGCAATATCCCCGGCTGGACGGTACGTGATGCTGATGGTTTCTCCGGGTTTTGGCTTTTCTGGCGTAAAGCTGAAATTTTGCTGGGCAAAGCTGCTGACGGAAATGAGGGTCAGGAGCAATACCTTGAGAGTAGATTGCATGGCTTTTGGTTTTTGGAGCAATTTAACACAAATCCCTTCGTGTTTAATGTTAAAATTACCGGATCAGCAGGGTGGTTCCTTTTAGCAAGACAGGCTGCTTACTTTGAGCAGTGGTATAACTGAATATCCATACATATACACCGGCATCCTGCCCCTTGCCATTTACTTTTCCGTCCCATTTACCGGAACGGTCCGTGCTATGAAAGACGAGCTGACCATTGCGATTGTATACACTAAAACGAGTTTGCTCAGCACGCTCCGTATTCAACGGGTAGAGAAAGTCATTTAATCCATCTCCGTTTGGCGTGAAAGCGGTGGGCACCGCGATGATACAACTGTTCAGTACCCTCACCAGCTGGCGGGCGGTATCACTGCAATTCAGGGCATTGTTATACGCCACCAGGGTAATGGGATAAAGTGTTTCTGCCGGTACCGGG
>JAKQJH010000191.1 GCA_029561255.1 Bacteroidota bacterium | reverse complement strand
TGGCTGACGCCCAATTGATACTGTATACCGGAAAGCAGGAAACCCGTTTTTGGGCGGAAATAAAGAACGAATTCAGGGCCAGGGATTTGCCGGCCATGCTGGCAAGGGCTGGCAAAAATAAAGAGGCCTGGATACTGATTTGCCAGTATATACCCGGGCCGCTGAAAGAGGTGCTCCGGCATGAAGGGATCAACTATCTGGAAGCGGCGGGTAACTGTTTTATCCGGCAAACCGGGCTCTATTTTTATATAAATGATCAGCCGGTAACTGCCCTCCGGACTCCCAAAGAGGGAAAGCTATGGAAGCAGGCCGGTTTGAAGTTCTTGTTTGGTGTACTTCAAAAGCCGGAATGGCTGAATCTTCCTTATCGACAGGTGGCAGAGCTGACGGGTGTGGCGCTGGGCAATATTGGTCCGTTTATAGACGAGATGAAAAAGGAAGGGTATTTGAAACAAGGCATTAAGGAAGGTGTCTATATCTGGATACTGGAAAACAAAGAAGCGTTATTAAAGAAATGGGTGGAATTATTTGTGGTGGTACTCCGGCCAAAACTCAGAACCGGATTATTCCGGTTCCTGAATAATAAAGAACAAAATGAGTGGATGAATTTACCCGATCAGGATTTTTTCTGGGGTGGCGAAACGGGAGGGGCCAGGCTGACGAATTACCTGGTGCCGGAAAAATACAGCATTTACACCCGTGATGATAAAATGAAACTGATGAAGGACCTGAAACTGGTACCGGATACTGCCGGACCGGTGGAAATGATGGAGGTTTTTTGGAATACCGACCTGGATTATAAACAAGGGCTGGTTCCCCCACTCCTGATTTATGCCGAGCTGATCACCAGCCTTGATAGCCGGAACAGGGAAACAGCTATCCGAATAAAAGAAAATTATATTGACCGGGCCAACTGACATATTATTACCTCAGGTGATCAGCCTGTTGAAAGCGATGGAACCCGTGTTTCGTTCTTTTGGGGTGGATTATTACCTGGCAGGTGCTTTAGCCAGGGATGTTCATTTGTCTGCCCATGAAAAATTTTCAGCCAAACGAAGAACAAAGGATGTTGATATTGCGGTCCTGCTGGATGCAGAGGAAAAATTTTATCAGATTAAAGAGGCCCTCGTTAGAACAGGTGATTTTGAAGAGCGTGTCAATAAACCCATTAAGCTGATATACAGAGGAGAAACCGAAGTTGACTTACTGCCTTTCGGCGAAATTGAAAATGAAGACAGGGAATTGTTTCTTACCCGGCACGCCTTACTGGTTATGGACATGAGTGGATTCCGGGAAGTTTATCCATTTGTCAACACAGTAGAAATTGAATCGGGCGTTTCATTAAATGTCTGTTCACTGGAGGGTTTAATATTGCTGAAACTGATTGCACATCATGATAATCCATCACGCACTAAGGATATAACAGACATTGAACATTTATTGAAGGTTTATTTTGAGCTGAACAGTCACGAAATCTATACAGACAATTTTTCGGTTATGGAAATGTATAGTACGGTAACAAACAATTATCTCGATCTCGTTTCTGCCCGGGTAATTGGCAGAAAAATCGGACTCATGTTAAAAGACTATGCAAAAACAGGCGAACGGATCAAGGCCATATTATCCAGTCGCCCTGTTCCTGCCTGGCTCGCCATGCTGGACGGCATGAATGAGAGCTGAGTACCGCTCGCTGCACCTGTTCCGCATGCTGCAGGAGATCCTGCACAATACGATCAAACATGCCGGGGCGAAGCAGTTCAGTGTGGATGTCTGGACGAATAGTTCCCATCCGGGTCATCCTGGCCGATGACCATACTTTTTTCCGCGAGGGGGTGGCCGGTATATTGGAAGGCTATCCCGAGATTGAGCTGGTGGACATGGCCGTCAGCTTCTCAGCCTGGTGGAGCAGCACAGGCCCGATGTGGTGCTCACGGATATCCAGATGGGCCCGATGGATGGTTTTGAAGCCTCGCGTCAGATCGTAAAGCGGTTTCCCG
>JAKQJH010000182.1 GCA_029561255.1 Bacteroidota bacterium | reverse complement strand
TTCCTGGAAGCCATGCCCGCCAATTATATTGACTATGTAGGTATCGATGCCAAAGCGGATGGTAGTATCGCTATGCAGGTCTGGCCGAAAGGGTTGACCAATGATGCAGTAGTGGTAACCACCATTACAGATGCCGCGAATAAAAAGCTGATGCAGGTAAAAAAGCGCGTGTCTAAATCAGCAGAGAATGTGATTGTGAAAATGGGGATTCCGGGTATAAAGACCTGGACAGCTGAAACGCCCAATCTGTATACTGCCACCGTGGTTTTACAGGATCCCATGGGAAAGAAATTGTATGAACTCACAGAGAAATTCGGATTCAGAACCATTGAAATAAAATACGGGCAAGGCATTTATATCAACGGCACCCAGGTAAAATTTAAAGGAGTCAACCGTCACTGCTGGTGGCCTGAGACCGCCCGTTCCCTCAGTCGGGATCAGGAAAGAATGGATGCCTTACTGTTGAAAGAAATGAACATGAATGCCGTCCGTTGTTCGCATTATCCTCCCGATAAATATTTCCTGGAGCTTTGTGATAGTCTGGGTATTTATGTACTGGATGAACTGGCTGGCTGGCAGAAGTATTATTCATCCAAGGCCGGTGAGCCACTGGTCAAAGAACTGGTACTGCGTGACCTGAACCATCCTTCTATTATCTTATGGGATAATGGCAATGAGGGTGGCACCAATAAAGATCTCGATGATGATTTTGTCAAATGGGATTTTCAGCAACGTCCCGTGATCCATCCGCACCATCGTCCGGGTAACCAATTCAACGGGATCGACTGCAACCACTATGAGGATTATTACAGCAGTCAGAAAATTTTGAATGATTCCCTGATCTATATGCCCACCGAAATGCTCCATGCCCAGGATGATGGCGGGGGCGGTTCTGCTATGGAAGATTTCTGGAACCTGCATTGGAGTGCACAGAAGAGTGGAGGTGTCTTTATCTGGGCCATGGTAGATGAAGCTGTGATACGTACGGATCTCAACAATGCACTCGATGCCAACGGACTCAATGCCAATGATGGAATACTCGGACCCCACCGGGAGAAAGAAGGCAGTTTCTATGCCCTGCGGGAAATATTCTCTCCTGTAAAATTGCAGTTGCCGGCTCAGTTACCCGCTGCATTTAACGGCAGGATTCCGGTAGAGAACCGTTTTCATTTCACCAATCTCGATCAGTGTAGTTTTTACTGGGCCCTCGTGGATTTCTCCAAACCCTTTGACCGCTTTGATGGCTATGTGGTAAAAACAAAAGGAGTGATTCCTTCACCGGCAATAGCGCCTTTGCAAAAAGGAGAACTGCAATTGTCCTTGCCCGCTGACTATGCCAATTATGATGCCCTGGTGATTGTGGCCAAAGATCCTTCCGGTCGTGAGGTGTACAAATGGACCGCGGAAGTAAAACCGAAGATGGCCCAGTTGCAGAATTTTGTGACAATAAAGAACGATTCCACTTTTATCACCGAAACCGATACCATATATAGGATCCGTGGTGGGGAAGTAACGGTAGTGCTGGATAAAAAATCAGGCAACCTCGTGACAACCAGGAATACCGCCAATGATTATGTATTGTCCTTTAACAACGGACCTGTACTGGTAAAAGGCACGGCCACTCTCACCAGTTCAAAAGCCTGGAAAGAAGGCAATGATGCTGTAGTGGAGTTCACCTATACCGGCGACCTGAAGTACACCCGCTGGAAGATCAACAGCAGTGGCTGGACCACCCTCGAGTACGAGTACAATGCCGAAGGCGATCAGCCCTTTGCCGGCATCAGTTTTAATTACCCGGAGAATTATGTCCTCGGTACCCGCTGGCTCGGCAAGGGTCCTTACCGTCAATGGAAAAACCGCATGGCCGGTACACCCGTTAATGTGTGGCAGAATATTTACAACAATACGCATACCGGTTATTCCGCCCATATCTATCCCGAGTTCAAGGGTTATTATGGCGAACTCACCTGGATGGAACTGAGTACGGTGGAAGGCAAACTCTATATTGCTTCACCCGACAACGGACTTTTTATCAGGCTCTTTGATTTCTATGCCCTCAGCAGTGCCAACAAACCCCATCCGGAGATCCCGGTCGGAAATATTTCCTTCCTCGATTGCATTCCACCCATCGGCACCAAACTCGCCACCGGACTCACCACCAACACCAAGGTGTACGGTCCCATGAGTGAACTGAATCACCTGAACGGCAGTAAGAAACGCACGCTTCATTTCTATTTCGGTCTGCCGAAGACGACGAATAGTAAGGAGCAATACAGCAGGCCGGCAGTGGATAATGTTTTCTAAAGGAGGAAGAGGCTGAAAGTAAAGTTCGAGGTTCGATGTTGGAAGTTGGAGGTTTCGTGTTGATGGTAAAATCGACACATTTAGTAAAACTCCTGTAGCAGAAAATAAGCCTGAAGGGCTGACATTATTATAGAAAATAACAACTAAACGGGTACTGAAAATCAAAACCCAGAATGGGTGACATTATTATAAAACCGGCTTTGAACTGTATTAGGCCCGACCTGCCGACCGTAACGAAGTGGAGGTGGGAGGGCTGACACAATTCTAGCAAGAAGCTAGAAGCGAGAAGGGAGAACCCGAAAGATCGGCGGCTCAAGTTTTTACGGGATCTCCAATCCCCTCTCCTCAAGGAGAGGGGGCAGGGGGTGAGGTCTAAGCCCGAAGGGCTGAAATTATTATAGAAACGATAGCTATACGGATTCTGAAAATCAAAACCCAGAATGGGTGACATTATTATAAAACCGGCTTTGAACTGTATTAGGCCCGACCTGCCGACCGTAACGAAGTGGAGGTGGGAGGGCTGACACAATTCTAGCAAGAAGCTAGAAGCGAGAAGGGGGAGTCTTAGAGTATAAGGAGTTTGAAAGAAAGGTTTATAGGGTTTATGAGGTTTAAAAGTACCTTACCATTATCACGCCCTCTTTTTCTCTTTATAACTCCTTTGACCTCTTTGCCGCCCCGCAGGGCAAAATTTATGTGATAACTAATATAAAAAACTGCACATGCATAAACATATTACCATCTTTTTCCTTTTACTCCTCACTACCGGCGTATACGCTCAACGCATCAACCGCGAATCCCTCGTCAAACGTCATACCAT
>JAKQJH010000169.1 GCA_029561255.1 Bacteroidota bacterium | reverse complement strand
TATGGCGAGATAATTTATTTAAGATGTTGAGCAGCATAATTTCTCTCTTGAAAACCGAAATCCTTATAATCCTCACTTTCTGCGGGTCATTTCTTTTCAATGGATGTACTAACCACCCTGATAAGACTTCAAATCCAGGCGACTGGACTATTACCAGAAAAGCGGTCTCACAAGCTGAATTCAGGTCTGCTTTAAATCAAAACATCAATGCCCCTTTTGTAACAGCCATCACTGATTCGGTTCAGATTGAAAAGGCATTAATGACTATTGATAAATTCTATACTGAAGATGAAAAAGAACTTGCTAAACAGGAATTATGCAAATCTCCAGGATGCCTTACAACGTTCAAAGCCTATTATCCGGATCTGGACCTTCTTTTATTTTATATAGCAGACAACCATTTTGTGAAAGCAGCATTTGTGAAAGCCAGTACCAGTGAAATGGCACAAAAGGAGGAACGTTTCAATGGTGATTATGGTGTGCTGTCAAAGAATGGCTATTGGGTTGGACTTAAAAGGGAGGATTCCGATAATTACATGAAACTGGAGCTTTGCAAATTAGTTGATGGCCGGTTTCGGTCATACGTTTCCGCTGAGTATACAGATATTGATATTAGTGAAAAAGAAACGCAGCCAATTTTCTGGGGGGATGACAATACCGTTTATGTTGCAGCGCATGAGGTTGGTAAGAGTATGCCTACAGATGATGCTGTGTATTATGTGATCAGGTTTAGTAATGAGATACCAAAGTAAAACTATGGGACAGCAACCGGACCTCCTGCGTCGTATTGAAAGGTGAGGAGCTAACTATTCTTATCACACTGCCTGTTCCGACAAGTGCGGGTAGTCTTCCTGCCGGACAGGCAGGTTCAGCGAAGGAGGCCCTCGACCTCCGAAGCTTTTTCTTTTGCCCTCCATAGCCTCAGCATAGGGGGGCCTTCACCAAGGTTTCGGAGAATAAAAAGCGAAGGAGGAACGGGGTTCAACTAAACTATGGGGCAAGTAGTCCAAATTTCCTGCAACACCTCTTTCTTAGCAGCCAATCCTGCCGTGGCCCTTACCGAAAACCAGCAGCTCCGCTTTACCTGGACCGACAATACCGGCCTGGGTAATGCCGCCGCCACAGACCAGGCCATCCTCATAGCCTATTGTCCGGAAACCAATGATCTGATCTGGACGGGAAATGGTGGGTTACGTGGGGATGGGGAGGGGCTCCTGGATGCGGGGTTGCTGATGAGGGTGATTGGGGGGCGGGGGTATACTTTACATACGTGGATGTCTTTTAGATCTAGAGACGGGGAGAGAGTGGCGGATGGGGTGTATATAATTGGGGAAAATGCATGATTATGAAAAATGAGTTAAATTTATTTGGTAATGAGTAAGATTCTAATTTTTATCGGGGGCTTTGTTGCAGGAATATTGGCAACTATATTAGTAGCTTATTTAGTTGCATTAAAAGGCAAGCCAAACGACGGATTAATAGGATTAAAATTATTTCCTAAAAAAGGAGATTGTATTACATCAAAAGGTAAACTTGAAGTATTTCAGGTTATAGCGCCAAATATGGCATTATCAGAAACCGGAAAGTATCCAAACGAAATAATGGTTTTGCTTATAAACTATAACGGTGAAGCTTACTATGATGATCAGAAAATTACCATACCTAATAATAGATGCGCTAAACAAATAGGCACATATCAATACTCAACTAGAATGGGTTTCGAGAAGACTGTCCCAGCAGTTGTAATTGAATAAAAAGGGTTTTCAATAACGTAACACTAACTATTTGTTTTTTTTAAATCAAATATATAAAAGACGAGATATCCATTTGCTATATGGCGGGAATTGGAGGGGTGGGATTTGCCCTTGTAAGAATTTCCCATATATTTTTATTTTTTCAGGTGAATCTGGAGAGCAATATGGCTACAAAGATCAATGGGAAAATGAAAATATTTTCTCTTATACTGGGGAAGGTAAAATAAACGACATGCAATTTATAAGGGGAAATCTAGCCTTAAGAAACCACATAACTAATGGGAAAAGAGTCTTTTTATTTATTTCATTAGGGAATGGACGTGTAAGATTTGAGGGAGAATTAGAATTAATTACAATTGATTACTTCTTGGGTAAGGATGAAAAAAAGAACGAAAGAACAGCAATTAGATTTTTCTTTAAAAAAGTAGGAGTAAAAGTCAATTTTCCTAATGAATATTTAAACTTTCCAGAGTTTAAAAATAGAGAACAACTATTATTAGACACACCTAATGTTACAGAAAGAAAGGGACTTGTTAATTCAAGAGTAGGACAAGGAGCATATAGAAAAAGTATCCTCTTTAGATGGGATTTTAAGTGTGCTGTGACAAACTTCCGAAAAAACGAAATACTTATTGCATCTCATATTGTTCCATGGAGATCTTCAACAAATGAGGAGAGATTAGATGTTGACAATGGAATTTTGCTTTCTCCAACTTATGATGCATTATTTGATCAGTATCTAATTAGTTTCGAAAATTCTGGAAAAATAATTCTTTCCCAATCTTTATTGAATACAGACTATGAGTTATTAGGAGTAAATGGTAATGAAAGAATTAAGAATTTCTCAACAGGTAATTATTCTTATTTAGAAAGACATAGAGAATCGCTTTTACAATTAATCTGAACATACTTTAAATTATCTCAAATCCTACCTCCCTCAAATAATTAAACGTTCCATCATAAAAAGAAGGCGATCTGGTCCCATCATTTTTATCCCCCGGAGGCACTACGATTATCATGCCTTGCCTTGCACGAGTTAACAGCACTCGATACGCGTTTTTCAAATACTGTTTCCGGTAATCTTTTCCAATGTTATTCCATTTGGTGGGACCTTCGGCTGTAAAGCGGAGTTCGTAATGCCCCCAACCAGTTGATGTATATCGAAAATCAGCATCCCAGGTTACACAGGTCCAATCGAGTTCAAGCCCTTGTACATCAAATTCAGTAGCAACATCTTCGAGAAAATAGGAGGAGCGAATATCATCTTTCCCTTCTAAAAACCAGTTCACTGGATTCATGGGGCTCTTGACATCAATGCCATCGGGTTTGAGACGTACAGCCTTAGAGGAGACAATTAACCCATACCGTTCAGATCCACGTGCTTTGGTTTTTAGCCACTGCTTAGCCTTGGCTAAATCTCTAGTAATTACAATAGGATAGCGATCTTTTACCAATTCATAAAATTTCTTAGCTTCTTCGATATTTAGATCCAAAATGTTCTTTACCAACTGCGATACGTGTTCGCTGCGGAAGGAACGCATGGATACTGATAAGTGTAAGGTGTCTACCTTGAATACAGTTTTGTGTTTTTCAAGTAGTTCGATTGCATGACCAGCAGCATATTCGCTATCGGTGAGTCGATTAGAAACATATATATGCCATTCTGGGAATGACCGATTTAAGGATTCTATCCATTCGCTAATACCGGCTTCACCTTTGTTAATTTCTTGGCCTCCACCAACCAGACATACAATAACCGCCCAATCTTGGTGTCGATCAAGACAGGAGATCAAGAATTCAGGTTCAGATTGAGCAAAATCCTTCCTGTTTTTCTTTCGTTTCATAAAATCGGCAGTCTGCGTCAAATTCCAGGCACGTTGGGCTTCATCGAAAATAGTTACGTGCTCATAAGGTTCGGTTAGGTCTTTGAGATATTCATCTCTAAAATGATGGATAGGTTGAATGATTGTTTTTACCTGACTAAAGACTACGCCCTTTAAAACTTTATGCCCTTTACTCTTTTCTCTTTTTACCTTATCCCTCGTCAATGCTTCTCGTAATATGGACACTAATGGGCCATTCCCTGATAAATATACAGTGGAGGCTCTTTCATTTTCTTTATAGTTCATCGCAGCTATTCTAAGCCCTACCAAGGTTTTACCTGCACCAGGTACACCTGTAAGAAAGCAAATAGCTTTTTTATTGTACTTACGTGCATCATTTATTATATCTATAACTGCATTAGATGTTTCTGTGAGATTGATTGCTGCTGCATCGCTTCTATATATATCCTGAACACCATGTTCGCTATACATAGACATCGCAGCTTCAATGATAGTTGGCGTAGGGGAGTAGCGACCATGTGCCCAGTCTGAAGGATTTATTTCCTCTCCTTCAGCAAACTCTAATACTTGTAGAATTAATTTATGTAAATTTTCAACATTGGTTTTGATTGGATATAACAAATTGTCGTTATGCGGCGTTTCTTCAATTACCGAATAGGCTTTCTTTGATTCTGTAGCAATGAGAACAGGCGCTATTAAATGCTGATGACTGGTCTCATGAAAGTTTTTTAGATCAAGCGCATAATCCCATACCTGATCAACTGCGGCTTGATTAAATTCTTTTTCACCTACTTTGAACTCTAGTACAAAAATTACATTCTTAATAATCAGTACAGTATCAATTCGCCGGCCCATTCGAGGAATATTGTACTCAAAAAAGATGGTTCCATCAATTAAAGCTAGTAATGGCTTAAGAATGTGGATTTGACCCAACCAAGCTTCTTTCTGTGTTGTTTCAACAGCAAACTCACTGTTTTCGGTTAAATGACCAATGATCTCTTGAGAACTTGCCTTCAAGAAATTCGAAATAGTATCAGAATAATAAAATCGACCCATTGTGAATATTATTCCCACAATTTAATAAAATATTCATCTTCTTCCTCCCTACATATAAAACTACACTTATTGTTTATACATCCTTGTATACCCGATTTTGATCGTGTATGATAAAACGAAGCTATTTCCTCGCACCGTGAACCACAATGTGGACAAGTGAAGGGCTGATCGTTCATTAGATATGTTTCTAGAAATTTAAAGTATACCGCTTCCATTCTTCGGCAATACTACTTCTTTGGAGAGTGTTACCATTTGTGTTTAAGTCACACTTATGATTGTTTAATAGTTGAACCCCTTCCTCCTTCGCGAAGCTTCAGAGGCCAATGCAGGGTTCCAGGACATCACGTAATCTCTGAACCCCGGGTCACACCCGGGGCTATTAATCGTTCAACCCCGTTCCTCCTTCGCTGAAGCTTCGGAGGACGAGGGCCTCCTTCGCATTTTATTCTCCGAAACCTTTGGTGATGGAGAAAAAGCTACGGAGGACAAAGTCCCTCCTTCGCTTCTTGCCCTCCGAAACCTCTGGTGAAGGAGGGAAAGCTACGGAGGACAATGTAGGGTTGGGAGCATCGTTATATTGAAGATGCTTCCCGCCTTTCTTCTCATTACTAATGCCTTACCTCTTAGCACCCCCTATTCTCCATTTACTATTTTCTATTCTCCCCCTCTTTTCTATTTTTACCTCGTATTATGTCCTGCAAATCGCTACTCCTTGTCCTGTTCCTCGGTTTTTGTCTGCACTCACAGGCACAGATTATCAGTACCTATGCGGGTACGGGTACCAACGGGTACTCCGGGGATGGGGGGCCGGCCACTTCGGCACAACTCTGGGATCCCTATGATGTGGTAGCGGATAATGCGGGGAATCTTTATATCGCGGATATGATGAATAACCGGATCCGGAAAGTGAACAGCGCGGGGGTGATCACGACTTATGCGGGTACGGGTACGCTGGGCTATTCGGGTGATGGCGGACTGGCGGTGAATGCGAACCTCTACCATCCGCTCTATATGTGCCTGGACCCGGCGGGCAATCTCTATTTTACCGATCAGAATGGAGACCTGATCCGGAAAATCAGTCCTACGGGAATCATCACCACCATTACGGGTAACCTGCCTCTCGGTTATTCCGGGGATGGCGGACCACTGGCACAGGCGCAGTTCATGAGTATATCCGGACTACAAACGGATGCGGCGGGTAATCTGTATATCTCCGATTTTGGCAATCATATTATCCGGAAAGTAAACGCAGCCGGGATCATTTCCACGTTTGCAGGTACCCCGGAGCTTGGTGGTTTCAGCGGGGATGGCGGTCCGGCCACTGCTGCCCGGTTGCAATATCCTTATGCAGTAGTGGTTAAAGCTGATGGGACTGTGCTGATCCCCGATGCAGGGAATCAACGGATTCGCCGGATAAATCCCGCAGGCGTGATCAGCACCATTGCCGGAACGGGCGTGAACGCCAGCACGGGCAATGGCGGTCCGGCCACCGCGGCCTCCCTCGCTTCTCCCTGGCGGATCGCGGATGATGCGGCGGGTAACCTGTATGTGGCCGATCCGATCAATGAACAGGTACGACGTATCAATCCGGCTGGTATAATCGACAATTATGCGGGAATCGGGACCGCAGGCTATAGCGGCGATGGCGGTCCGGCCGTAGATGCACAACTCTATGTGGTGGCAGGTATCTGCTGCGATCCGGCGGGTAACCTCTACATCACCCATAGCAGTAATCATGGCGTGGTCCGTAAAGTGACAAACTGTAATAACGTAACGATCAGTCAGCAACCTGCCAATGTAAATATCTGTATCACGGGCAATGCCAGTTTCTCCGTAACGGCCGGTAATGCCCTTACGTATCAATGGCAAATGAACAGCGGACCGGGCTGGACGGATATCACCGACAATGCGATGTACGCGGGGAGCCAGACCAATAACCTGACCGTGACGGGTGTAACAACAGCCATGAATAATTATCTCTACCGCTGTATGGTGAGTAATAACTGTGGCCCCGTTTATACCACTACCGCCACACTTTTTGTGAATACCCTGGCCACGCCGTTGGTTACCATCACGGCCAATTTCAATAGTATTTGTGCGGGTACACCGGTGGTGTTTATGGCAGCGATCTTTAATGGCGGACCCGCACCCGTTTATCAATGGCGGAAAAACGGACAGCCGGTAGGCACTAACAGTAATGCTTACACAGATAATACATTGGTGAACGGGGACCAGATCCGTTGTGACCTGACTTCCAGTGCCAGCTGTGTCACTCCCGTCAATGTGAGCAGCAATACCATCAATATGTTTGTGATTGCCCGCGTAACACCAACGGTTACGATCAGTTCTTCGGCTACCGGACCGGTTTGTTATGGCACACCGGTTACGTTTACTGCTACAACCACTCAGGCGGGCGGTGGCCCGCATTACACCTGGTTTAAAAATTCAGTGAACCTGATGCTGGATAGTCCGATCTATACCGATAATGCCCTGAATGATGGTGATGTGATTGTTTGTGCGTTGCGGACCTCGCTGATTTGTGTAACATCGGCTGTGGTATTGAGTAATACGCTTATCGCTGCGATCAATCCGGTGGACCCGCCGGCAATTACGATTACCACCGCCACCAACACCGTCTGTCGCAATACACCTGTGCAGTTTACGGCTATGGTGGTCAATGGGGGACCGAATCCTGTTTATACCTGGAAGAAAAATAATCAGCCTGTGGGTACAAACAGTCCGGTGTACACGGATAATAGTATGGCGAATGGAGATCAGGTTACCTGTGAACTGCTTTCCAATGCCCCCTGCATATCTATCAATACAGCCATCAGTACCCCGGTGATCATGACCCTCCGTCCCGATCCGGTAGTGAGCCTGGATCAGCAAACGGGTTTATGCAGTGGCACGAGCCGTCAGCTGGATGCAGGTAGTTTCAGCAGTTATGCCTGGAACACGGGCGCCAGTACCCGCACGATCACGGTGAACAATACCGGGATGTATGCGGTAACGGTTACAGATGGCAACGGATGCAGGGGTGCCGATACAACGTATATTAATCAGCTGTATCCATCACCGGCTTTATTTTTACCGGCTGATACAGCGATTTGTACGTTTGGAAGTATAGTGCTGAATCCGCTCCGGAATTATCCTTCCTATCAATGGAGTACCGGCAGCAATACTTCATCCTTGAGCATCACTCAGCCGGGTACCTACTGGCTGGAAGTAACCGATGCAAACAACTGCAAAGGCCGTGATTCGGTGATCGTGAATCCCAAAGAATGCCTGAAAGGCTTGTATGTACCCTCAGGCTTCACCCCCAATGGCGATGGAAAGAATGATGTACTAAAACCCTTCCTCTTCGGGAATGTAAAAAAATATGAGTTCCGGGTCTTCAACCGCTGGGGTGAGACGGTCTTTGCCACTAAAGACCTAAATGCCGGATGGAATGGTCTGTATAAAGGCGTACCGCAGGATGCCAATGTATTTATCTGGTCCTGTCGTTATCAGCTGGAAGGGGAGGAAGAGAAAACGGGGCGAGGGACGGTGGTGCTGATCCGGTAAAATTTTTCCGCAGATTTTCGCAGATAACTACGCTGATAACGCAGATGGGAGCTTAGCACAAACCCTTTTGAATTGATCAATGGTTGTTTTTGAAATAAAAAAACCCGTCAATTGATTCACCAACTGACGGGCCGTCCTCCGAAGCTTTTAGCGAAGTTCTCCTTCGCTGAAGTTTCGGAGGATAAAGGAAATGCTTCGGAGGACAAGTTCCTTGTATTCCCTATTCTCTATTTACTATTCTCTCCCCCTGTATTCCCCACTCACCACTCACTACTCACCACTCACTCTTCTTTGTGCCTCTCCCTACTTTGGTAATATCGGCCTCTTATACTGACTAAACCACACAATCTTCCCCTTCTTCAGCATATTGATATCATGGAAATAGCCTGAATCGGCTTTGCCGGATTTGTAGGTGTCTACTTCTTTGTACCAGGTGACCACGACTTCATCTTTCTTATCAACGGAATACATTTTATGCCAGGCATCCATGCTGATGACTACGGAACTGAGACTGTCGCGGCTCTTGCCCCACATGGTCATCAGGCTGTCGTGACTCATGTGCATGGATTTTCCACTGGTAAGGTCAATATCTACGGTATCGGCCATGGCATCGCTGAGGCCTTTCATATTGCCATCGGCCCAGTCTTTGTAGGATTGTAAAACGGTTTTGAGATCGGCATCGGAGACATTGCTATTCCAGTTGCTGCTATACGTAGCGGTGTAGGGCAAACCAGCCGGGGTGTCTGTGTTAGTGCCGGCAGCATCTGCAGCAGGAGCATCTTTCTTTTCATCCGTGCAGGACAAAACAGCAAGCATTACGAAAGAGATCATGATCTTTTTCATTATCGTTGGTTTTTGGTAACGTGGCTATGCGGGCGGAAAAGGGGGGGGCGGAGTGGGGGGATTGTTGTTAAGGTAGGGCAATTTGGTGACAGCTGGAAGTTTAGTTTTTTATGGAGGTTTGGCGAGTCGGCAGTCGGCAGTCGGGAGTCAGCAGTCAACAGTCGGCAGTCAGCAGTCGGCAGTCAACAGCCCGTACTGAGGGCAATCGGTTGGCGGATAGTTGATAGTGAGTGAAAGGCTGTTACTTACAACTTACCACTTAAAACTTACAACTTTTACTTTATCATATGTAGTAAACTACTGCTTAATCACATAGCGTGGTCAGTGTTTAAACAACTAAATTTCATTTACAGATTAATTATATTAATCTCAAAATGATTACTGATTTCGTAAACAAGCAGTCATTATTTTAGTTAGATTACTATAAGTAGATTTTTTTCAGGGAGCTTAAACAGGATAAAACACCAACCAGCTGCCGGTTATTTTAAGGCAGCGAAACAAAAAACCAACGGTCGGCAATGCTATGTATTGTTGTTCCGTATTAAACACGTAGTCAAGTGGTTGCCCCGGCAACTATGCGAACAACGATTGGCATGCAACTATTATCCTCCACTCGTCTGCTTACTGCAGGTCTGGTTCTGTTAACCACGACCCTTTTAATCGTATTATACGTTTCGGTTTATCAGTCAAAGAAAGTCAGGGATACATCTGAACAGGTGAATGCTACCCAGTTGATCATTGAACACACCCAGAAACTGGTAATGACAACCCTGGATAATGAAACAGGGGCCCGAGGCTATATTATAACCGGTAATGAGGATTTCCTGGATTCTTTATATACCGCTGGTCTTAATCTGCAAACCAAGATTGTGCAGATTAAAGATCTGCTGGGCCGAAACCGGGAACAACAGCAACTACTCGACAGCCTGGTTAAATATATACAGTTAAGGATTCTCTTTTCAAAAGATCTGATTAGGGCTAAGCGGGAACAGCCGCCCGATATATCGAGGAGAATGGTTGAAAACGGAGCAGGGAAAGAACATATGGATCACATCCGTATGTATGGAAATAAAATGGAGAAGTCGGTCATCGCTATG
>JAKQJH010000161.1 GCA_029561255.1 Bacteroidota bacterium | reverse complement strand
TTCCTGAGCGGACAGAATATCAAGACCTGGAGCCAGGTAACCGGCTATTCCCCGGAACCGCTGATTGGGGATATTCTGGGTGGTGGTGCTGATAACGGAGCTTACCCGGTTCCTGCTATTTATTCATTTGGTGTCAATCTTACTTTCTAAACCGAATTAAAATCATTGAATATGAAATTATTTTTCAATCCAGCTAAAACAAGCCGCCTGCTCCTGCCGGCCCTCCTGGCCCTTGGCCTGCTGACCGGCTGTAAAACGTTCCTGGATACGGAACGCCAGGGCGCATATGATGCAGACAACTATCCATATCCGGGTGGTTCAGGTCCGTACGACCAGTTTATATTCGCGGCTTATAATGACCTGCGCAGTTTTAATGTGCACAGTCAGTCGTTCATTGCCGCCACCAGTATCCGCAGCGATGACGCGGACAAAGGAAGTACACCTGCTGATGGCGGGGCCAATGCCATTGATATGGACAATTTCCCGGTGGCCGCCAGTAATGGATTTGCCAATACTTTATGGGTGGGTTATTTCGGCCTGATCAATAAATGCAATTCCACCATTAAGGAAATTAATACCAATACCAATATTGTAGCGTCTGACGCGATCAAGCAGCAGACCATCGGTGAAGCGAAATTTATCCGGGCCTATGGTTATTTCATGCTGGGCCGTCTCTTTGGACGCGTGCCGCTGATCGATACCATTTTCAGTAATCCCGCTGCACAGAATAATGTGCCACAGGCCACACCAGCCACCTTGCTTGCTTTTATCGAAAGCGACCTGCTCTTTGCGGCCAGCACACTCCCTATGAATTGGGATGCCAAATTTGCCGGACGTGCCACCAAAGGCGCTGCCAATGGCTTACTGGCCAAAGTGTACCTGTATCAGCAGAAATGGCAACTGGCCATGGACGCGGCCAATGCCGTAATGGGATCGGGTCAGTATAATCTCTCCACTTCGTATGATAAGATCTTCAGGGAAGAAGGCGAGAACAGCAAGGAATCGGTTTTTGAAATACAGGCTACGGCTTCTTCCGCCATTCCATCTGCTAACGGCGTTCAATATGCGCAAATACAGGGGATCCGTGGTTCCGGTATCTGGGACCAGGGCTGGGGCTGGAATACACCCAGCATTTACCTGGAAGCCGCCTATGAAGCGGGAGATCCGCGTAAGAACCGGACGATCATGTATACCAGCAATTCCACCACAACTTACCAGACTATTTACGGGGAGAACCTCCCGGTGGGCCTGCCAAATCCAAGGTATAATAACAAAGTATATACAAACCCGTCGCTGCGTGCTTCCATTGGTAACCGCTTTGGTTACTGGATGAATTTCCGGGCACTCCGTTATGCGGATGTGGTCCTGATGTTTGCCGAAGCGGCGAATGAAGTGGGTGGCGCGGCCAATATCACCGCTGCACAGAATGCATTGAACTCCATCAGGGCCCGTGCCCGTGCTGGCAATAATGCCATCCTGCCGGATGTAACCACTACCGATCAGGCAGCGCTGCGGGATGCCATCCGCCAGGAACGCCGCGTGGAACTGGCCATGGAACATGAACGTTTCTTTGATCTGGTTCGCTGGGGTATCGCACAGGCTGCATTGAATGCCGCCGGTAAACCCAATTTCAATGGCAGCAGGGATGTACTGCTTCCCATTCCGCAGACACAGATTGACCTGAGTGCCGGTGTGCTCACCCAGAATCCCGGTTATTAATTGAATTACGTTTAAATAAACAATAATGAACTACACAGCACTATATAAAAACAGCAGGACCTGGATTCTCTCCGGCATCCTCCTGGCCGCGGTTTCCTGTAAGAAAGATGGCAACCCGAATAACCTGCCTGGTGTGAATCCGGGAGAGTATGAGGGAAAAATTGACGGGTATACCAGTTCCGATGAAGTATTTCCCAATAACCTGATCGCTTACTGGAGTTTTGATGATACCAAGAATGAACTCAAGAGCGGAACCGCTCCGGCTTCATCA
>JAKQJH010000154.1 GCA_029561255.1 Bacteroidota bacterium | reverse complement strand
GCCTTTTGATATTTAAAGATCTGGTCGCTTTCGAGGTGCGTAAACATCACCCTTGGTTCAGGTAGTTCTTCCAGTCTTATCTTGTATTTATTCAGCCACTCACCGTAAGGCTTTTGTGAACAGATCTTGTTCTTTACCTCTGTATCACTGATGATCCTGCCCTGTTCCATATCCACCACAAACATTTTACCCGGCTGCAACCTTCCAAATTCTTTTACGTTTGCAGGATCTACTGGCAACACACCACTTTCAGAGGCCATGATCACCCGGTCATCATGCGTAACACAATATCTTGACGGACGCAGGCCGTTCCTGTCAAGCGTGGCACCAATTATTTTTCCATCCGTAAACGAGATGGAAGCAGGCCCATCCCAGGGCTCCATCATAGATGCATGATATTCATAGAATGCCTTTTTTACCGGGTCCATTTTATCATTATCATCCCATGCCTCGGGAATCAACATCATCATCACATGCGGCAGGCTCCTGCCCGTTAACGTTAGTAACTCGATCATGTTATCGAGGCAGGCGGAATCAGACTGGGCACTGGTAACAACCGGCAACAGCATTTCCATTTCTTCTTTGCTGAAATAGGGAGATACAAATCCCTGTTCACTGGCTTTTAACCAGTTTAAATTTCCCTGCAAAGTATTGATCTCCCCGTTGTGGGCAATATAACGGAAAGGCTGTGCCAGTTTCCAGGAAGGAAAAGTGTTGGTGGCAAATCTTGAATGCACCAACCCGAATGCACTGACTACTCTTTTGTTGTTCAGATCCGGGAAATAATTTCTAACCTGTGTACTTGTTAATTGTCCTTTGTATACTACGGTTTTATAAGAAAGAGAAGCAATATAAAAACCGATCGCATCTTTACGTACGGTACTGTTAATGGTATGACTGGCATGATTCCGCAGTACAAATAATTTCCTTTCAAAATCCAATGGATTACTGATATGATCAGGACAGGCAACAAATACATGCTCCATCACAGGCTCTACAGACAAAGCGGTAGGCCCAATGCCGGCTGTATTTACCGGTACACTCCTGTACGTTAGTATTTCCAAACCGAGTTTTTCGGCAGCCCTGTTAAAAATATCGCGGCATTCTTCCCTCAGTTTTATCTCCTTAGGAAAGAAGATCACGCCTACACCATATTTGCCAAAAGAAGGAAGATGAACACCCAGCTTTAC
>JAKQJH010000139.1 GCA_029561255.1 Bacteroidota bacterium | reverse complement strand
GCCACCGGCATGGTGGTGAGCAATCCAAGTCCGGGTATTGGTTCGGTGCTTACCCTTTATTCAAGAGAAGCCGGCAGTGGAATGGCCACCGGCAGAAGAGACAAGGGCAGCGGAATGGCAACTGGTCGTCGTCAGTACCAGCCGCTTTACCAGGAAGGAAGTGGAAATGCTTGTGATACCTGTTCCACTACTGTCCGGTTATCCAGTGTACAAAACAACCCCTATTTTGCAGGTAATGATCTTGCTGGAGAAAATGTTCAAATGATAAACGGCCATAACAACCCTGCTTTTACGGAGAGTCAGATGGCGGGTACCATGGCCAAAAGCGGCAAAGGACATGACCAGGATTGTGATGGACTGGCCGGAGTGGATGTATACTTAAAAAATCCGTATAGCGGGGCTGTGCTGGCGAAAACAACAACCACCGCCTGTGGTGATTTCTTTTTTGCCAATGTTCCGGATGGAGATTATGCAGTGGCGGTGATCGGCATTTTGGGAACTAAAAAAGGGTATGACTATTATAAAGCCAGTGCATCAGATATGCGGGGGATAGTGGAGACTGCACCTTCAGCTTTGCAATTGTTTTTAAATACAGGTGGTAAAGAAGAAGAACCGGTACAAAAAGCCGGTATCAGTACCTCCCGGTCGAATATCCGGAATAAAACGCTGACGATTATTGAAGCCGATACAGATGGTGATGGGGAGTATGAAGCCTTAAGGGCGAATGCGACATTCAGTGATGGCAGTTCAGCCGATATCAGTTCATCCATTAAAAAATCTCCTGCCTCAGGTGGTTCACCTTCCCTGACGATTGATGAAGCGGGTACCCAACGGCGCAGGGTGGAAGTATTAAAATCAAATAAGACGGGAAATCCGAATGCCAGAAGACTGACCGGTATCAGTGTCGCCGGCACAGGAATCACTTTAAGAGCTACCGCCACTTTTTCTGATGGTAGCTCATCAGATATTACGGAGAGTCTGGAAGTAAACAACGCGCATAACGGGGTTCGTCAGTATAGTGTTATGGTGAGCGATGTGGATGGGGATGGACACGCAGATGCCGTGCTGAAAACCAGAACGAAATCTAATCAGACCAATGAACGGATGGCCGCCAATGCAGAGGAAGAGATCTGGAGTCCCCGGTCGAATATTAAAACAATACCAGTAACAACCGGTGACCTGGATGGAGATGGTGCAGCGGATATGATCGCGGGTAACAATGGATATGATCAGACCCACCGGTTGACCAGGGGTACTAAATCCGGTGGTGCTATGTCGCGGCAGGCGGGTGGTCCGATCGGAGGGATCATTGTTAAAGGAGGCAAGAACCCGGGTGGTCAGATGAGGACCATGACCACCGATGAAAACGGGATGTTTGAGTTTACCGGCCTTGAGGCAGGCAGTTATACCTTTACGGTAGAACAAAAACTGATCATCAACGACGAGACATTTGTTTCTGTAGGTGATGGCAGTAGCAGCCGTGCACAGGATCACAATTCATCAAGATCTAATAAATCCGGTATAGTTGCTCCGGATGGTGGCGGCGGCAGTGGTGGCAGCGGCGGAACTAAAGCACAGGATCATAATTCAACCCGCTCCAATAAAACCGCCAGTATTGCAGCACCTGATCCCGGAAGTGGTGGAGGTGGCGGCGGCGGCAGCAAAGCACAGGATCATAATTCAACGCGTTCGAATAAAACGGCCAGTGTGATTGATAATGATTTGGATAACGGCGATGGCAGCTTCCGTAAAGGAGATGTGAAAGTCACTGCTTCCCAGAATACACAATCATTACGTACCATCTCTGTACAGGCCGACCTCGACGGTGATGGTGTTTATGAAACCGATGTCACTTCAAAAATTTCAGACGAATTAATACTGGATAAAGAAGGTAACCTGACTGAACCGCAACAGAAAGCCGGTATCAGTACGTCCCGCAGCAATATCCGCAACCGTAGTTCATTACAACCCGTCACCCAGACCGTTTTCACCGGTTATGGTACAACCACTATCAACGGGAAAGAGGTGGAAGTAAAAACGGTGTATAAAGTAGTGGAGAAAGCGACGAGCGGGTTGAAGGATACGTTGAAGACGCAGGTTTCGATACATCCCGCAAAAAAGTATTCTCCAACCGTGTAAATTTTTTTGGCGGGACTACTCAACCTGACAACAACATTCCGCTTCGTAAGAGGAAAAGCGGGAAGGATTTTCAATAAACATTCTCTCATAACCCTGAAAGGGTTGAACTATTAATAGCCCCGGGTGTCAACCCGGGGTTAATATATTCCCGCGATCTCCTCGAACCCCGGAGGGGTTCAACTTATTATGTTTCCTCTATGTCACCCATCCCATCGATAAACCTGTCTACCGGATAGGCAGGCGGAATTCATTAAACTTTTAAAGTTTTTTTAAATCTAATGTCCTACAGATAACAAGCCAAAATAATTACATACGAAGATTTAGTTGAACCCCTTCAGGGTTCCAGGAGATATCGTAAACATCGGACCCCGGGTTGACACCCGGGGCTATTAATCGTTCAACCCCCTTCGGGGTTGGTAGTGAAATACAGACACTTCCTGCTTTTCAACATTCGGAGCGAAATGATCGTGTCATCCTGCCCTTCGATAAACTCAGGGTGACAACAGTCCTTGTCATGCTGAGCCTGCCTACCGGACAGGCAGGCTTGCAGAAGCATGCGTCGTATCGAAGGGTGCCCTTCGACAAGCTCAGGGTGACAGTCGTTGTCATACTGAGCTTGCCGAAGTATTATCTTCGCAGTATGTACAAAAAATCCCTCACCAAAGAACAGGCCCTGCAAAAGCTGAAGCACTATTGTGCTTACCAGGAGCGGGCGCATAGTGAGGTGAAGGAGAAGTTGTATGACCTTGGAGTGTGGAAGAAGGATCATGATGAGATTATCTCCACACTGATTGAAGAGAATTACCTGAATGAAGAACGGTTTGCAATTGCTTTTGCCGGGGGCAAGTGGCGGGTGAAGCACTGGGGTCGGGTGAAGATCAAATATGAACTGAAGCAGAAGCAGGTGAGTGAGTATTGTATTAAGAAAGCCATGAAGCAGATTGATGAGGATGAATATATGACCGTGTTAAAGAAGATGGCCGATGAACGGTATGCCTCTTTAAAATCGGATCAGTATATGGTTCGGAAGAAGAAGACGATGGATTTCCTGATGGCGAGAGGTTTTGAGATGGACCTTATACGGAAGGCGGTGGAAGACAAAGCCTGATTATTCCAATACCAGTTTCCACTTTTCTCCTATCACATATTTTTTATGCCGGGTACCGATAAAAAGGGAAGGTCCGGAGATGCCCAGCAGCAGGGCTTCAAACTGCAGCCAGTTTCGCACACCGGCACTGCCTTTCGTGATGGCTGCCACCGGCAGTAAGGGTACGGCCAGTATCGCACCCCCCAACAGGTAAGCAGGAATAAGCATCCAGCCCCGCTTATTGATCCAGGGTTTGCGTACAATCAGGATATCTTTCAGCAACAATTGTATGGTATCCCGGGTATAAAGCGATAGGTGTTTAATCTTCAGTCCTTCGGGGTGACGGCGGCTGACCCGCACTTTTTTGGTGTAGCTGCTGTCTTTCCCGTTTTTATAATACCGCATTAGTTGTAAGGAGGAATCGGTGAGTGCTATGACTTCACCGTGGTATTTGCCAGTGGCGGTGAAAAAATAAGTATCCCAGTCATTTTTCAGGGTGATCTTTTTCGAAGGACGGTGCTGATTCACTAAGATCAGTTTTGGCAGTGTGTCCTGAGCAGTTGAAGCCACAGATATCAGTAAACTTAGAAATATAAACAGATGGCGACGCATATTAGTTTTTCATTTGAATAGACACCGTAGCTCCTTGCCCCTTCTTACTCTGTATATCCAGCGAGGCATCCATTGTTTTCAACAAATCTTTAATAATCAGGTAACCCAGCCCGTGGCCTTTCTTATTATCGACATTGGCGGAAGTGATCACCACTTCCTCGGCCATCAGTCGCTGGATCTGTTCGGGACTCATGCCGATACCTTCGTCTTTGACCGAGACAGTGATATGGCCATTTTCTTTAATGGCGGATACCACAATGGCGCCTTTCTCCGTAAAATGAATCGCATTGGTGAGCAGGTTATAGATCAGGATCTTCAGGGGTTCGTAGTACTGGTGGATCTCCAGGGCCGGATCGACATCGTTGAGAATGATGAGTTTTTTCTGCCGGGCGAGGGATTGTAATAAACCCAGCAACTGCGTTACCATCTCCTGCAGGTTGAAATTTTCTTTTACCAGACGACGGTTCTCATTTTGATACTTGATCCAGTTGAGGATATTGGTGGAGAGTAGCTGCAGTTCCTGTGAAGTATTCGTGATTTCTTTTAAGGTTTCCACCTGCAGATCCTCACTCATCAGCTTCCTTTTCTCGATCAGGTTCTTACCGGCCACGTTAAGGAATTTCAACGGGGTCACGATATCATGACTGATAATAGAGATGAGGCGGGTCTTGATACTGTTGTTTTTTTCGAGTACTTCATTTTGTTCCTGCAGCTCTTTTGTTTTTTCAGAAACCTGATTTTCGAGTCTTTGTTCCCTTATTTCATACTGGCGGGTCCGGAACCGAAAATAAAGACTCAGGGCCCCAAATACAATTCCTGTACTCAGGATATAAAACCACCAGCGCTGGTACCAGGGAGCCGGGACGGAAAACTTATATTGTTTATATGAATAGTTATTGATACCAAACCCATTCAGCTTGCGGATATTCAGCGTGTATTCACCACTCTCCAGGTTACCCAGCTGAATCAGCGCCCCATTATCTGTATTCACCATTTTCCAGTCCCGCTCATTATTCAGCCGGTATTCGAGGTAAATATTTTCTTTATTGCACCAGGCTGAAAAACCTAAGCGGATCAGCACATCCCGGTGAAAAGCGTTTACACTTTCTTTATCAAAGGTGGCCGGGTCTATCCGCTTATCATCAACAGTTACCTCGTCAATAAATATTTCACCATCGGGCAGTACGGGTATTGCAGTGGCAGGATTTACCCATAACAAGCCCTCCATGGTGGGAAAGGAAATGGTTTTATTTTTCATTACCAGTCCGCAAGGCATACAGCCGCCATTCATCTCTGTCATATCCATGCCGTCATTCCGTCCAAAATAGTGATAATACAACTGTTGATCATTCTTTTCGTAGGCGTGTATCATGTCTTCAATACTGGCTTTGAATAAGCCCCGGTTGGTACTGATCCAACAGAAGCCCTTTCCGTCGTCAACAAAACAGTGGGTGTATAATAAATGCCGGTTTTTATCCAGCGGCAGGGCCTTTACCAGGCCTTTATGACTGACATACAGCCCGTTTCCATAGGTGCCGAAGAATATATAATCCTTATAGGTCCAGATCGTACGTACACAATAATTGCCATCGGTATAAAGCGTATCGAGCCTGTTGGTCTTTGTATCAAACTGCAATAAGGCATAGCAGTTGGCAATGGCCAACACGCCCGGACTGATTTCCTTCATATCAAAATGGGTCCTCAGTTGTTCCGAACTTTTGTAATGATAGACGGTATCGATACCATCTCCGTTCATCCTGAAAATACCCACTTCATTGGCCATATATAATTGCCCGCCGGATTCAGCCATGACCAGCTGTGCATAGTCTGGTCTTATTTTGGGGTAAGGAGTCAGGCGGCCACTGTTGAGATTGAATTTATGCAGACAGGAGATGCCCAATTCTTTGCTCGTCCGTATAAACCAGAAAACAGAATCATTTTGCAGATAGGTACTGATGCTGTATGGACCTTTGAGTGCCTGTGGGGCGGTGGGATTGTTTTTTCCCAGAAGATGCCCTTCATTGGTCATGATACTGCCATCCGGGAGTTCCACCTGTGAATAGTAGGAGGTACGTTCATTGGTTGTTGACCTTACTTTTCGCACCGGCTCCACCAGGTTCTCCCGGATCACGATAATTCCTTTTGAATCAGTACCCAGGAACAGGGTATTCAGTTTTTCGTCGTATTGCGCATAACGGATCAGTACATCCTGTGGTACCTGGTCACTGATTAGTTCGGAGTAGAGCACCCCGTTCTCAAATTTGATTTTCCAGATTTTTTCCTTGTTTACCAACAGCGGGAATTCCATCCCGTTATCCCATATCAGGATTGAATTGTCCGGATCCTGACCGGAGGGGACACCCCGTTGTTCCAGTATCACTTTAGTAAAACCCCGGGTGGATCTATTAAACTGCCAGAAATTATTATTCTTATCAGCCAGAAAAATTTTATTTCCACATTTAAAAATCCATCTTACCCCGGGATCAGGAAGTGTCAGTCGCTCCGCACCTACCATGGAAATACTGAAATAGACCAGCACACCGTTCCGGAAGATCAGGCAGGAGGTATCTGTTACCGGACTAACCTGGTCAAACTGCAGGGCATAAGGTCCGGTGGTAATTTTCTGGTCCTGCTGGTAAAATTTATCAGATACACTGAGGGTGATAATATTACTGGCGGGGTTCCCGACTATCAGCTGCTTTTTATAAAAATCAAGCTTGTTTTTATTGACAAAAAAGAGATTACCCATATTATCAGCGGTGTAAATCTTACCGGCATTGTTCCGGATCAGGAAAAGGATCCGTTCGTTGGTGATATGGGGGTTGTCCTCGCTGGTGTATGATTTAAACGACATCCCGTTGTACCGGACAATCCCGGCTTCGGTCGCAATCCAGAGAAAGCGGGTGGCAGTATCCCATTGCAATCCTTTGATGCCGTTCGAAGGCAGTCCGTCCTCGGTACCATACTGGCGGACATGAAAATTATTATTTCCCTGGGCAAATACAGCTACAGAAAAACAAAAAATAAAGGCAGATAACAATGTTCGCAGATACATAACCATGGCTCCGGAACAAGTTACTGATTCCTGATTAATAATTGACGTTGTACAGGGTGGCCAGCTCGATCAGCTCTTTTATATTGCCGGCATTGGTTTTTTCGTAGATCCGGGTCTTGATGGTGGACACCGTATTCATCTTGAGGTTCAGGTTCTCTGAAATCTCTTTCGTACCAATACCTTTTAAGACATAGTGCAGGATCTCGAGTTCACGGGGCGCCAGGGTCTTGAAGGGATTATCCTGGTGATGGATATCCGTGCGTTTCTGCGGGGTTTCGTTATGGATGAATTTCTGCAGGGTCTGGATCATCTCATCTTCTCCCACCGATTTGGAGAGATAATAATTAATGCCGTATTGTTTCACCGCCTCACCATAGATCTCGGCCGGCTGCATGGAAAAGACCAGGATATTCAGATCAGGATACACCCGGCGGATATTCGGAATGACTTCGAGGGTATTGCCGTCGGAAAGAATGATATCCAGAATCAGGTGGGTGTATTTATTCTTCACCAATTCCTTCATCAGTTCATTGCAGGTACCCACTTCTTCAATATCGGTAAAGCCCAGGGTCAACTGGACATGCAGCTTCAGTCCTTTGCGGATCATGCTGTGATCATCGGCGATGAGAATTTTTGGCTGCATTACAGGATTCAGTTTTACGGCGGGCAATTCGTTGATCAGGTCGTTCATCAAGGCACTAATTTCCATCTTTTCTTTTGGCTTTTTGTAGAATTAATTCTATAAACTTATCGTATCAGGCTGAGCGTCCCTTTCAGGATCTGCCGGCTATTATCTTTTAACTCAACTAAGTATATATACACACCCGTGGGCTGTACCTGTCCCCTGTATCGGCCATCCCAGGGGTGGCGGGTATAATCGCTGCTTTCAAATAACAGCTGTCCGGTCCGGTTAAACACCGCCACCCGTGCACCGGGGTAGAGGGCCAGTCCGGGGATGGTCCAGGCATCATTTTTCCCATCCCCATTGGGGGTAAAGCCCGTGGGAATGAACAAACCAGCTACGGCGGTTACCAGCACCTCATCATCGGCCGCACAACCAGTGCCGGTTTCGATCACCTGTAATAAGTATTGAGTACTTAAAACAGGGGTGCAGACCGGGCTGAGCACCGAAGCCGAACTGAGATAAGTAGCGGGCGTCCAGGTATACTGATAATTACCTGCTGGTGATACGGTGGCAGGCAGACTGATCGATGTGCCGGCACGGATAACCGTATCGGGTCCGGCATTGACTAGCGGAGTGGGATTCACCTGCAGGCTTTGCTGGAACGGGACCGATAAACAACCGGCCGCAT
Organism: Bacteroidota bacterium; assembly: GCA_029561255.1. Classification (GTDB taxonomy): domain Bacteria; phylum Bacteroidota; class Bacteroidia; order Chitinophagales; family Chitinophagaceae; genus JJ008. The sequence continues at coordinate 1,499 of JAKQJH010000139.1, read as the reverse complement.
TGGCTGTAATCAAACGGATGGTATAGTTTCCGGCGGTAGCATATTGATGCATAAAGGAAGGTACAGCCGTACTGCTGCCATTGCCCAGATCCCAGTTCCACTGACTGATACCACCCAGGGAGGAGCGGATGGTCAGTTCTTTTTCCGTACAGAAAGGAGCGCCACTGATGGTAAAGTCAGCGACCGGGTTGGGATGGATCGTGATGATCTTGCTGGTATCACCGATACAACCATTGGTAGTAACAAGCTGGTATTGAATAGCCTGATTACCGGCTGTGGTAAATTGTTTGGAAGTGTTTTGTGTATTGGCGGTTGTGTTATCTGCAAAACGCCATAAATAATTGCTGATCGAAAATCCATTTGTATTGGATGTACCGGTGAATAGTATATTATCAGCCAGGCAGGCCGGATCGCTTATCGTAAAATCAGGTTTGGGTCCTTCTTTGACGATGAAGCGGATGCTGGTAAACTCGGTTTGATTACAGGCATCAATTTCCGGAGCGGAATACTCTACCGGGATATCATAGCTGCCAGTACGGGCCAGGGTGAAATCCTGTTGCAGGGTATAATGATAATATTTTCTTCCATTAATGATGGATGAATCCACCGGCACCGGGTTGATTTGTATCGAATCGGTATTCGGATTTAATCCGGTTACCTGGCTCAGGCGCCAGTGAATACGGGTGGCTTTATAGGCCAGTTTCAGGGAGAGACGAAAGGGAGAATTCGGACAGGTCATGGTATCCGCCAATCCGGATGTATTGAATACATTCTGGTAACCCGACCGGCTATTGAGGTCGTTCACCAGGGTGCCCATATTATAGCCATAGCTTTCGAAGTAGCCGGCTCCATATACCGATGCAATAAAGGAGGAGTCGCTGCTGATGCTGTGTTGTACCGGGGCGCCAAGGAAACGGCGTACTACAACGGCATAGGTGGGATCGGCAGGATGCGTAAAATATTCCGCGGCATTAGGTGCTGTGCCATCAATCCGTAATGAGGCCAGGCCGGTTTGCGGAATCAGGATATTGATAAAAGTAATATCAATCGCTTCTTTTCGGGTGGCATAAAAGCGGGCTGATTTTACACCCTGCTCGATAGGACTCAGAAAAAGCATTTCCGGATCGCCCAGGGGCGGATCGATGATACCGGCGCATTCATTGATTGACACCGCATACTGGGCCACAAGAATGGGGGCATCGGCTTCGATATAATCACCGCTGTCACTGGTGAATTCGTAATAGAAGTTATTGATGAGTCCGGTTAAAGGAATACCATTTCGTTTTACCACAGTACCCGGTTTACGTACCGCCACCCGGTAATAATTCAGAAAGGGACCAGTGATATCGCCATTTGGATTCATGACGGTATGATAAGTGAGATAACGCGTACCCCAGGCGTTTGCAGGGAAAATCTGTTGTTGCATCACTTCGCCTCCATTGCCTTGTGAGCAGATGATATTGCGGCTGCTGCCGGAGAATACCGCTACGGGATGACAG
>JAKQJH010000138.1 GCA_029561255.1 Bacteroidota bacterium | reverse complement strand
TAACCTTCGCTATGACCTGCAGTGTTATGCACGCCTGGTGCATCTGCTGGCTCACTATGAACTGGGCAATGATATGCTGATGGAATCCCTGACCAAATCCGTCTTCCGCTTTATGGCCAAGATGAAAAATCTTACGGCCATTGAGGAAGCCATGTTCAAATTCCTGCGGCATTCTATCACCATCCCCACCCGGCAGCTCAAGCCGGAGTTTGAAAAATTCCTGCAACAGATCAAACACTTCGAGACCAACCGTTTCCAGACCCGCGCCTTTGCTTACCTGGATATTATTTCATGGGTTGAAGGGAAAGTGTACAATAAACCGATGGGGGCCATTGTACATGAGAAGTACCTGGCGAGTAAGCGGAAGGTATGATGGTAAGTTGACGGGCCTGCCTGCCGGCAAAGGCAGGTTGACTGGTTAAAAGGGTGACAAGGGGGCTGCTTTCCGGGCATTATCTATTAATCCACAGTCTACGGATTCCATCGGGAGAAAACTTAACTTGCGGGCTTGTGACCCGGAATAAAATGGGGCGATAAAAACATGCAGGATTATTTAGCAGGACTTAACGACAGGCAGCGGGAAGCAGTTCTTCATAAAGACGGGCCCATCATGATCGTGGCGGGTGCAGGCAGTGGTAAAACCAAGGTACTGACTACCCGGATCATTCACCTGATGGCCGCCCACGGGGTGGATGCGTTTAATATACTGGCCCTGACCTTTACCAATAAAGCCGCCAAGGAAATGAAAGAGCGGGTGGAGAAGATCCTTGGCAATGGCGAAGCCCGTAATCTCTATATCGGCACCTTTCACTCCGTCTTTGCCCGGATCCTCCGTTTTGAAGCAGAGAAAATCGGTTACCCCCGCAATTTTACCATTTATGATACCGATGATGCCAAGAGTGTGGTGAAAGCGGTGGTCAACGAGATGAATCTTGATGATAAACTGTATAAGCCTAACCAGGTGTACAACAGGATATCTTCGGCTAAGAACGCCCTGGTAGGACCGGCTGAGTACCGGAATGACTACGGACTTCAACAGGAAGATATGCGGGCCAATCGTCCTGCTATCGGGCAGATCTATGATACCTACGTAAAACGCTGTTTTAAAAACGGTGCGATGGATTTTGATGACCTCCTGCTTAAATTTTATGAATTACTGAAAAATGTACCGGAGAGTCTTTCCAAATACCAGCATAAATTCAAGTACATCCTCATCGATGAGTACCAGGATACCAACCCCGCCCAGTATGAAGTG
>JAKQJH010000133.1 GCA_029561255.1 Bacteroidota bacterium | reverse complement strand
TAGAAGCGAGAAACTAGAAGCGAGAAGGGAACAGCCCCTACTGAGAAAGCTTTACCTAATAACTTGTAGCTTCTCTACACCTCTCACCAACTCCTCCGACGCTTTCAATGATGACTTTTCAACTATAAACGACCGTCTGTGGACCGTCGACTGTCGACCGTTGACTGCCTCACCCGACTTTCTTCAACACCAAATAAAACTCCATAAACCCCTTCTTCACCGGCAGCTTCTTATCATTGTACGATTGCTCCAGTGTTACCGGGATCCGCTGACGGATGATAATCTCCTGTTGTCCTTCTTTAAAATTGCCTTCCAGTATATTCCAGTCACCAAAGACCAGGTAAGTATGGCCCAACCCAAGTTGTTTATTCTCTTTCCGGGTAGTGGTATTTTTTTTAGCGGTACTATAAACCGTTTCAATCATGGTTTCCGTTCCTTCCAGCTTATAGTCAACTTTTGGTACGGCAAAACTGTATTTACCCGTCACATGATCTATCTGCAAATCTGTATTGGAGATAAACCCTTTGATCCAGTTCGTGTCTGAATTATACCGGGAAAACTTTTCCAGCCGGCCGGTAATGCCATCTCTACCCATCATGGCGGTGGGTACGATCACCGTATCAATTTCATCGTGTTTGCTCCAGGCGTTTTTGGTACCACTGCCGATCCAGCTTTCATAGCGCTGTACATTGTTCTTATCGGGCTGGTTGCTGCGGATGGCGCCTCTTACTTCAGTGGGAAACTCCACATACCCTGAATTGGTCCTGTCAACGATCACATGATAGTACACCTTGTTTTTCCCCTTGCCGGTACCAGTACTGTCGTTAAACTGGAGGGTATACACAAACTGTCCCACCCAGCCTTTCTTAATGGCAGGCTTATAAGGGATCTCCGGCATTTTAATATCCGGTAACGGTTTTTCCTGTGCAGCTAAAAAGCGCATTGGCAGCACCAGCACAGCGACATAAAAAAGGAAGGTTATAAATGATTTCATGGTAATGCGTTTAGATGTATACAAATGTTGACTTTATTCCGGGTGGAGACAATCCCGTGAAGGGAGGGTTTGGGTATCCCCTGAAACAGGGAGCTAGAAGCGAGAAGCTAGAGGCGAGAAGGGGCGTTCTAAGAGAGTTTTTGTTAGGTCTGGCTTAACCCCTCACCCCATCGGGGTGCATTATTGGTAGAAAATCATCGGAGATTGTAATTCACCACCTCACCCCAGCGGGGTGTATTGTCGGTAGAAAAATCAAGAAACATGAAATTCATCGGGACACCCCGGTTTAGACACCGTAGCCCTGCCTGCCGGACAGACAGGGTTAGCGAAGGAGGCAGGGGTGCATTGTGTAAAAAGGAAATGTTCTTTCAGCCCCACCATGTCCAACATTACGTATCTGTTCACACGTAACCTACCTGAGGCGACTGTCTGTGGACCGTCGACCATCGTCTGTGGACCATCCCCAAATACAGACGAGGCCCGAAGGCCTCGTTGAGCGTTCACGTGCGCATTTATCTCCGTCGCTGAAAGCGACAGAATAAACCCCCGCAGCAATAAGCTGCGGAGGCCTGAAGGAAATCCGTTCTTTCGGACACCCCCTTCTCGCTTCTAGCTTCTTGCTTCTAGCTTCTCGCCTCTCACTTCTAGCCTCACCTTCTCCCCAATCACCGGCGTAACAAACGACAAATCCCCGGCCAACGCCTTTACCCGTTCCACCGGCTCATACCACGGATGCTGTGCCAACTTAAACTTCGAATGATGCACCGGAATAAAACGTTCAGCACGCAGGTCATGTACTTCCTGTATCACTTCTTCGGGAGTGGAATGGATATAAGGCCAGTTCTTATTGTACTGGCCACATTCGAGCAGGGCCAGGTCAAAGGGACCATACTGATCGCCGATGGTTTTGAAATGCGGACCATACCCACTATCGCCCCCGAGGAAAAGTTTAAAGGAAGGTGTTTGTAACACATAGGAGGTCCAGAGTGACACATTGCGTTTGAACGTACGCCCGGAAAAATGACGTGCCGGGGTGAGGGTGATCTTAAAGCCCGGTGCCAGGTCTACCGTATCGTACCAGTTGCGTTCAGTGAGCAACTCTTTGGGCCAGCCCCAGTAACGGAAATGTTCTGCCACTCCCAGACCGCAGATTACGTTTCCGGTCTTCTGTTTTAATTGTTGAATCGTTTGAAAATCCAGGTGATCCCAGTGATCGTGCGTGATAATCAGAAAATCAACCGGCGGCATATCGCTTGCCTGGTAGGTATTGGTCCCGGCAAAGGATTTGAGCGAACCCGGTATTGGCGATGCATTGCCACTGAAGACCGGGTCCACCAAAAAACGTTTGCCATCCGTTTGAATAAAATAAGAACTATGTCCAAACCAGACCAGCACATTCTCCAATGGGTGAAGCCGCTTCAGATCGGTCTGAATAAAAGGCATTGGCTTTTCCGGCCTGGTCTCCGGATGCTTCTTTAAAAACTCCCATAGTATTTTAGGCATGGTTTGTCCCTCGGCCAATGCCGGAGTAGGAACAGGATTCTGAAACTGGCCGTCTTTATAATTTGGCAGCCCGCTGTATTGCTGCTGTTTTGCTTTCCCGGGCCTGCGGCCAAATGCTTTGAAAAAAGTCATGCGTGAGGTGAATATTTATGTAAAGGTGCGGAACATGGGTGGCTGGCACAAAGAGGATTCGGTGAGGTCACGCTGAATGGCGGTGAATGGAGAGAAGCGAGAAGCGAGAGGCGAGAAGCGAGAGGCGAGAAGGGAACGGCCCTTGCTAAGAAGTTTTTGATAGTATAACTGGGTAAAGCTGATTTATATGCTTACGTTTTAAATAAAATGCGTAACACTTGCACCGCAATCATTGTATACCGGTTTTCTCTTTCAGAAAAATCACCGTTTCGCGTTTATTAAACCCACAGGCTTCTTCCATCTTTTTCCGGAACTCCGGCAGATCCAATAGACCATCTGCCGACAGGGCATAATCGTAGGCCGTTTTCCCTTTTTTGTCTTTCAGTAAAGGATCTGCTCCATGTTGTATCAGCCATTTTACCAGTCGCAGTTTGGCGCTGTTTGCAGCGAGCATCAGTGGTGTTGCCCCGTCATTTGTACGGGCATTGATATCCGCACCTGCTTTTACCAATGCGTCACACAGGGATTCACAGGCATAGTAAGCGGCCGCCACATGCAGGGCGGTACGTCCGGCCGGGGTACGCAGGGTGTCGGGTTTAGCCCCGTTATTCATCAGAAAGAAAGCGATCGGGTCATTTTCCGAATAGCGGCAATAGCGGATCAGCAAGGAGCCTTCTCCTTTGGTCACTATCTGATTCGGGTTTTCGCCCTTACGGATCAGCTGCAAGGCCGTTACCGTATCATTGGCAGAAAGGGCTTTTTCCAATGGAGTTTGTGCCTGTATACTAAGGGATATTATTAATAAGGCGAAAAAAAGAAAGCCAATGCGGCGTTTTAGTTGGATGAACATATTCATATTGACTTTTTTTAAAAATAGCCTAATTTGTTTACGGAAACAATACCCACTAACCACAACGCTGCTACTGCCATGATTATAAAAGCCTGTTTTTTTTGTCTGTTGTTGATGACCAGTGTTGCCTTGCAGGCACAACCCAAGGCCGGCATTCTGAACGGGCCGGTAAGCACTATCATTAAGAAGGATGTTCCCTTACTGAAACCACTGGGCAAAAGCCGTAAGTATATCAGTCAGGCCGTTTACCTCCAAAAAGACGACTGGCTGGTGGTGATGGCCCAATCATCGGGTAATCCGGTCAGTATTGATGTGTATGACCGGCAGATCGGCAAGTATATTTCTACCATCGAAGACACGACAAAACATGCGCTCTGGGGAAAAACCTGGCGCAGTGTGTTGCTGTTCCGGATACCCCGTACTGACACGTTTGATGTACTGTGCAATGCCCTGAAAAAAGAACCCCTGATTCCTCATGATGAGGATGATGAATATTCTTCTTCTGTAGCCGACACCGTGTTTGTCGATTTTTCGGTAGCCCGCCTCAACACCAGCTGGCAGCCGGCAGATACCAATTGGGGAATGTTGCAACGGCTGAATTACCTGGCCAGTAACTGGACCGCGGGTTTCAGGACGGTTGCTAAAACCTATGACAAGGAAAGAGCCGCCAAAGAAGGAAAGATCACCGAATATTTTCCGGATTTACAGATCGCCGTTGACCGCAGGCTCCAGAGCAGTATCATACCCCTTGGCTATGACCGGATGCTGGTCTATTTTATGTACACGGCCGATACCACCTATGCAGCCGCGAAATCATTGTATGATGATTTGGCAAAAAAACTGAAACCACTTACCGATTATTCCAAAGTAGCGGATATGTCTGGTTATCATCGC
>JAKQJH010000080.1 GCA_029561255.1 Bacteroidota bacterium | reverse complement strand
ATCACCTCCATGCTTTATACATAAATTTGTGTGTGTGGAATTGGGTTTTGTAACCGAATCTACCCATTTTTTTTGCAGAAATAATACAAAAACCGTTAACAAGCAATGACTTATTTCGAAATATTCGGTAGTCCGGTCCGGCTAAAAATGACCCCGGCGGAGCTTTCCGTCCGTTTTTTTGCCCTGAGCCGGGAATTTCACCCCGATTTTCATGCCCAGGCGGATGAGGTAACCCGGCAGGAAATGCTGGAAAAATCGGCCATGCTGAACAAGGCCTGGAAGACGTTTCAGTCACCCGACGAAACTATAAAGTATGTGCTTCAGCTCAAGGGCTTACTGGAAGAGGAAGAAAAATACCAGCTGGCGCCGGATTTCCTGATGGAAGTAATGGAAATTAACGAAGCCCTGATGGATCCAGAGGAAGCCGATAGAGAGGCCCTTGGAAAAAGAATTAATTCACTTCAACTGGAAATCTATGAGCCTGTTCAGCAAGTGGTGGAAAATTATCAGGAAGGTATTACTACCGAAAAAGAGCTGTTGCAGGTAAAAGACTATTATTACCAGAAAAAATACCTCGATCGCATTAAACAGCAATTGGCCGGAATGGCGTAATATTGCAGCCCGTTATTGCCCGGGTGGCGAAATTGGTAGACGCAGCAGACTCAAAATCTGCCGCCAGCAATGGTGTATCGGTTCGATTCCGATCCCGGGCACAAAAAAGACTGTCAGCAAGCTGACAGTCTTTTTTTATTCCTCGGATTTTTCAAATGAATACCTACTTCGAAAGTATGATCATCGCTAAACCGGATGCATACAGGATAAGCATGAGATTCAATATCCCTTTCGTCCCCTTGGGCGCTTTGTCAAATTCCTTCCAGATATAGATACCCCATAAGGCCGCTACAACGGTTGCTCCCTGGCCCAGTCCGTATGAAACGGCCGGTCCGGCTTTTTCAGAGGCGAGTATACTCAGCGACATACCCACACACCAGATAGCACCACCCAGTATCCCGATCAGGTGATCCTTTAAACGTCCATTAAAATAAGCGGAAAAAGAAAGCGGGCTGCCGGCAAACGGACGCTTCATCTGTATCGTATTAAATATAAAACTGCTGAACACCACCCCAACTGCAAACACCACCAGGGCGGTATAGGGTGTAAGCTTACCAGTTTCAGGAATCGTGAAACTGGTAACCATGGAAGCCGCTACATATTTATAAAACAGCCCCATCAAACAACCACTGACAACAGAGAGTATTAATCCTTTAGCAGAAACTCCTCCTGCAGTACCAGACTGTAATTTCTGATAAGCCCTTGCATTCAGCACAATCGCAAGCGCCACCAGCGCCACGCCGCCGAAGATGAATAAAGGGTTTCCTAGAGGATTGTCAATATAATTAACCAGCACACCCAACACCAAGGCAATTCCAATACCCACCGGGAAGGCCACCGACATTCCGGCAATGGCAATAGCGGCCACCAGCAGAATATTGGCTAAATTAAAAATCACGCCACCGGCAAAAGCAGAAAAAAGGTGATTACTTCCGGCTTGCCGGAAATCAGCCAGGAAAGATCTTCCCGCTTCACCGGTACTGCCCAGCGTAAATGCCAGCAATAAAGTGGTCAGTAAAATACCAATCCCATAATCCCAGTATAAAAGTTCGAACCGCCAGGACGGAGTGGTGAGTTTGGTCGTATTGGCCCAGGACCCCCAGCAAAGCATGGTGATCACACAAAGCAGCACGGCCAGGCCGTAGTTTTCTACAATAAACATATAGCAGTAGTTGATTGACGTTTATTGAATCTCTGAACGGTAAGGGACAGAGGCCTGGGCCCCCATCCTGGTTACAGAAAGCGAAGCCGCCTTCACCGCAAAGCGGATGGCCTGTTCCCAGTCCATTCCTTCAGTTATAGCCACTGTCAGCGCCCCGCTGAACGTATCACCCGCAGCCGTGGTATCCACGGCTTTGACTGCAGGCGCAGGTACCATAAATGAAGTTGACCCGTTCTTAAAATAAGCCCCCTGCTTCCCCATAGTTATGACCACATTTTCTACTCCTTTGTTCAGAAAAAAATCTGCCGACCGCGTAGCAGATTCCATATCTGTCACGGCAATACCAGTAAGTAATTCCGCCTCTGATTCGTTGGGTGTAATCAGGAATAATCCGGTCAGCAGTTCATCGGAGAGTGCCTGGGCAGGTGCCGGATTAATCATCACTCGTCGATGATTGCCAACGGCGATTCTTTTAGCCGCTTCAATCGTCTCCAGCGGAATTTCCAGCTGCATCAGAATTATTGCTGCCTCTTTCAGTTCTTCTACACGCTCCAGGTCTGCGGGCCGTAAGGCCGCATTTGCACCAGGAGCCACTACAATACAATTTTCCCCTTCCTCATTGACCATAATCAGTGCGGTACCCGATGGATGGCTATCATCCACCAACACATACTGGGTCTGAATTCCTTCCTTTTTAAATCCCTCCACGCTTTGGGCACCGAAAATATCGTTCCCCACTTTTGCAACGAATGTAACCTCCCCTCCCAGCCTGGCAGCCGCCACCGCCTGGTTGGCTCCTTTGCCTCCGGCATTCATTAAAAACATCCCACCCATAATAGTTTCACCCGGCCTGGGTAGTTTAGCGGATTTTACCACCATATCGGTGTTCGAACTGCCAACAACAAATATGCGTTTCCCTTTCATTCTTTCTTATTGAAGTTTCAGCCAATCTATCTTCACAACTCCTGATTTCACCAACACCCTGATCGTATTCCCAACCTGCTTAACCGGAACATTTCCCAAATCGATTTCTGTAAATCCGGTATCACTCACCATAACTTTCAGTTTCCGTTTATTCATACGAAGTTCCAGCAGCACCGGCCCATTGACCGCTGACGCCCTGATCGTCAGTTTCCGCTTGTTGCCATCCTCACTGGCGAAAGTATAGTTCAGCCATTCTGATTTTTTTACTTCCACTGATTGTTCGGACCAGAATTGCTTTTCATCCTTACTGTCCAGCGCGATCTTTACCGGTTCTGTTTTCCGGTAATAAGCAGACCTCGCCGTGGTATCCCTCACGAAATAGGATTGCATATATCCAGTATGCCCATAGTTCTCTGCTTCTATCTTACCTGGAATGCGGGTGAGGATCGCATTACAAACATCTTGATAATAGACACAATTCGTCAGTTTGATATTCTCCAATAATTCATCAAATGCCCGGATGCAAATAGCCGGATCCGGTTTTGTACCCCCTCTTGAATACTCCGCAATCAAGTCCCAGTTGGCTGGTTTCTTAATAGAATAAGGGGTGTTCTCCGTATCCATTTTCTTCCAGGGCCAGAAAGAGAAACCGATATTGTTTGCTTCAAATAACTGGGTAGTACTCCAATAGATTGTATTGCCTTTTTCCCCGGTCTCTCCTACCCAGATGGGGGTATTGAGTTCCGCTCTTTTTTTAATAAACTTATCGATGCCTCCCAAGAGATCAGGCCTTGCCCAACAGTAGTAATGGAACTGGTAAAATACATTTTCATCAAAGGGCTTATCAAACAGGGACCAGTCGTTTGACCAGTCAAAGCCCTCCAATGTAATCATGTGCCGGGTGTCCACTTTACGGATCGCCGCGGTTAACCGTTTGTATAAGGGCACCAGTAAATGTTTGTACTTCGCAGCCGCACCGGTTCCTACAGGTAACGGCTCATTAAGCAAATCGTAGGCCGCCACCACCGGCTCATCCTTATATTTCGTGGCCAATTTTATCCAGAGGCCTTCCAATTGATCCTGGTATTTTTTTTCCATGAACAGCTCAGGGAGGTCGTTGGGACTATCATCTATATTCTGCCCGGTCTGCCCACCGGGTGCCCCATGCATATCTATAATCACATAGAGATTATACTTCCGGCACCAGCTGATCAATGAATCCAATAACTGAAAGCCTTCTTCCACATAAACCGGGTTATCTCCCTCGGTCATGAAGAGCCGGGAATTGAGTGCAGGGCGTACAGAATTGAAACCCAGCTCAGCAATACGTTTGATATCAGCTTCGGTAATATAATGTTTACGGAATAATGTCCAGAAACGGCTGGCTTTCTCTTCCCCAATCAGCTCCGAAACGAGCTTTTCAATTTTTCGTGGCCGGTCGCCCCCGGCACCAAACTTCCACATATATCCTTCCGGCAACATCCAGTTGCCTAATCCCACCCCTTTTAAAAAAACTTTCTTTCCGGTTTCATTTACCATATCCTGTCCGGATGCATGTAAAAAACTCAAAGATGTGTTCATCCTTGTTTGCGACTGCAACTGTTGCAGCAGGATGAAGCAAAAAAAAGCTAAACTGATCTTTTTCACTTTATTGTGTATTTAAGGCTTTTTCGCCAATGGCAGCCAGACCCGGATACTTCCACCGGTCTGCCCTGCATCTGCAAAGGGAATCAATATTAATTTTGAGCCATCGCTGTAATAAACAGGAAATAATTGCTTTCCAATCCATTTTTCCGGTAACAGAGACGATTGGGTCATATTCAGGTATCCACCCGCTTTCAGCGCTGTTAGTTTGATCTGATCAATGGTTACATCACTGCTGGTTTTTACAGCACTATCAATCGCCAACACCTGGGGGCCACGCTGAAAAGCTACCTGCCCCGGGTATGATTTTCCACCGGTCCATTCAAACACCGGCATATTGAAATTAATTTTAACCTGCTCGTTTACATTCCAGTTCCGTTCTATCACGAGGTTCTTTCCGGCCATTCCTTTATAAACCACCGGTCCAATAGTGGCGGTAAATGACTGACACCATTCCGGCACCCTGAGTACTAAAGGGAAACGGGCTCTCTCCATTAACTGCAGTGTTAATAAACTGGCGGCGGTTTCCGGAAACTGATTCTTCAACTCCATTTTTAAGCCTATGCGTTTATTGCCCGCCGTAAGTAATGTATCGGTATAAGTACCCGGCTCATATAATTGCAGGCTCGGGCTGTTTCCCATTCTTCCATAGGTAAAATAGGGGATCATCGCTATTCCCCTGGGTATACTGGACATACAGCAGGTGATATAACAGGTATAGGGTTTTTTGCCCATGAGCGGGGTGTAGTAGCTTACGCAACCCGTTTGCGGATTTTCGGCGCCGATCAAATGATTATATACGGTCTTCTCGATTTGCTCCAGGTATTTATTTTCACCGGTAATCAGGTACAACTGATGATTAAACTGCATCCAGGTAGTGGTCACACAACCTTCCCCCATGCTGGCATCCAATCCTGCGGGTAAATGGCCGGGCTCCTGGAAATACTCATGGGCACTGGCTGTACCGGTAATATACAGGCGGTTTTTTACAATATCTTTCCAGGCAATCAGGAGTGGTTCTAAAAGTTTAACATCATCTGTAAGACGATAGAGATTAGCCAGACCCACAAAATTAGAAATCATCTCATAGGTTTTTCCGTTCCCCACTTTAGCCACATTGCCGGTAGCCAATAATGTGCTGATGACTTTCGGCCCGTTGTCCTGCTCCCAGGCCCTCAGTATATAATAACAAAAATCAAGATATTTCTTGTCCCCTGAATACTTGTAGAGTTCCACCATGGGATCCAGCACACTGGTGGCTGCCATCCCGATATGCGTACCGGCATTTATGATATCCAGCTGACCGGGCTGGTCGCCAAATGTTTTACACAGCAGGTCCCCCATTTTGATACAGGCCTCCAGCGCCGGTTTATAACCCGTCATGGTATAATAAGCCAGCAATCCATACAAATTGTATTTATGGCTCCATACATCCCAACTGGTCCAGTACTGATCGGGGGTGTAGGTGCCGAGATAACCATCTTCCTGTTGTGTATGAATTAAACCATACATAATGCGGTCCATTTGCTTTTTCAGCCGTGGATCCCTGGTCAGTTTCCATGTATTACAGGCTGCTTCGAGGTACTTACCTACATGTTCGCCGGCCCAGGGATGAATTCCAGGTCTCCTGAAATAAGAACCCATCAGCCCATCTTCATCCACCTGCAGTAATCGCTGCTGCAGGTTCTGTATCAGCCGCGTGTACAGATAACCACCCGGTTCTTGCTGATTAAATGGAAGCGATACAAATTTTTCCTGAATTTTATCTTTCACAACAGGACTTACCATTGCGGTGACCGGGATAACAAGGCCTGAACTGGCTATAAAAAGCTGGTCGTATGTCAGAAACAATGAACTGCTGTCATCATTAATCTGGTATCCCACATTAAACACATCTGATCCGGCTTTTCTGAATACCGTAAAATCAATAGTTGTGATGGACTCTTTACCTGCGGCCAGTTTTACTTTCTTTACTTCTGAAAATAGTATTTTCTTTTCCTGCTTATCAGCTACCCAATAATAAACAGATCCATTAAATTCTTTATTGGTTTTATTTGACAGTGCCAGTCTTAACTGAACCCCGTTGTCCGGAGCTTCGGTAAACGAACGATTGACAGATACTTCATCGGTCCATCCAAGTGGTTCTATTCGATAGGGTCCTTCCCACATACCCATGCCGCCGATCAGGTTATAGATCCGGACGGCAATAACATTTTCTTTATCCCATTGGACTATATTTTCCGGAATAATATACAGTCGCTGTTTCTCCCATTGTGTTTCATAAGCCGGGGGAAAAGAACCTGTTTTCCCGATGAGCTGTCCATTGAACCAGGTCTGATCTGCATCATCAATTTTCCCCAACATCAGTTTCAACCCGCGGCCGTCCGTTGTTTTAAGACTGGAAGGTATAGTGACCCTGATGCGATACCAGGCATAGGAGGAATCCTTAGTATAACTTTTTGCCAGTTGTTGCTGCATCCAGCCCTTATCTTCAAAGTCAGGGGCTGACCATGCCGGATTATCCCCGAAGCTGAATTTAGCTTCTTTAGGTAATGCAACAAATTGCGTATAACCAAATGAAGGTAATAACAGGAAAAGCAAACAAACTAGCCTTGATTTGTATTTTCTCATGGAAGCAATCGTTTAAATTGGCAGGACAGGTTGTTAACAAACAGAAGATACAAAATATTTCCAACAGGAGTTACTGGTATACCCTGACATAATCCACTTCCATCACAACCGGAAATATACTGTCGTCCACTCCCATTTTACCACCCCATCCCCCGCCAATAGCCAGGTTCAGAATCAGGTAAAATGGCTGATTAAAGGGCCATTCTTTTGTAGTCAGGTGTTCATTCTTTACCGTATAATAAACCTGATCATCCAGCAGGAAATCAATTTTTTCTGCTGTCCAGTCAATTGCATAGGTATGAAATTCGGTATACGGCCTTTGTATAAAAATCCCTTTCCCTTTCTGTGTTCCCTTCACATGATTATAAGCAGCTGAATGGATAGTTCCGAACAGACTGTCCTTATTATAGCCCACATGTTCCATTATATCTATTTCCCCGCATCCGGGCCACCCGGCTTCTTTTATATTTGATCCCAGCATCCAGATGGCCGGCCAGGTGCCTCTGCCTGCCGGCAACTTGGCCCTTACTTCAATGCGGCCATACATAAATTCTTTAATACCCCTGGTCAGCAGTTTCGCAGACGTATAGTTGCGGTTTTCTTTATCCTGTTTTCTCGCCGTGATCACCAGTACGTCATTTCGTACAACGGCATTCTGTGTATCCTTGTTTGTATAATACTGCAATTCATTATTCCCCCATCCATGTCCACCCACATCAAATTTCCATTTGCTGCTATCT
>JAKQJH010000071.1 GCA_029561255.1 Bacteroidota bacterium | reverse complement strand
AGCAGGTTCAGCCACTGATCATGAAATTTCCGCCGTTCTTCCGGGAAGACCACGGTGGCGGTATCAATATGATCGCGCAGGAAGTAGAGTTTGACCAGCGACTCCCAGGCAAAATGATAAAAATTATCGTACCAGCTGTTGACAATGCTTAAGGCCGGTTTATCCACCCGGACCGTTTTCCGGCTCACCGTATTGCGGAGCACTGAATAAAAACTGAGGGGTCGGTAATCCGCAGGCATGATTGGCTGCAGATTCTGCAATCCTTTAAATACATAGCCATAAAATCCGATGGCGGCATTTTTAACCGCATACTCTTTTATTTCTGGAAACTGCTTATTGGCGGTAACGGTGAATTTCATACTATCAAAAAGGGTTACTGTAACAGCGGGCTCAGGCAAAATCAAACTGACATTCCACCCCGCTTGTGCCCAGGATATTGGAGGGTAATTGTTTGTGTTCGGTCATACCCACCACTTCAAAGGAGATGGCATCTTTCACATACTGTATATCGAACTGTGAATTCACCCCAAACCAGAAACTGAAATTATACCGGCCATCGAGGAGACGGGGTTCACGCATGGTAATCTGAATGCGGCCCTCTTTCCGGTATTGCTTCAATGGAAGAGGCTCCTTCAGCAAGGAAGGATTAAAGCCACAAACGGGGGTGTTCATCTGATCATAGATCACAAACCCGAAGTTGGGAATCTCCAGCACATATTCATCGCTCACTTTATACTGCACATCAATCTTTATTTCCTTTTTATCCTGGTTTACTTCTACCAGCTGCACCGGACCAGTGGCATCCGACCAGGTTTGTGAAGTACCGGTATTGAGATAGTGTTCGATCACCTGGTCGGTTGGACCAATATCCAGTACCTGCCCGTTCTGCAGGTAAATGGATTTCTGACAGAGATCCTGGATGGCCCGCATATTATGACTCACAAATAAAACTGTCCGGCCTTCCTGGTGACTCACTTCATTCATTTTACCGAGACATTTATTCTGAAACTCGGCATCACCCACGGCCAGTACTTCATCCACTACCAGTATCTCCGGTTCCAGGTGGGCCGCTACGGCAAAGGCGAGTCGCACATACATCCCGCTGCTGTACCGCTTCACGGGTGTATCGAGGAATTTTTCCACGCCACTGAAGGCCACGATCTCATCAAACTTACTCCGGATCTCTGACCGGGTCATCCCCAGGATCGCACCGTTCAGAAATACATTCTCGCGGCCGGTAAGCTCCGGGTGAAAACCGGTGCCTACTTCCAGCAGAGAGGCGATCCGTCCATTGATCTCAATCCGGCCGGTGCTGGGTTCAGTGATCCGGCTCAGTACTTTGAGCAGGGTACTCTTTCCCGCGCCGTTGCGGCCGATAATCCCTACCGCTTCACCGGGATTGATTTCGAAGTTCACGTCTTTTAAGGCCCAGAAATCCTCCCGCACCGTTTTGATTTTGCCGCGACTGGTCAGGCTTTTTGCTTTCCGGCTGATCACATCGCGCAGGGCGGTATAGCTTTCGCGTTGTTCATGCGAAATGATATACTTCTTGCCGAGTCCTTCTACCTTGATAATGGGTTCACTCATTTGCTCCGGTCTTTGGTATGCTGTTCAGTTAGGATAATTTTCTCAGGGCCAGTATTCTTCGTACCCCTTCTGTCACCGGGGTCATTTCCCGCGAAAGAAGTTGTTTCATCTTGCCGATATCCGGCTTGCGGCGGGTCATATCCCCTTCCGGCAATGGCGGCAGGTGAATGATGGGAGAGGAAGAACGGGCTTCTTTAATAATCAGTTCCGCCAGTTCCTTGATCGTCATTTCATAATCGGAACCGATGTTCACCACATCATTCACAAATTTATTTTCATACAGCGCATTGGTGGTGGCTTCGATATTGTCGTCAATATAGCAGAAGGTCCGTGTTTGTAATCCGTCCCCGTACAATGTAATCGGTTTATTCACCAGGGCCAGGTCAATGAATTTGGAGATCACAAAATCGCTGCTCTGATCCGGTCCGTAGGTATTAAAGAAACGGAAGATGGTATAATCCAGATCGTATTCCTGTTTGTAGGATTTCAGGAAGGCCTCGCCCACATTCTTTACAATGGCGTAGGGCAGTTTGGAATTGAGCGGGGTGGTATGTTCATTCTGCGGAAATTCCACCGGCTCACCGTATACTTCAGAAGAAGAGGAGAAGAACACCCTTTTCACGCCGGTGTTCTTGGCTACTTCCAGTACATTTTTAATACCCTGGATATCGTGTAATACTTTGGCCGGGTTATCGAGGGTGCGCTTCACCCCTACCACGGCCGCGTAATGAAAGATGAAATCAAACCCGTAACGCAGAATGACCGCGGAGATATCCGACAGGGAGTTAACATCCCCTTTGATAAATTTAAAGTTCGGATAGCGGGTGGCATCGGGTAATTTACCGGCATTGCCGGTGGAGAGGTCATCCATGACCACTACAAAATTATCCGGGTTGGTGACCAGTTTTTTGGCCAGGGAACCGCCAACATTACCGGCGCCTCCTGTTACTAAAATGGTATTCATTCTTGGGGATTAGTTTTAATGCTATTAAATAAGATCGGCAAAGTTCTTTTCCATTTTCCTGAACTGGTACACCGCGAGGGCCAGGAAAAAAACGATCACTGCCAGTGAAATATAGAATGGATAGTGCAGCATGGGATTCGGGGCATCTTTTACAATGCACCAGCGGAAACCATCAATCACACCCACCATGGGGTTCAGGGCATAGATGGCCTGGTATTTTTCCGGGATCTGCGCACTGGTATACCCAACAGGAGAGATAAATAAACCAAACTGTACAATGAACGGAATGATATAACGGAAATCGCGGTACTTCACATTCATTGCGGTGAGGTAAAGTCCCGGACCAAAAGAAGCCAGGAAAGCCATGATCCAGAACAGGGGCATCCAGAAAATACGGGCTGAAGGCATATACTGGTACACAACAAATAATACCAGCAGGATCGCGAAAGAAATCAGGAAGTCGATAAAGCTGGTGATCACCGAACTGGCCGGTATAATCATCCGGGGAAAATAGACTTTGGTCACCAGGCGCTCATTGCCCACAAGGCTGTTGCTGCTTTCTGTCAAAGCATTGGAGAAAAACTGCCAGGGCAGCAGTCCGGCAAAAACGATAAGGGCATAAGGCACCACACTCTGTACTTCCATTTTGGCCACTTTGCCAAATACAAAAGTAAAGATGATCATGGTGAGCAACGGACGGATGATGGCCCAGAGCACACCAAGCGTGGTTTGCTTGTAGCGTACTTTAATATCCCTCCAGCTCAGGATATAAAACAGTTCCCGGTAATGCCAGAGGTCTTTCCAGTAATTTTTTTCCGCACGACCAGACTCAATAATAATTTTATACGCCATGCTTAGGGTTTACCGGTTAAAAATGTTTCCTGGTATACGCGGGTAATGCCTTCTTCCAGGGTGATGGATGCTTTCCAGCCAGCTGCATTGATGCGGCTTACATCCATCAGTTTGCGGGGAGTGCCATCGGGTTTGCTGCTGTCCCATTCAATCGTTCCGGTAAATCCGGTGATCCGCTGAATAAGTCCCGCGAGATCGCGGATACTGATATCATGGCCCACCCCGATATTCACGGGTTTGGTTTCATTATAATCCCGCATCAGGAAATAACAGGCAGCGGCCAGGTCATCTGAGTGCAGGAATTCCCGCAGGGGTGAACCGGTACCCCATAGATTTACGCTGGGTGCGCCGGATTCTTTGGCTTCATGGAATTTTCGTAAGAGCGCCGGCAGCACATGGGAATTCTTCAGGTCATAATTATCATTCGGGCCATACAGATTGGTGGGCATCACCGAAATGAAATTGCATCCGTACTGATCGTGATAGGCTTCGCACATTTTCAGTCCCGCGATCTTGGCAATAGCATAGGGCTCATTGGTATGTTCCAGTGAACCGGTCAGCAGGTATTCTTCCTTCAATGGTTGCGGGGCCAGTTTGGGGTAGATACAGGAGGAGCCGAGAAACAGGAGTTTCTTCACGCCGTTTACATAGGACTGATGAATCACATTGTTCTGGATCATCAGGTTTTCGTAAAGAAATTCAGCGCGGTAGGTATTATTGGCTACAATACCACCCACTTTAGCCGCCGCCAGGATTACATACTCCGGCTTTGCGGCCGAAAAGAAATCGGTTACTGCCGCCTGGTTACGCAGGTCTAGTTCCGCAGAAGTGCGGGTGATAATATTGGTAAAGCCTTCGGCCTGCCATTTACGCATCAGCGCACTGCCCACCATTCCGCGGTGTCCGGCAATGTAGATTTTACTGTTTTTTTCCATTGTGGTCTCTTGAATTGATGTTTTTGCTAGTCATGGTTCGACACGCTCACCATGACAACAAGCAGCACTTGTCACCCTGAGCCTGCCTACCGGACAGGCAGGCTTGCCGAACCATGCCGAAGGGTGCCGAACCATACCGAGAGACTATTCAAACTGCCTCAGTACATTAAACCCGGCTTCTTTTAAAATTTTATTTTTCTGAAACAGGGCGATATCGGCGGCTACCATTTCCTTCACCATGGCGTCGAGGGTGTATTTGGGTTTCCAGCCCAGTACCGTATTGGCCTTGGTGGGGTCACCGATCAGCAGGTCTACTTCGGTAGGACGGTAATAGTTCGGATCCACGGCTACTACTTCTTTACCAACGGGGAAATGTACCGCGTCGTTGGAGCTGGCTACATATCCTTTCTCTTCACTGCCTTCTCCTTTGAATCCGAGCTCCACGCCTACTTCACGGAAAGCCATCCGGATAAAATCACGTACCGGGGTGGTGATGCCGGTAGCGATCACAAAATCCTCGGGTTTTTCCTGCTGCAGGATCAGCCACATGGCTTCCACATAATCCTTGGCATGACCCCAGTCACGCTTGGCATCGAGGTTACCCATGTATAATTTTTCCTGCATACCGAGTGACATCTGGGCCACGGCACGGGTGATTTTGCGGGTTACAAAGGTTTCGCCCCGTAAAGGACTCTCGTGATTAAAAAGAATACCGTTACAGGCAAACATATCGTAGGCTTCACGGTAGTTGACCGTGATCCAGTAAGCATACATTTTAGCCACCCCATACGGACTGCGGGGATAGAACGGCGTGGTTTCACTTTGCGGCACTTCCTGAACCAATCCGTATAACTCGGACGTGGAGGCCTGGTAGATCCGGGTCTTTTTGGTCAGCCCGAGCAATCTAACGGCTTCGAGTATGCGTAAGGTACCGATCCCGTCGGCATTGGCCGTATATTCCGGCACATCAAAACTCACTTTTACATGGCTCATGGCCCCGAGGTTATAGATCTCGTCCGGTTGAACCTGCTGGATAATGCGGATCAGGTTCGTGCTGTCGGTCAGATCGCCATAATGCAAAACAAAATGCCGGTTGGAAATATGGGGATCTTCATACAGGCTATCGATCCGGTCTGTATTGAACAGGGAGGATCTTCTTTTTATTCCATGTACGATGTACCCTTTTTTAAGGAGAAATTCCGCCAGGTAGGCGCCGTCCTGACCGGTGATACCGGTGATGAGTGCTGTTTTATTCATAGTTTGAAGAGGTTGAATGGGGGAGAGAGAGTTTAGTTGTTTGTTGTTTAGTCGTTTAGCGGTAGTGGTTTAAAATTTGCAATCTCACTATTGATCGAAAAGTTTAAGGCTTGGTGTTTAGTCGTTTAGCGGAAAATTCACTAAAGAATTGATTATTCATTTTCATTTACCCGCTTTTAATAGTTTTCAGCCTTACAAAATGGTCCGCTAAACATCTAAACAACTAAACGTCTAAACCCTTCTTATGTCGTGTACTAATTGTATTCCTTTCCTTGTTTCCTCCAGCGGAATACCATGACCGGAGAGAATGGCTTCGTAGGACTTTGTATGTAATTCTTCAAAGCCTTCACTGAAATCGAGCGGTTCGCCGTTGATGGTCATGGCCCGGAATGTGCGTTGTCCTTTTTCCCGGACGGGAACCGGCAGGTCGTTTTCGTCAATACTCATGGTCCAGTTCACCTGCGCCTTTTCCAGTTCCAGGGTGCCGGCGGTTTTTACCGGGCTGTATGTGGTCACGTTCAGCCGGGTTACATCGCCGAATATCCATAAGAGCATGTCGAAAAAATGGAGCCCGATATTGGTGGCGATGCCGCCGCTTTTTGCTTCCTCACCTTTCCAGCTGTTGAGGTACCAGTTGCCGCGGGCGCTGATATACTGCAGGTCGACCTGGTACTTCGCTGTATGATTTGTTGTATCGATTTTATTCTTTAAGGCCATGATCGCCGGATGCAGGCGCAGTTGCAAGATACTGTACACTTTCCTTCCTGTTTCTTTTTCCATTTCCAGGAGGGCATCCACATTCCAGGGATTCAGCACCACCGGCTTTTCACAAATCACATCGGCCCCGATCCGTAAGCCAAAGCGGATATGTGCATCATGCAGGTAGTTGGGCGAACAAACGGACAGGTAATCAATCGCCGTCCCCTTCCGTTTTACTTTATCACAATACCGGTCAAACCGTTCGAATTCTGTAAAAAACTGAGCCCCCGGAAAATTATTATCCAATACACCCACCGAATCATGCGGATCCAGGGCTGCCAGCAGGTTATTACCCGTCTCCCTGATCGCCCGCATGTGACGGGGAGCAATGTAACCAGCGGCGCCTATAAGAAGAAAATTCTTCAAGGGGAAGAGTTTAATAAGTTTAGACGTTTGTCGTTTAGTCGTTTAGCGGAAGATCTGCTTAGTATGTTCTAAACATCTAAACGACAAACAACTAAACCTTTCTTATGAGTTTTCCATTTTCTAATTGATACTCCATTCCACTCACTTTGCAAACCGCTAATCCTTCCTTCAGCTCCAGCTTCTCCCCCGCTTCACTCATCCAGCCTGTTTGCCGGGCAGGATTACCGGTCATCAGGGCAAAGGCCGGAACATCTTTCGTTACCACGGCACCGGCACCGATAAAGGCATAGGTTCCAATTTCTATTCCACAGAGAATGGTTGCGTTGGCACCGATAGTGGCCCCCTTCCCGATTCTTGTTGTCCTGAATTCATTCTTTCGTTCAATCGCACTGCGTGGATTAATTACATTGGTGAATACCGCGGAAGGACCAATAAACACTTCATCCCCACAAATCACACCTTCGTACAGCGATACATTGTTCTGCACTTTCACCCCATTCCCGATCACCACTTTATTGGCAATAAAGACATTCTGCCCGATCACACAGTTTTCCCCGATTACCGCTTCCGGCATGATATGCGAGAAATGCCAGATTTTGGTACCTGCTCCGATGATGGCTCCAGTGTCTGCTACGGATGAGGGATGTATGGAGGGAGAGGAAGACAATGGGGGAGGTTATTAAATGAAGTGGGTTTTAAAAGTCAAAATTAAAAAGTAAAAAGTAAAAAAGCTTTAAGTGCAATATTCTTAACTGATTTTATGTCCTCGTTTTATTCCAGGTAATTTTTATTCTCTTTTACTATAGTTTCTTTAATATCCTGCCAGGTAATGGGCTTAAGCATTTCCGGCATCTCGTCATTTTCAGCATCATCAAAGTATACAAGGCTCTTTAAGACCATGAACGTTGATCCGTCTTTATATTTTTCCTCATACAGGCTGATCATCTCTGCCAGCGTAAATTCCTGTAAAAGGAAATAAAGATCTATAAAATCCTTTTTTGCCCCCCTGCCAGTAATGGCGGTTAGTTTCATGGGGGCAATATCTTTTTTTGAAGCGATCCGGACATTTTCCTCCTCTATCAAACCGCTTAGCCAGGGATATGAATAATTTACAAAATCGACTTTGATCCCATTTACCAACAGGCTTTTTATATTTTTTAATTTATTCAGCCATGTTATACTACCGAAATTGGATAGTTCCTCAGTCAGCTCCCCTTCTTCCAATAAACAAGGACCAAAAAAATCAAGATCAACCGACTTTCTGTGACCGGTTTGTAAAGCCAAAGCTGTTCCTCCCACCAGCCTGAATGGCGAGAATAAAGGAACAGCCATGATTTTATTCATCAATTCCAGTGTCGGGGTGTCGATTGTTTCAAAATGTAACATCGAAAAGATTCTTTAGGAATTCCTGTTAAAACAGAGATAAAACCAAGTGACCGCTCATCCAATGCACGCAAATCCTTACATATCTCTCCTAATTGCTTTATTCCATACTGTTGATGAATTAATTCCCAATCGCATAACAACCCATATTCCAAAACTCTTTTTACGATTTGGGCTTTATTTAATTCCCAATCAAGTTTGTCTCTATCTACATCCCAAAAAAGATGGGAAGAAAAATCAGCTATTTTGGGATTAGGGTTATGCATATTGACGTAGCTAATAGTAAGGTTTAGATGTTTAGACGTTTAGTTGTTTAGGCGTTTGTTCCGCTAAACGACTAAACAGCTAAACAACTAACCTTTCTTGAATTCGAGATTATCCGCCCATATTTCCTCTTCCGGCAACGACTTAAAATATTCATACGTGGCTTTCAGTCCAACGGCGCGGGAGACCGTCGGTTCCCAACCGAGTATGGCTTTGGCTTTGGTGATATCCGGTTGCCGTTGTTTGGGATCGTCTGTGGGCAACGGCTTATATATAATTTTCTGGCTGGTGCCGGTCAGTTTGATAATTTCTTCCGCAAAGTCTTTCAGGCTGATTTCATCGGGGTTGCCGATGTTGACGGGCTGGGCATAATCGCTTAATAGTAACCGGTAGATCCCTTCCACCAGGTCATCCACATAGCAGAAGCTGCGGGTCTGGCTGCCATCCCCGAATACGGTCAGGTCCTGTCCACGGAGCGCCTGCCCGATAAAGGCCGGGAGGGCACGACCGTCATTGAGCCGCATACGCGGGCCATAAGTATTAAAGATCCGGATAATGCGGGTCTCGAGTCCATGGTAGGTATGATAGGCCATGGTCATGGCTTCCTGGAAACGTTTGGCTTCATCGTATACACCACGGGGACCTACGGGATTTACATTTCCCCAGTAATCCTCCGTCTGAGGATGTACCTGCGGATCGCCATACACTTCACTGGTACTGGCCACTAAAATGCGGGCTTTCTTATTTAAGGCAAGTCCCAGGCAGTTATGCGTTCCCAGTGATCCCACTTTCAGTGTCTGGATCGGGATTTTCAGGTAATCGATCGGACTGGCCGGGGAAGCGAAGTGCAGGATATAATCCAGGTGACCGGGCACATGAATGAATTTACTGACATCATGATGATAGAAACTGAATTCCTTCAACGGGAAAAGATGCTCAATATTCTTCAGGTTACCGGTGATCAGGTTATCCATCCCGATGACTTCATATCCTTTCCCGATAAATTTATCGCAGAGATGGGAACCGAGAAAGCCGGCTGCCCCGGTGATTAAAATGCGTTTCATTTTTTTTATTTAGATGATTCCGGTCATTTTCAGAGGTTGGAAAAAAGCATATTGATATTGTAGTCCGGGAGCTTGCTTTTTAAGCCGATCGAATTCAGCCAGGTTTCGAGGGGACGGGATTTAAGGAACTGTCCATGCCGGGAGTATATGCCATACACAAAACGGAAGGCATCTTTCTGCCGGAGTTCATCATAAAAAGGAAGTCCCACCGTAAATGACTTCTTCAATTCCAGTTTGTTTTTTCCCAACCGGCTCCTGATTTCTTTAAGACTTAAAGGTGACCCTTCTATATCCTGTCCCAGCCAGTTACTGTTGGTGCCTACGGCCATCCAGCCCTGACTGGTTTTAACTTCAAACATGGCATGCGAGGTAAGGCCCTTCTTGAAAAAATCACTTCGTTCGGGTTTTTGCCCATCCCCATTAAAGAAGATATAAAGGTGACGGACTTTAAACCCTGCCAGCAAGCAAAATTTTTCGAGCAACAGGGAGCGGTCGAAACAGAGTCCTTTTCGTTGATGAAAATAATTTTCCACTTTCCCGGCACTATCGAACGAGATGGTGAAATGGCTGATGCTGTGCAGGACACTATCTTGCAACCGGGAAATAAAGGCTACTTCATTTTCCTGGTTGCGGTGTATTTGCTTTTTATCCAGTTCAATATTCCACTCTTTCAAAAAGGCCACCAGGTATTGTTCATCTTTTTCGGTGATGCCCGGGGAAGCGTTGAACAGTAAAAAAATAAGGAGGAACAGAATAAACAGCCAGGGGGCAATCCTGGTGATTTTCTTTTTCAATTTAAACAGGAATAAGGTTATTACTTGCCGGCTCAACTGGCCGTTCTGCCGATACTTTCATAATAAAAACCATGGGCTTTCATCTGCGTGGTATCATAGAGGTTGCGGCCATCAAAAATTACTTTGGCAGCCAGCTGACCGGCGATCCGGTTAAAGTCTGGTGTCCGGAATTCATTCCACTCGGTACAGATAACCAGGGCGTCGGCGCCTTTGAGGGCCTCATACTGGTTATCGGCATAGGCCAGTTCCCCTTTAAATTCCCTTCTCACATTCGGCATCGCTTCCGGATCAAAAGCGGTAACGGTGGCGCCCATCCGGGTGAGCCGGGTGATGATTTCGAGGGCTGGTGCCTCTCGGATATCATCGGTATTGGGTTTAAAAGCCAGTCCCCATACGGCAAATTTTTTCCCTTTCAGGTTATCGCCATAATAGCGGCTGATCTTTTCAAAGAAAAATGATTTCTGTCCGGCATTCACCTGCATCACCGCATTCAGTATCTTAAAATCATAAGCGGCATCCGCGGCGGATTTAGCAAGGGCCTGTACATCTTTCGGGAAACAGCTGCCCCCGTATCCCAATCCGGGATAAAGAAAATGTTTGCCGATTCTGAAATCGGTACCAATACCACGGCGTACCATATCCACATCAGCACCGAGTTTTTCGCATAAGACCGCGATTTCGTTCATGAACGAAATCTTGGCGGCCAGGAAACTATTGGCGGCATACTTGGTCAGCTCCGCACTTTTCTCATCCATAAAGATGATGGGGTTGCCCTGACGAACATAGGGTTCATAGAGCTGCTGCATCATTTT